>LNEO01000326.1 GCA_001465015.1 Deltaproteobacteria bacterium Ga0077539 | reverse complement strand
GGCCGTGAGGCGAGCGTGTTGCCGCTTGGGTGTTGACGCCGCTACTGATTTTCCTGCGGATGTGCATTTTCGAACCGAAATCCGGTTCCCTGCTGAGGCCGCACGGGTAGATCCGATAGCTCATCGCAGAGTGCAAGTGCGGCGGGCTTTCGGCCGGCTGCCGCTCCAGTGAGGGCCAGCGCGAACAGCGCGGTTGTGATTCAGTACGGAAGCTTGCTCTTCATGGTGCGTCTCTCCGCGACGCGAACGCTCGCGTCGATAGAGCACAGCGAGGAGCAGAGAGCGCTGTTGCGGGAGCGCGCACAAATCGACAACATCTGCTCGAAAATGATGCAGACCGACGACATGCCCGAAACCAACGAGCTCGCGACGTTTGCGCGCGTCGTCGAGGCGAAGTCCATTTCGCTCGCGGCTCGCGAGCTCGGAGTTCCACGCCCGACGGTCGGACGGCGGTTGGCGCGGCTCGAAGAGCGGCTCGGCGTTCGCCTTCTCCGTCGAAGCACACGAAAGATGGCGCTCACCGAAGCCGGCGCGCTCTTCTACCAACGAGCCCGAAGCGCCCTCGCGTCGGTGATGGAAGCGCGCGACGCAGTCCAGCGCGCAGACGGCGCGGTCCGCGGCCTCCTTCGGGTGTCGGCGCCCACGATGCAAGGCTTTCGTTTCGGCGAGCTCATCGCGAGTTTTCTCTTGCAGCACCCCGAGGTCCGACTCGAGCTCGAGAGCACCACGCGGCACGTCGATCTCTTGGCGGGCGGCTTCGACGTCGCCATCCGCGCATCAACCGATCTCGCACCGGGCCTGGTCGCGCGGTCCCTCGGCAAGACTCGATTGCTCGCGGTCGCGTCGCCCGACTACCTCGCGAGCGCCCCCGCGCTGCGTACAGTCGCAGACCTCGCGCGACACAAGTGCATCGTCGGCTACGACCGAGGCGAGCACCCTGCGACGCACTGGCCGCTCATCGATCGCGGCCGCGTTCGTGTCGAGGCGCGCTTCGCGAGCAACGACATTTCGGCGATGCGCGAGTGCGCTGTTCGTGGCGGCGGAGTGGCGATGTTGCCCGAAGCGGCGATCTTCGACGACCTCGAGTCGGGGGCGCTTGTTCCCGTGCTCGAGCGCAAAGTGGGCACGGTCGCCGTCGTCGCGGTGGTGTACGCCGAGCGGGCGTTCGTCGCGCCAGCGATTCGCGCGTTCGTCGATGCCGTGGTCGCGTGGAGCAAGAGCAACCCGATCGTCCGTCGGCTGAGCGCGCGGGCGCGAAGCGCGCTGTGAAAACTCGCTCAGTTTCGCGCGGTCATTCGCACGGACACTGCGCCGTTGCCGCGCTGGGCAATGCGGCACGCGTCGAAGCTCGGCGGGCTCAACACTGGACGTGCGTCGTTGCTGAAGCCGTAGCCTTCGAGCGGAATCCCCAAGAAGCCCTGCTCGACGCGGCCGAACGCGATGGCGTACGTCCCCGCAGCAGGCACGTTCATCGCGCAGGTCGCCGTGCGATCGGTGAGTCGAACTCGGCGTCGCACGAGACGCCCGCGATCCTGCAGCCAGTAGTTCGACGAATACAGGCCGAAATCGAGAGGGCCGTTGTTGTTGCGAAGCCCCACCACCGTCGCGATCACCGTCGCTTGTGTAGGCGGAAGATAGGCCCTCCACCCCCAGTCGGTCGCCCACGCGTCCGCTGTCGGCGACCCGATCGCCCGTTGCCTCCTCTGCGCCCTTGGGCCCTTTGCTGCCGCGTCGCGAGCGTCCCACCACCCCGCACCGTGCGTTCGCCGCTGTTTTCACAGGCGATACTGTATTGGCAGGGCCGCACGTTCGCGATGACCGAGATGGGCATGCCGATCGAAGTCGATCCCGAGACCCTCGAGACCCTCGGCGCGAGCGACCTCGACGGCGCCGTCGACCAGGGGCTCAACGCCCACGTGCCAATCGATGCGCACACAGGAACGATCTTCGCGATCGGAATGACCGTCGGTCTACACGCCGACTTTGTCATCTACGCGCTTCCGGTCGCTGGCGCTGCGTCGGAGGTCACGCGCGTTCGCCCGCGCGAGATGAGGATCATTCACGACTTCGCGATGTCGTCGATCGCCGAGCGGCAGCTCGCAGGCATCTTGCGCGGACCGTTGCCTGGCGCGTCCGAGGGCGCCCGCAGCGGGGTCGTGATCGTGCAGCGAGACTCGGGCGTGCAGCTCACGCGTCGCGTCGGCGACACGCGCTCGATCGCGGACGTCGCAGTGATCGGCGTGATCCGCGAGTCGACGCGCCGGGGACCTTGCGGAACCTACGTCGATGCTCGCACCCGAGCGCGCGTCGACGTCGGCTGGACCGCGATCGACGCCGCGGTGACGGTGTACGAGCGATCGACGGGGCGCACGCTCGGGACGCGATCGTTCGCCTCGCCGACGCCTCGGTGCGCGAGCTCGATCCGCAGCTCGCCGCGGAGCAGATACGACGACGCGATGGTCGAGGCGCTCGTCGCTCGAAGCGCTCCGCGCGGGTGATCGCAGCGCGATCTTGACGCGGTGTTAGGCCGGATTAGTGATTCTGTCGCTGAATTCACAGCGGTGACGACTCTCGTGCCGCGAACAAACCCGCGGACTGACGCGGTGTGTCACGACTGTGCGCGGCGACGAGTCACAGACGCGAGAGCGTCGTCGGCGGGTCGCCAGACAACGTAAGGGTGTCACCGGCGAGCGTGAACGTGTTCGCGGTCGCGCTCATGAAGGCGTTGCGCGTGCACGCCATCGACGCGGCGTTTTGCGTGGCGTCCGAGCACATCGCCCGCTCGCTGGCGCACGAGGTCATCGACGAGAACTGCAGCTGCGTCCCGCGCCGCGTCCACGTGCCTCCCGAAAACGTCTGCGTGGTGACGCAGTTGGCGAGCGGAGCCTCTGTGCTTCGAACCGCGATGACGGTGGTCATCGTCCCGTCCGCGCGCAGGTCGAACCGCACCGTCGAGGCGCTCGAGAGGGAGCCTTGCCACGAGCCGACGAGCGGGTCGGGGCCACAGCCGCTCGATCCGCCGACGATCACGATCGCCGCGAGCCTCGCCGCGCTATGAATGAACGATGTCTTCATCAACGATCTCCTGTCGCGACACAGGTATTCAATGTCGCGCTCTCAGCGTAGACAGAGGACGTCTCTGCATCGCTTAGTTCGCCGTGAGATCGGACTTAGACGCGCGGACACAGCGCCCGCTAAGCCAGGACTAAGGAGCGTCTGCGCGCAGACTGAATAGGCTCGTCGTCGCATGACAAACGCTCGCTCCAACCATTCATGGCGCCGCAGCGCGATCGCAGCGGCCGCGCTCTTTACAGCTCTGGCCAACGCGTCGACGGCCGTCGCGCAAACCCCTTCATCGAGCACGCCTCGGCTCGATCATGGATACACGCTCTTCGAGCTGTTCGACACCGAGGAGTCCGAGAACGGCGCGCGCGTGTGGCGCGGCTACTCCGTCGCTGCGCACTACCGCGTGTTCGGAACCGTCGCGCGCGGGAGCGCCATGCTCTCTGTGTTCAAGCAGGGCGGTCGTGAAGTGGGCCGCGTTCGCTGCGAGGGGACAGCGAACGACGTCTCCAATGACCCTGCGTGGGCGGGGATGACGTTCGAGTGTCGAGACTACGCCCAGCGGCTGCGCGTCGTGGGCGCCCTGACCGTCGAGAGCACGCTGATCAACGGACAGACCGACGCGCAAACACCATTGCGAACGCACACGCTCGAGGTACGCGAAGTCGCTCAAGCAGGCGTGTCCCCGACGCACTACGTCTCGCGTCACCAAGAAGCGCTGAGCGGATGGATCTCGTGGCACAGCGTCACCGGCAACGCATACTCAGTGAACGGGTACTTCTCGGGGGTGACCGTTCCGTCCAACGCCCCGACGATGGCGTTGATCCTGCCCGTCGCTGGGACCAGCGACACGGTCACTGCGA
Source organism: Deltaproteobacteria bacterium Ga0077539 (assembly GCA_001465015.1). Lineage (GTDB taxonomy): Bacteria > Myxococcota_A > Polyangia > Polyangiales. The sequence goes on along the minus strand of LNEO01000326.1, from coordinate 15,127 downwards.
TCGAGGGCGCTCGGTTGCGCTGCACACGAAATGGACAGCCCGTCACACTGCCCGACGGTGACGAGATCTCTGACGCGCGCGGCGCACGTAGCGTCAGGCTCAGCCAGTCGCTCTCCAACGGCTCCGGCGGATCGACGCAAGTCGGCCTCGGATTTCATCAGCTCGCGCTGAGGCTTCCCTTCACGTTCGGCGCGACCACCGAGCGGAGCGCGACGAACCTCACACAAAATCCAGGCCGCTGGCAGTGCGACCTTCGCTCGAACGGCGAGGTGGTGCGCACGTTCGCGTTCACCGCGGGCGCCGATGGACTGCCCGTAGCGCACGCAGAACAATCGTCGGGGCTCTACCTCGGCCCGAGGGCGTCGCTCGTCGACATCACGATCCCCGCTGCGGGGGCGAGCAACGAACGCACGGCGCCAGCGGAGGTTCGCGCCGGTGGCTTCTACGGACGCGCGTGGACCTCCGATGCGCTTCGAACCGCGGCCGCCGCGGTGCCAGCGTTGGGCGTGCCTCATCTGCTCGCATCGCAGCCGGCGAGCGCTCGAACCGCGTCCGCTCCAGCGCCCCGCCGACGCGGACGCCGTTGATCGCGCCGCACACGGCGCTCCTGCGCATACGCTCGTTGCATGTGCGCTGGTCGGGCCGCGGCGCTGAGCACACGTATTCGAGGTCGCCGCGCGCCGCACAGCCGACCCCGACGCGATCAACCGCTCGGGCGAAGCCGCGAGGGAGGTTCCCGATGCGCGATCTTGGTTTCGGAGCGCGCCCGATCCTCGGTACCGTCGCGTCGTGACCGCCAACGATCCAGCGCTCGCGCGCGCCAACCAGACCTCGTTCGAAGTCGCCGCCGGTCGGTTCAAGGACTTCTTCGCCGAGCTCGGGCGAACGTTCGTCGAGCGCGACGATCTGCTCACGCAGATTTCGCTCGCGCTTCTGTCCCGCGAGCACGTCCTGATGACCGGTCCCCCCGGAACGGCCAAGAGCGGCGTCGCCGCCGCCGTTCTCGGGCGCATCCTCGATGAGTCCACCGCGAAGCCGAGCCTGTTCGCCAGGCAGTTCACAGAGAGCACCGTGCAGACGGACCTCGTCGGCCCGATCGATTTCAAGACGCTCATGTCGACGGGGCAGACCGAGCACTTCACCGACCAAGGCATGCTCGGCGCCGTCCACGCCTTTCTCGACGAGGTGCTCGATGGGCGCGACATGCTCTTGCGCACGACGCTCAACGTCTTGAACGAACGCGAGCTCAAGCAAGGCAACAAGGTCACGAGCGGCGTGATCGAGTGCGCCCTGATGACCACCAACCGCTACCTCGCAGAGGTGCTCGAAGGGTCGCGCGAGACGCTGCTCGCGTTCGTGGATCGAATCGCGTTCGTCGCGTTCGTTCCCAAGGGGTTCGGGGCGCAAGGGTCGATGGGGCGCGTGCTTCGCTCGCAGCTCGGCGGCGGCCGCGGCGCGAGCTGGAAGAGCGTGCTCACGATTCAAGACATCGATGTTCTCCAGGACGCGACCGACCGCGTGGAGATGGACGACTCGCTCTGCGAGACCCTCGAGACGCTCATGACCGCGATCGAGCACGACCTCGCCGCCGCGAGCCGCGCAGACCCGTCCTTCATCGCGACGCGCTACCTCTCTACGCGCACCGTCGTCCGACTCGGAAGAGTGCTCCGCGCAGCGTGCGTCCTCGACAAGATCTCCAATCCGTCGCGCCCCCTCGAGGTCACGTTCGAAGACTTCGAGCGCCTCCGACTCAGCATGCTCCTCTCGGGGCCGACGCCCGAGCAGGTCGCCGCCCTCCTCGGACGAGAGACCGACGCCCGCGAGCGACGACAGCTCTCGATCATGCGCACCGAACGAGAGATCTTCGATCGAACGCTCGCGAAGATCCCGCGCCCGAAGCGGGTCGTTCGCCCCGCGTCGCCACCTTCGGTCGACCTCGCAGCGCTCGAGCGCGCGGTCGAGAGCGCCAAGCCCGGCGGCGACACCAAAGCCCTCATCGAGACCACGAAGAAGATCGCCGGCGCCGTCGAGAGCGGCGCGTACGGCGCGGACAAAGCGCGAGAGCTCCTCGAAGGGACCGTGTCTTCCCTCGTCGAACGCGCGCTGCGAAAGGGCTTGCTCGCCGGCGCTGGCGTCCAAGGCGACACGGCCAGCGGTCACCCACGGCAGATCGCGCAGGCGCTCGAAGAGCTCTCTCGAGGCATCGAGAAGGCCGCGAGCGAGGCGCGGCCGATCGCGCGTTGGCTTCGAGGGAGGGCGATCGCCCTGCTCGACGACGCCGCGAGCCTCGCGTCGACGCAGGTCGGCGCCGCGCTCGACGCGAGCTTTGCCAGCGACGCATCGCCCGAAAACGCCAGCAAACGCGCTGGCGAAATCATCGCCGAGCTCGAGGGCATCGTCGCCGATCGAGAGCGCTTGGAGCGCCTCGGCGCAGATCTTCCTCCCCACGCGAGCCCGCGCGGGTCGCTCGAGCGAGCGCTCGGCCGCGTCGAGAGCGAGGTCGTCGAGGTCATGGACGGCGCGTTTCGACGGGCCATCGCCGACGCGCTCAGCCGCCTCGACGCCGCGCAGTTGAGCGCGATCCTCGCGGCGCTCGGGCCCTCGATCAAGCGCATCGACGCGCTCGGCGAGCGCTTCGCGCTCATGGGCGGGAGCGCGATCCGGCTCAAGCAAAGGGTCGTCGGGCCGAGGATCAAGCCGCTGCTCGCGTCGGCGTTCGCGCGGTTGCAGGCGGACGACCGGATGGCGCTCGTCGCGCAGATCGGCGACCTCATCAACGAGCTCGAGACCGGCGGCCTCGGCGACGTCCTTCAGCCGCACGAGCTGCTCGAAATGGCAGCGAATTCCCTCGTCCATCGCGAAGCAAGCCTGCCGCGTCCGCCCGCGCACGACGCGGACGCGGCGGGCTTTCACGCGTTGCGCGCGTCCGATCAGCGCATCTCGCTCGCGTTCACCATGGTCGAGGCCGCCTCTCGCATCAAGGAGCCGAAGATCGGCCCCGACAGTCCGCCCGACGCGGCGATCGCCGAGCTCACGCGCGCCGTGGCGGTGCTCCCGGCCCCGCTGCGCATGTCCATGGGCAAGCTCGACCTCGAGCGCATCGACCGTGCGATCTCGCTGCTCGAAGCGTTCTTCGCGCCGCTCGCGACCGCGGCGGACGAGTCCCTCGCGAGCGCGGATCCCACAGCGGTCGGGCACGTGCTCGAGCGCCTCGCGTCCTCGCGGTTCTTTCACGTCACGCGCGACGAGGGCGCGCTGCTTCGGTTCTCGCTCGAGGCGCGGGTCGTGGGCGAGGTGTTTTCCGAAGTGGCCGCGGAGGCCGCGGCGCTGCGCGCGCGGATCGACGCGCTCGAAGCGGACTCTGCGGATCGACTCGAGCGCCTCCGCGCCGTCCGCGCGGACAGCTCGTGGAAATCGGTGCTCGCCTCGTGAGCGCGGTGACGCGAGGCCTCGCTCGGCTCGAGCAGCTCGCGCACCGCGTCGAGCTCGTCGGCACCACGCGCGAAGCGAAATGGATCTACCGCGTCGCAGCGCCGATCTTTGATCGCTTCGGCTGGCGCCCCAAGCTCCGAACCACCGCAGTTCGCGCGCTCGTCGGGCACTTTCGCGCGAACCCGCTCTCGCAGCCCGACTCCCGCGACGCGATGTTCACCGAGGCCATCGACGAGCTCGAAGACAACCTCGTCAACGTCGAGCGGCTCGCGGCCGTTTGCCGTCGGCCGCCGGTGGCGCACGCGGCGTGGCTGCGACGAACGTTCGACCTGCTCGTGCGCGCCGGCGGAGCCGTGCGCGCCGTCGACCCACGAGACGCGCAAGAGCGCGCGATCGAGGTCGCCCACACGCCCATCGTCTCGCTGCTCTCGCCGCTCAGCGTCGAGCCCGCCGCGGCGAACGCCCGCGAAGACATCGCCGACATCGAGGCGCGCATGCGCGTGGTCGAGCTCGAGCTCGCCGCGGTCGATCACCTCCTCGCCGCAGGACGCGGAGAGCTCGACGTGCTCGCGCGGAGGCGAAGGCTCTTCGAGGCAGCTCGGCAAGTGTTGCTCGACACCGACGCTGCGCTGCCGCTCGAGCTCGACGGCGTGACCGAGCGAAAGCGGGCCATTCTGGCGGAGATCCTTCGGCTCAACCGACTCGAGTCCGCGGGGGTCGATTTCGAAGTCGGCCTCGCGCACCAGGCACGCTCGGCCATCGCTCGCGGGGAGCTAGCGAGGCTACGCGCGGTCGTCGCTGCGCTCGATCACGTCGCGCGAGGAACGCCAACCACGCGATTCGCGCAGCTCTCGCGGCGCGCCCACGCCGCGGTGTTCGGACGCGCGAGCGAGGTGAGCGACGAGGAGCGCTACGCGTCGTTCGAACGCTCGTCGACCGAGCAGCTCGGCGACGAGGTCGTCGGGATCGTGCGTCGCGCGCTCGAGCGTGTCCGCAAGAAGCTCGACAACGACAAGCCGACGCGCTCGGTGCAAGACAACGCCGAGCGCGCGCACTTTGGCGCTGGCGCCGATCACGAGCTGCTCGTCGCGGCCCTCGCGGTCGACGGCGCGTTCGAGCTCGGGGGAACGCTCAATCCCGTGCGCGTCGTATCCGAACAGCGACGACTGCGACGCGTGGCCTACCCTACGCAGACGCTCGAGCTCGTCGCCGCCGAGAGCGTCGAAGACATCCCGAGCGCGATCATCGAGGACCCTCGGTTGATCGTGTTGCAGCTCGCCACGGGTCGACTGCTCGCGCGTCGCTTCGTTCGCGAAGAGGTCGAGCGCACGCCGCGCGTCGCGCTGAGCTCGGAGGTGCGCGTGTTCTTGCTCGACGGCTCGGGCAGCATGATCGGCCCGCGAGCGAGGGTGCGAGACGCGATGCTCGTCGCCGAGCTCGCCACGCTCATCCGGCGGTTGTCGTCGGGCGACACGGTGCGGTGCTGCCTCTACTTCGCGTTCTTCAACAGCGCGGTCAGGCCGATCGTAAAGATCGACTCGGTGGCGCTCGCCGAACGAGCGATCGCAGACGTGTGCTCGACCGTGCAAATGGGCGGAACGGACATCCAAGCCGCGCTGCTCGCAGCCTTCGATGTCGTCACGCGCGCCCGCGAGAGCGATCGGGATCTCGCGAAGGCTCAGGTCGTTCTCGTGACCGACGGAGACGCGCCCGTGGACGAGGCCACGATCGTCGCGGCGCGCGAGCTCGCGTCGGACAAGCTCACGCTCGGGGTCAGCGTCGTCGCGCTCGGCACCGAAAACCCTGCCCTTCGCCAGCTCGTCGCGCATCAACGCGCCAAGGGCGAGCGCGCGTTCTACCACTTCGTCGACGACGAGACGCTCGTGGCGATGGTCGACGGATCGCTCGACGACGCAGCGCCGATCCACCAGCGCGACACGCCCGCGGCGCCCGTCGATCCCAAGAAGCTCTCGATCGACCTCGAGCGCTCGTGCGGCGACGTCGTCAGCGAGCTCGAAGACCTCGCGCGCGGACGCGACCTCGAGGCGCTCGAGCAAATCGAGTCCGAGCGCCAGGCGTTGCGCGAGGTGGGCATCGTCGATCTCGCTGTGATCGGCGAGGGCGAACGCGCGCGCATCGAGTCGATCCAGAAGGACCACGGGTCGCTGCGAAGACGGTACGCGCGGTGGTTTCCAGATCCCGCGAACATCCCGGCCGAGTACCGGACGCTCGAGAGCGCAGACCTCGAGGACGCAGAGTCGGTGCAAGTGATGCTCGCGTCGATCGTCGAAGTCGTCGCGGTCGTCGGAGGATCAGAGCTCGCGCGCATGTCCGACGCGATCGACTTGATCGAGCGCCTCCTGCCCGACGCGGGACTCACGCCGCGGCGCTATCTCGCGACGCTCGCCGCGCACACCACGCACGTGCGCGCAGCGCTCGTGGCGATGCACGCCGAAACGTCGCCGAAGCGCCCCGAGAGCGTCGACGCTTCGACCCGCGGCCAGCGAAAGCTGCGTTGAACCGCCGCGATCGTCGCGGCGCTCGAAGCGCCCGTGCGCGCTGCGGTTCGCGTTCGTGCTCCGCCGCTCGGCGACATGCGCGTCACGCTCGATGCGACGACCCATCGCGCGCGGCGCTGACTTCGTTCGGGAGGCGCACGACGCGCCGCGGGTGAGTGCGCCGAGACGGGGCTTCGACCCCGAAGGTTGCTTTCGCGCTGCTCAGCGCGCGCTTCGACGACGCCGCCGCGCGCCGTACACCAACGCCAGCCCGCCCATCGCGAGCATCGCCGCTCGGTGGTCGCTCGGAGGATAGACCCTCCAACCCCAGTCGGTCGCCCACGCGTCCGCTTTCGGCGACCCGCTCGCCCGTTGCCTCCTCTGCGCCCTTCGGCCCCTTGCTACCGCGCCGCGTTCGTCCCACCGCCCCGCACCGTGCGTTCGCCGCTGTTTTCACAGGCGATGCTGCGTTGGAATCAACGGCCGGATCAGAGCCAAACCGCTCTTCGGAAAGCTCGTGCGCGTCGAGCCCTGAGCGCCACGAAGCGACGCGCTCGCAGTAGACTCCTGCGCGAAGGCTGAACCCGGCGCGCATGTTGCGATGGCCCATCACGCTCGACGTCGACGCGCTCGCGCTGCGCGTGCTCACCCCAGCGCGACCGCAGCTCGCTCGAGCGACGGCCGCTCTCGAAGGGATCGTCGCGCCGCGAGAGGCGCTCGAGTGCGCCGTGGCCCATGGGCTCTGTCCCTCGGAGTGGATCAACGACGAGGCGCGCGCGTTTGGCGGTGAGCCGCCGTCGATCACGCGCGTTCCGTATCAAGTGCACGCGGTGCTGGCGATGGTGAGCGACCCGATCGGGCTGGTCACGGCCGAAGAGCTCGCGCGCGAGGCGCACCGGCGAGCGTTGAAGTGGACGACGCACACGTCCACGACGCGAACCGTGTTCTGGAAGATCTCTCGAACAGAGCGCCTCACCAAGGGAGTGCGCACCGAGAACATGAGGGAGGTCCCCTTCGAGATCCCGTTGTTCTCCCCGTATTCGGTGCGCGATTCGCTGTGGGAGACCGCGATGGTCAAGGTGGGGCTCGAGTCTTTTCCCAACGAGCCTGCCCGCGGCGTGCTCTCGCGGCTGCTTCGTCGCGCGACCGGTCGCTGGTCGTACGAGCAAGAGCTTCGAATCTATTGGTTGAGCCGCTGGGGCGAGGCCGCCGCCGAGCGACGCGCCTCGCGCGCCCTGTCTCAAGCGATCGAAGACCACCGCCGCGCGTGGGCGCACGCGATCCTAGCCAACGCCGGAGCGCGTCTGCGCGACGTTCAGCCAGCAAAGCTCATCGGCTCTCCTGTGAGCGGCGATGTGTTTCTCGCGGACCTGCCGAACGTGTTCGAGCCGCTCGCGCAGCTCTGGTGGACCGGCTACGCGCCGCACTACGTGCACATCGGTCGAATCGGGCTGCACCTGCCGCGAATCGAGCTTTCGAGCGCGTAGTGAGCTTCGTGCCGCGCTCGCGATATGGTCGAGCGCGCACGCGCGGCACCCGCGGAGACAGCGAGCGTTGTGTGAACAGCGAGGCGACGGACGCTCATGCGGATCCGGCCGATTGATCGATCGAGGGGGTTGTACCTGATCCGAACGGTGACCTCGTAGAACGATCGGTGACGTTGCCCTGGCGCTACAGCGCGAGATCGCCCCACAACCAACGGTTTTCGCGGCAAATCGCGATGGGACCGATCGGTCCCAGGTTGGGACAGATCGGTCCCTATCGAGGCCCCTGAGAATCGGTCGCAGTCTTGGTCGTCGCAGCCGCGATGACGCCTCGCACGCGCTCTGCGAGCTCGATGGAGCGCCGAATGCCCTCTTGATCGCCGAGCATTGCGTAGCCTCGCGCAGCGTTGCTCGCGTATTGCGATAGCGTCGCGGCGTCGTCAGAGCTCATTGAAGCACTGGCGGAAGCCCGCGCGACCAAGCCAAGCGCAAGCCAGTACTGCGTTTGGGTCCAGTCGTCAGTGTCACGCGACTCGGTCCACACCTCGAGCGTCGCTAGCAGTAGGTCGATCGCTTGCTGAACTCGGTCGAGCGGCGCGGATGCGGGAAGCAACGATGCTGAAAGCAAAAGAGAGGAGCCGAGTACAAAACGAACGCGGGCCCATTGGTGTGGATGTTCGTGCTTCGAGATGTCTGCGACCAGCGCGTTGAGCAGCGAATACCCTTCGTCTCGTTGCTCAGAGGTCGAGCGAGGCGACGACAGTTCGCCCACCAAGCTGACCTGCACAGACTGCTGCAGGTCGACATCGTTCGTTCGTTTGGCGGCTTCCGAAGCTCGACGCAGAAGCTCGACGATCTCTTGATGCGGTCGATCGCCGCGTGCCTCCAGTGCAGCGCTGAGGTTGTATGCAGTCTTTGCCCAATCTTCCGGTTCGTCGACGAAAGACGTCTTTTCGAGAGCTCGCCGTAGCCACGATTCTGCTTCCTCCCGATCTTCTTGCCGTCTGGAGTGGGTGAGCGCAACGCCAAGTGCGTGTTCCAACCTACGGACCATAGGCTCGTCCCCAATTCGCTCGGCATCGGCTACTGCTGAACGAAGAAGCGTGATTGCTCGCGCACGAGCGGAGGCGCTCTCGGTTCCGTCGACGTGTAGCCAGGCTTCCGCCAAACGATTGACGAAGACCAACCTTCCGCGATCGTGCAACGCCAGGAATGGCGATCGCGACAACGCGCCATCGCACGCCTCGATCACGCGGCGGACGGACTTCTGTCGATTCTTGTGTGGGACGCTCAGCAACTGTCCGGCAATCGTGTCGAGTGCGCGCAAGTGCTCCTCGCGTTCGAGCCTTTCGGCAAGTCGCCGGAGGGCCTCTAGCAGTTGCGGTACGAGGGCTTCTCGCTGCGCTGCGTTCGCGGTTCGCTCGAACAAAGCAATCACGGCCTCTGCATGCCGCTGCGCCAACCTCTCTCTGCGCGTTGCTCCGTTATCCTGCTGGACATCGGCCGCCACCCGAATGATCGCCGACAGCTCGATCACGCTGCCGCGCACGGTGAGCATCGAGCGCTGTTCGAGCTTGTCCAGCGCTCGCGCGTCGACGGCGTGCTCGACCATCGCTTCGATCAGCGCGATGGGCGCCGCCCCGTTCGCGCACACCGCGAGCGCGTCGACCACGTCACGCTCGCCCTCGTCGAGCGACTCGATCGCGTCGCGACCGACCGACGCAATCGGATCGCCCTTCTCCTCGATGAGCGTCTCGATGGGAACATCGCTGCGCGCGATCCTCGCGCCGAGCAGCGCGAGCGCGCCCATGTGCCCGCCCAACCGCTCGATCACTTCGTCGGCAGCGCCTCGCTCGATCTCGTCGGCTCGCGAGGGCGCCTTTGCCGCCAACAGCGCTCGCGCGGTCGCTCGATCGAGCGGGCCCACGTCGATCACGATCGCCTCCCGAGATTGCTGCAACCAGCGCTGCGCTCTTTCACTCTGAACCAACACGTGACAGCGGCCCGCGCCTCCAGGAATCCAGTGACGAAGATCCGCTTCGTCGACGGTATCCGCCTCTTCGACGACGACGATCGCTCGTCGCGCGCGGAGCTCGTCGAACACGAGCTCGACCCAACGCGGAGTCGCGCGCCCGTCGTCGACCATCGCCTCGAAGTCTCGTAGTCCCTCCAGCTTCATCGCAGAACCGACGCGCGCCCATGCGTCGCGTGGTCCGTTGGCGAAGCTCACCCAGATCGCCTCTCGATCCGGCGCCAATCGAGCGCAGACGTGCGCTGCGACCGCCTTCTTTCCACTGCCGGCGACGCCCCGCAGGACCACAGTGCGAACCGTGGACTCCGCCCCGAAGATCGCGCACGCCTGCTCGATCGCCGCAGCGTGCGTGACGATTGGTCCCGGCGGCTTCGGGCCCACGAGCCCGAGCGGCACGACGAGCTCGGCTCGTTGTTTCCTCACGAACACCCGCGTGATGTCCGACAGCACCAGCGGCTCGAGCTGCTTCTGAACAAGCTCGATGGTCGTCCCTTGTGGCCATCGATCGGGTCGAGAGAGCATCTCCAGCGGGCGACGTAAATCGGGCTTCGGTCGATTGTTCGGGTCGTACAGCTCCACGAGTCCCGCGTCGAATGCGCGGTGAATGGCTGGTTCGCGTCCGAGCAACGCTGCTGCGCCGACGACGAGCGCAGGGTCGCCTCCGAGCGCGATCGCCACCACCCACTGCGAAACGATCGGGTCGACGCCTCGAAGCAACCACTCGACGACCGCCGCGAGCCCTGCGGCGAACAGCGCGGCATCGCTCGCGTCGCGTTGCGCGAGCCATGCCCGCAGCACACCGTCGAGAAAGCGCAGCGCCGTCGATGGAGAGTCCGTTGCGTCTGCGGCCCACGCGATCGCCGCGCGCAGCCGCGTGTTGGCGAAACGACCGGCGAAGCAGCCACACATGGCGTCGCGAAGAACGATCCACATCGCGTCGAGTTCGAGTGACCGAGGGTCGCGCGAAGGCTCGCAGGGCACGACCCACAATGAACCTGGCGTTCCGACGAGCTCGCCGCGCGCGTGCGTCGCAAGAAACAAGCGGCCCGCGTCCGTGGGTGAGTCTCGTTCGGCCACGTGCTCGACGCGCCAGTTACAAAACGCACCGAGCGCTTCGACGAGCTCTTCGCGTTCGGTGATCGGCAGCACCGAAGGAACTCGCAGCACGGCCCCCGACAATCTCGCCCGGATCGCGGTGGTCACGCGATGGTCCTCGTCCCAACTGCGCAGGGTGGCGAAGCTCAGCGCTGGCAGCATGGAGTGGCTCTCAGGACGCCGTGCGACCGCGCCGCTCGTACGCGAAGAGCGGATCGAGAAATACGCTCTTGTCTGTAGCGTCGCCTGCCGCGGCGGGTCGCACGAGCCCGTAGGACTCGAGCGCGCGTCGCTCGCGTTCTGAGAGCTTGTAGTTGTCGAGGTCGACCGGTAGCACCTCCGCAGCGCGCTCGACGTCATCCTCGGAGAGCGCGTCGCACAGCCGTTCGAATGCACGAAACGCCTCGCGGTTGCACTCGGACTCGACATATCGACGCACGAGCGCGGCGGTCGTCGCTGTCGGATCGACGCCGCGATTGCTGATGACCGCGACGAGCTGGAGATACCGAAACGGAACCACCACCGGTGCGTCTCGGTCGAACTGCTCGACGAACCGCTCACCGAACGCGATGAAGTCGTCGACGTCCTTCGTGCTCAACGCGGGCTGTTGTAGCTGCGCCCACGCGCGAAGCGCCGCAGCCGCATCACGCCGTCGCATCGGCGGCACATGCAGGCTCTGGTACTGCCGACGTGTGTCCACGTCGGTATACTCCTCGCGAAGCCCCACGATCAGCGCCGAGGGCGACAGCCGACTGAACGCCCCGAGCAGCGAGTTGAGCACCCTCGCGCGTTCGCTGTAGGCGGGGCCGATCGCAGAGGCGAGCTCGTCGAAGTCGTCCATCGCGAGGATCGTGGGCACCTTCGCGCGCGCCGTCGCGTCGAAGAACGTGTTGAAAATGTCCACCAAGAAGTCGGCCGAGAGCGTGATCTCGTGCTCGACGCTGAGTGCGATCTGCGCTGAGCTTGCCCACTGAAGCGAGTACTGGCTCGCGACCTCGATCGCAGCCTTCGCCGAGAGGCTCTCGATGTCGATTCCCTTGTTCTTGAGCTCGCTCTTGAGCTGCGCGTCGAGCGTGCGCCGAAACTCTTGGAGGTCTTGCGCCTGATACTTCACCTTCGCGGCGCCGCCGAGAAATGCCCTCACGAAGAGGATGGTCGTCGCGAGGATCTCGAGTGAGTCCTTCACGTCTTTGAAAGCTGCTGCTTCTTGCGCTCGAAACGGCCTCGCATAGAGGGGAATCTTCAACGCTGTCTTGCTCGCGCTCGCGGCGAGTTCGTGAATGTCCGAGAGCGCTTCGACGATCATCCGCTGGACACCATCCGCGAGCGCGCCGGTGCCTTGATAGTGTTTGCCCGAGAGGTAGAACACGAGCCAACGCTGGCGGTCGGCCGGCTCTTCGAAGCTCGTCGGCGTGTCGCGTTCGCCGCGGATTCGCGCGAGGGTTTCGAGGATGGCTGCGCTCTTCCCGACGCCCATATAGCCCGAGACGACGAAGCGTTCGCGTACCGTTGGCGCTCCGGCTCGCACGCGATTTCCTGCGGAAATGACGCTGCGATACAGCTGCGCAACCTCGACTTCGCGATCCGCGAACGCGTGGACCTGACCGGTCGTCGCGTACTGCGGGATCGTGATGTACGGCAGATTCATCGAGCTCGAACGGTATCACGATCCTTCGTGATCGCCGCGTGATCTGCAAGCCCGCGTGTTGGGAGGATAGCCCCTCCACCCCCAGTCGGTCGCCCACGCGTCCGCTTTCGGCGACCCGCTCGCCCGTTGCCTCCTCTGCGCCCTTTCGGCCCTTTGCTAGACCCTGGGGGGCCATCGCGATCGTCGTTGGGTCCCCGCGCTTCGGCGCAGCCGCAGGTGACGAGCGAGCGCCCTCGGCGCGTACGCCGCCGAGCACTCCCCCCAAGAGCGCCACGAGCACCCACGACGCCGATAGGCTCGATGGTGCGTTACCCCCAACGAAGCGCTACTGGCGCGTGTAGGTCACCATCTGGCCGCTCGAACGGAGCGTCAGCTGCGTCGCGGTCAGCGTGTAGCCGCCGCCGATGCTGCCGTTGACGGCCGTGAGCTCTTCTGCGGTGAACGCGCGCATGGCGACGTTCATCGCCGCGTCCATACAACCCGTCTGCGCGATGGTGCCGGCGGTGACGTTGAGCGTGGTGGTGGTGGCGGTGTCGGTCCACGTTCCCGTCAGGCCGATCGTGCGCGAGCACATCGTCGTGGCGTTGGTTCCGCTGTTGGCGACGGTGAGCGCTCCCGACATCGGACCGCCCGCGAACGTCAGCGTCTCGGTCACGGCGAAGCCATCGGCCGTGTACATCGCGCGCCACGAGCCGACCAGCGTGGGGGCGGACGCGCACGCTCCAAACGAAAGCGCGAAGGAGGAAGCGAGGGCGAACTTGACGAACGACTTCATGTCTCGAGACTCCTCGTACAGGATGCGTCGTCGCCGCGCGAGCCGCAGCGCACGACTCGAGCAAGGCGACACAGGACTTCTTCGAACGAGCGCGACGCTACCAAACGACGATGCCCCTTCCAACGGCTTCGTCCGATACGCACACGTTTTCGAGCGCCCCTGTTTGTCCCACACCGAACGCTCGTCTCGCTCGACGTAGGCCGCCCGCGATCGCGACCGGTGTGAGACGAGGTAGCCCTCCGCGATCGACGACAGGCGCTGTGAGTCTCTCGCGTTGCGAGGGACCCGCCGCTGGCCGATCGCGAGCCATGCGCCGTGACCACCTCGTCGCCTTCGCGCCGCGAGATCGTCCTGTGACGGACGCCGGTCGCCGTCAGGTGCATCTCCTTCCACGCGGCACCGCGCCACGCCTCGAAGCGAACGTCGACGCCGCGACGGACGTCGAAAGACAGTCCGAACCAACACTGCGTAGCGCGAACGCAACGACGACCGTCGCGGTGTTGGTGTAAAGAGACTCTTCGTGTTCGCGCTGCGATTCATGGGTTGCTTGCTCTCTGCGCTGTTGCTCGCTGTGAGCGCGTGCGCCCAGCGCGTCGAGGGCCCCTACGGAATCATCGGCGGTCGCGTCGCGGATGGGTTCTTCTACGTCGTTCCTGTGATGGGGGGCGTGGTGTTGGTGGACACCGGCGAGGAGCCCAACGGCGCTTCGCTTCGCTCGGCCATCGCCGGGCGCGCGGTGCTCGCCATTCTGGTGACGCACGCACACCACGACCACTACGCGTCCGCGAGCACGTTCGGCGACGTGCCCTGCTACGTCGGCCCCGCAGACATCGACCGCATGCGCGGGCTCACGCAGCACCAAGGCGCCGCGCAGCGAGAGTATCGCGCGCAAAACGGCGGTCGCGATCGGCTCCCTCCGCTGCCGGTGCGATTGATTCCCGCGCCGGGCGGGACGCGCGTCACCCTCGGCGGCGCGGACTTCGAGGCCATCGCCCTCCCCGGTCACACGCCAGGAAGCACCGCGTGGCGCATGGGCGACGTTTTGTTCGGCGGGGACGCGGCGATGAACTCGTCGACCGGCATCTCGCCCATTGACGATCGCTTCTCGGACGACCCCGCCGCCGCGCGAGCAGCGCTCGGCCGGCTCGACAGCGTCCCCTTTGTGTGGCTCGCGGACGGCCACGTTGGCATACGACGCGTGCGCTGAGCGGGTCCAGCGCGGGTACGCTTACGCGCGATGAGCTTCCGAGACGACCTCGCCGCGGCGCACGCGCGCATCCGAGCGCTCGAAGCGCAGCTCGCCGAATCCACCGAAGACGCAGCCCAACGAGCGCCCGAGGTCGCATCGCTCGCGGCCACGGTCGAAGAGCTCCGCGCGAAGCTCGAAGAGGCTCGCGCGAGGCTCCAGGCGCACGACGACGCAGCAGCGCGCGCAGCGCAGGGCCGCTCGATGTGGACCCTGTTCGAACACAACGCGCTCGCGCCGCCGCTGTCGCGCCCGCGCAACACAGAGCCCTCGGGCGTGCTCTGCCCGCGTTGCCTCGAGCGCGACGCGGTTCCGTTCGAGATGCTCGCCGCCGAACACAGCGTCACGTCGAGCGGGATCGACGAGGTCACCGTCGCCGTGACGTGCCCGCGCTGCTTGTTCGTAGGGCTCAAGCGCACCGCCGTGTGAGCGCCCGAGGACGAAGCGAGCCGCTGGGAGCGCGCCATCACGACGCGTCGCGCTCGCGGTAGACGAGCACGCGTCCGCTCGCGGTCGCGACGCACACCGCGCCGCCGTCGTCGCTGATCGCGGCCGTTGTCCCGAGGTGTCCGTCGTCGAGCCACCAGCTCGCGACCATTCCGTATCGCGCGTCGAAGACCGAGAGAGAGAAGCCCTCCTCTCCGAGCATCACCTTCTCATTACCCAGATTTGTGGTCTGCGGTGTGCGGGGCTGTGGAGAACGCGATCGGCGCACTCCTACGCATGCAACAAGTGCATGCGCATGAGCGCCGAGTGCGGCGGGGCGTCACGGTCGAGGCGACCGGCCGCCGAAGCGATGCGCGTTTCGGGCGATGGGCTGGCGTTGTTCGTAAGAGCGTCCACATGGCTCAATTCCGGTCAGAACGGCGCAGGCGTCGAGGGAGCGGGGGCTCGGGCATGACGGCGACGAGGTGCTC
>LNEO01000325.1 GCA_001465015.1 Deltaproteobacteria bacterium Ga0077539 | reverse complement strand
GCGGGGGCGGGGCGCGCGGCAGCGCGGGTGGGGGCTTCAGCACTGCGCCCACTGTCGTTGCACTCGCTCGCGCGCGGCAGCGCGGGTGGGGGCCGCCCCGCGGCTCTGTGCCGAGCTCGTTCTCCTTGGATTTTCCCACGCACAACTTGGGTAACGATGAGCGCTCGCCTCCCGGCCGTGTGCTCGTCCCGTTTGGCCTTGCCATTCCAACATCTTCCGCCGGGCGTTGCGCATCTCGTGGGCGCTGCCGGATCCCTGCTACCCTCGCGCGGGCTGGGCGGTCTGCACGCGCGCTTGCAGTGCGCCGACCTTCTCGGCTGCGCCGTCGAGCGCGCGAGCGCCTCGCTGCAGCAGCGCCTTGCTCGTGCCCAGTCCGCGATCGGCCCAGCGGAGCCCGAGCGCTCGCAGCGTGGAGAGCGCTTCGTGCTCGGCGCGCATCGCGGTGACGGGAGGGATGTCCTGCGTCGCCACGGCCTCTGCAGCCTCGACGGGCTCTGCCTCGGGGGCGGGGGCGGCGACCTCGGGCTCGAGTGCGCTGGACTCCATGGGATTCGACTCGTCGTTCATCGGGGAACTCCTTTCGATTTGCTGACGAAAGGAGACTTATGACGCAATGAGTCTAAGTTCAAGACTCGTTGCGTTATTTGCTTATGCGATGCGTCAATCTTGGAGAAAACGATGGGAGCGACAATTGCTTCGCCCTTCCGTAGAACGGGCAAACGTTTGCCCTCGGAGGACTCTGAATGAAGCTCACTTCAACGCCTACGCTCGCGCTCTTCGCCCTGGTGTCGCTCGGCTCGCTGGCGAGCGGCTGCATCGTCCGCGCTCGACCCGTGTACTACCGCCCAGCCGTCTATGTGGCGCGCCCGGCCGTCTATGTTTCGCGACCCGCCGTGGTGGTCGCGCAGCCCGTACAGCCCGTGGTCGTCGCGCAACCCGGCGTCGTGGTCGCGCAACCCGTGCAGCCCGTCGGAAACGTGGTCCTGCTCGGCGAGCGCATGGTGAACTTCGCGGTCGATCGCGACGTGGTCCCGCTCGCGGCGAGGCCCGAGATGTTTCGCGGGTTGTTTCTCGAGGCGGTCGGCGGAGGCATCCAGATGTTCGACTGCGACGTGGTCTTCGAGAACGGTCAGCGCATGGACCTGCCCGTTCGACAGTTCATGGCGCCGGGAACGCGCACGCGCGTGTTCGACTTTCCGGGCGTGATGCGAAACATCCATCACGTCACGCTCGTGTACCGCACGGCCACCGCGGGCACCGGACGCGCTGTCGTGCGCATCTGGGGCGTGCAGTAGCCCCGTCGTAGCGACGGTCGTCGGTCGAGCTCGACCAGGCGATTCGAGTCTCTGGGGCTCGGTCGCGGTGAGCTCACGGCAGCATGTGATCGTTGTCGTCGCACGAGAGCAGCCATCGACGCAGCTCCATCGTGCGGACTCCGTGCGTGACGAACGGGTCTGCGTCGGCGATGCGCTCTGCTTCGTCGCGGCTCGCGGCGCGGATCACGACGAGGCCGGATTTCGCCTCGGGGATCGGGCCGGCGAGCTCGAGGGCTCCCTTGCGTTCGAGCGCGCGCAGGTGCGCGACGTCCCTCCGCGCCATCATCGCGTGAAGACCCTCGCCCCCAACGGGCCGCTCGGGGCGAAGACTAGCGTTCCGTCGCTCACGATGTACGCAACACCATCCAGCACCACCAGTTCTCGCTCGGTCGCTGCTCGGCGCGCGAAGTTGTCTGCTGCGTTGTTGCAGCCTGTTCGCTCGATGGTGCCCGAGACCGTTCCGCCCGTAGTCAGCCAGCGCCCAGTGCTGGTGACGTTCACGGCCCAAGTGCCGCCAGAGAACATCGAGCTCGTCGTGCATCCCGGGCCAGTCCTCTCCGTCGCCGCGGCGATCGCGCGCACTTCGATCGAGTACGTGTAGTTCGGCGAGAACACGATCGCGAGCGTCAGCGCCGTGTACGGCTCAGCGAGGGGCTGTGCGAGCATCGCGCGGACGTCTGCGTTCCATCGACCGAGGAGCTCGCTGCCCGGATAGGTGGCGCCACACGCCGCGACGAGCGCGAACGCCACGACTGCCATCATCCGAGTCCTACGGTCCACCTTGCAAACGAGGCTACCGATCGCTCTGGGGAGGCTGTCAATTGAAAACAAAACTCACGAAGTCACCAATCGGAGTGTGCTTGTGTGCTCACAGAACGCAGCGACCGGGCTGGTTTGTGCACGAGGCTTACAGACGTTGTCGCCAGGCACACCGCGCGCCCGTGCTCCACGATGGAATCGCGCTGATGTCGCACTCGGGCGCCATCGGTGCGATCGACCCGTCGCAGCTCGACTGAACGACGGCGAGCGAGTTCGATGCGCGTTGGTTGTCCACGAAGATGGAGCGCTGCGCGGGTTGCATCGACTGCTGGACCTCGGCCTCTGTGGGCCCGACAGATCCACGGTCGCGCTCTCTCGGGCCGTCTCTCGCTGTGACTGGCGCCGTAACAAACGGCGCCTCGCCCACGGCGTCCATGCACGCGCAGTCGCACGGAGCGCACGACGCGCACGACGATGGGCGACGGTAGCGCCACCCGCGTTCGCTCGGCTCGAGCTGCGCGCGCTGCCTGCGCGACGCCCGTTCGCGCTCAGCCGCCGCGAGCTCCTCTCGATTTTCTTCCCCGCGCGCTCCTCGCGACGAACGCGATCGTGCCCGCCCACCACAGCGCCGACGGCGCTCGCTGTCCCGCTGCCATCGGCGCGATCGAGCACGCTCGCGTTGGCGTTGGCGTTGGCGTTGGCGCGCTGTCCCCGAGTCCCGAAGCGTCCGCGACGGTCGACGCGTCGAGCGATGATGGCTGCGCGTCGAGCCCCGCGTCCGCCAGCGGATCGGGCCGAGGACCTTGCGTGCAACCCAGCGTTACGCGCTGCACCGGCCACGCTGCACCGCACACCGACGTCGCGCCAGAACCCGCAGCGCACGCGAGCGGACCCTCCACGGCGCAGAAATTCGTGAGCGCGCGAAGCGTCTCGCCGCGGTCGCGGCTCTCGGCGAGGCTGAACCCGTCGCGCACGAAGTCCGCGCAGACCAGCAGCGACCCTTCGCTCCAACGAAGGCACGTGGGCTCGACGGTCGAGACGCGCGTCCACGAAGCGCCCGCGTCGAGCGAGCGCAGCAGACCCACGCCGCGGCCGCCCGCGAAGGCGAGCTGCCCGTCTGGCGCCAGCGCAAATCCGCGCAGCGGAGCGTCCGCGCGCAACACGCGCGTCCATCGTCGGCCGCCGTCGGTCGAACGGAGCAGGTCCGTTCCGTCCCGCAGCGCGCCGGCGTCGTCGCGGGTCAGCGGACGGACCGCGCGCACCCACACAGCGTCGCGGTCGACCGCGTCCGAGCCCGCGACGTACGCGGACTCTACGCCCTCGGGCGTCCCTGCCTCGAGCGTCCACTCGTCGAGCGTCGCGCCGAAGTCATCCGAGCGCGCGAACACCACCCTGCGCGGACGCAGTCGCACTCCCGTGAACCACAGACGATCGGGGTCGGCCCGGTCGATCTCGACCGTGTCCCAGAGCACGTCGCGGGTCACCATCGGCGCGCGTTCCCATCGCGCGCCGCCGTCGAGCGAGCGAAAGAGCCCTCCGGTGATCCCTTCGGCGCTCGAGACGAACCCGCTGGACCACAGCGCCACGAGCCGCCCGCCGTCACTGCTCGCGTCGACGTCCACGATCCCGAGCCCTTCGGTGCCCGCCACGCGACGGACGCCGCACGTGCTCGTGGACAACTGCGACAAGCCGTCGAACAGCCCGACGAGCACCTCGCCCCGCGCGTCGATCGCGATCGATGGGTCGAAGTCCCCCGAAAACCCGAGCGCGTCCTCGCACACCCACGCGAACGGCGCGTCCGGCGCGCGCTGAACGAGCAGTCCCCAGGTCGCGCGAAGCACCGTGGTCCCGCGGCCGCGCACGACGTACTGCGCAGAGGGATAGCGGCCGTTGGCCGAGGCGCGCTCGGGGCTCGCGACCAGCGCGCACACAAAAACAAGCGCCGCGGCGACGAGCGGCGAGCGGCGCGCTCTGCGGGAGAATTCCGCGCTCATCGTGGTCGGACGGCGACGCCGTGCGGGTCGGCGCGCTCGATCGTTCCGCCGTCGAAGCTCGAGCTGTTGGAGACGCGCACGACCGTCTCGAGCACGCCCGAGCGCCCGCCCTCGGTGACGCGGATCACGCCGAGGCCAGGGGTGTTTCCGACGGCGTTTCCCGCGTCCGCGACGTTGGCCGAGAGCGGCAAGAGCCCCCGCAGCGAGACGTACACCCGCGACTGGTCCGGAGCGATCGCCATCAGGTCCGGCGCCGGGTCGCTGCTCAGCGCTCCCTCGAGCCGAATGTCCGTCAACACACGGTCTCCGTCCGCTGTGTCGATCACGTTGACGACGTTCGCCGCGCGGTCGCCGAACCAGAGAAACCGCCTGTTCACCAACGCCGCTCCGTGCGAGTCGACGCGCCCGTCGCGCTGCAACACCAGGCGCGGCGCGGGCGTGTTGGGCGGCGTCGGGCTGGCCCCGAAGCGGCTGACGTCGAACGCGTACACGCGGTTCATGAAGGGCGTCGCCGCCGTTCCGCCGCCGCTGTTGATGTACATCGTGTTGCCGACCTGGATGCCGCCGCAGCCGTTGGGCGCGACGGTGTCTCGGTCGTACTCCGCGAGGATCGAGAGCGGCGCGCCCAATCGCGCGGCCACGACGAAGAGCCCTCCGCCGCGCAGCGTGATGAACCCGAGGCGCCCTGCGTCGTCGATGATCGGGCAGATGGGAGCGTTGTCGGGGCGCACGCGCGCGCCCGCGTCGGCGAGGTCTTCGACGGGGGCGCCCGAGGGCGTCGTTCCGCTGCGCAGATCGAGGGAGGCGGCCTCGAGCGTAAACGTGTTGGTCGCGAAGTTCGATGCGATGCGCTGCAGTCGCTTGCCGTTCTGATTGGCCACGAGCACCCACCGATCGTCCGGCGAGGGAACGGCCGCGTGCGCCTGCTCGCCCACGTCGATGCACGACACTGGTGTGCGCCGCGCCGCGTCGATGAACAGCACGTGACCGCTCGCCACGAAGGACAGCACCGCGTGCGTGTGAGTGCTGTTGAAGAGCAACATGTGCGGCCGCGTCGGCGCCGTTCCCGTCTCTGCGAGGCAGAGCGCCCGGGCGTCGCCGGCGAGATCGATGCGCTCGGCCACCACGCCCGCGCCCGCCTCGGCGTTGGTCTCGAAGCCGCCCGCTCGCAGCGCGTCGTCGCGATAGATCCAGAGGTTGCCGCCCGATCCGCTGACGCTGTCGCTCTGGTCCACGAGCCAGATCTCGTGCGGTCGAACGCCAGCATCTCCCGCGTCCGTCGCGTCCGTCGCTGTGCCGGTGTCCGAGACGTCTCGCGGAAGCTCCGCGTCCTGCGCGTCGGGCGCGGTGATGTCCTCGGCGCCGGTCACGTCTGCCGCGCTCTCGCGCGCATCGGCCGTCGCGTCTGCGGGAGGAGGCGTCGGTTGAGTGCAACCCGTGAGCGCGAGGGACGCGGACAGAACGCCGAGCGGAAGCAGGAAGCGACGTGTTTCTACTATCATGAACGGAGTTCTATTGTAGTAGATTCGTTTAGTCAAACGCCGGCGCAGAGGACGGAGGGTCGAGCCTCATCGTTACCCAGGGCGTACGCGGGAAAACGCAGCGGAACGCGATCAGCGCACGGCCAGAGGTCGAGCGACGAAACGGCCTTCGACGCAGCGCCGCGCGGTGGCCCCGAGTGAGGAGAACGTCGTTCTGCTCGCGCTGCGTCTCGAGGGACGAGTGTGTGTGACTCGCTGTCCGAGAGCAGACACGACCCGTACACTTCGAAAATCGCGCCATGAAACGAGTGTTGGAGACTCCCTACTGGACCATCGACGTCGACGAAGCGGCCCGCGTCGCGACGCTCGCGCGCACGGCCACAGGCTACGAAGACTTGACCGCGATCGACGCTGCGATGAAGCCGGTGGTCGTTGCGTTGGACGCCCTTCGAAAGAGCAGGTACTCGGCGCTGATCGACCTTCGCAGCGCGCCGCTGCGCTCGGACGAGGCGTTCGAGAAGGCGTTTACACCCTATCGATTGGGGCTGCCGCTCGGATGGAGGCGCGTCGCGATCCTCGTCGCCAGCGCGATCGGCAAGCTGCAGGTGTCTCGCCATCACAACAACGACAAGAGTGCGCTCGTGATCTTCACCGACCCAGACGCCGCGTGGAGTCACATCTCTGCGTGACGCGGTACAGCGACGGCAGACCGTGACGTCCTCGATTCGGGCGTGAGCGACGGTGTCGTGCGATCATCGCACCTATGCGCTCGCTGGCACTTCGTGTCGGGTGGTTGGGGGTTTTGTTGGTTCCGGCGCTCGTCTACGCGCGACGGCGGCCGCCGCCGCCTTCGTGCGCGAGGCAGGTGCTCGAGTGGGTCGCTCCGCGAGGGTACGCGGCGTGTACCGCGGATCGAGACTGCGTGGTGCGATTGTCGAGCTGCTGTGGCCCGTGCGGGTTCTCTTCAGCCAACTTGTATCGCGCGGTGAGCCGTCGCCGCGCAGGGGCGTTCGCGAGGGTCGTGTGCCCAGAGAACTTCAACAGTCGGCTCGGAGGCGTCAGCTGCGCAGCCTGCGCCGGTGGGCCCCCGCCTGGATTGAGCGCCGCGTGCATCCAGAACCAGTGCCGCATGACGCTGCCGCCGAGCCCGAACTGCTCTGCGGCGGGCGCGGTGGATTTCCGTCGTTGAGCGCGCTCACTGTCGCGCGGAGCACGCGGATGGCGCTCGGGCGATACGGGACTCTTCGTGGTACGATCAGTGGAATCAGGGAGGTTGGCCGTGCAATCGAGGTGGGTATACCGAGCAGGGTTGGCGTTGCTCTTGGCGCTCGACGCGGGGTGTCTCGTGAGGGACGTGTCCATGCCGGACGCCGGTTTCGACGCGGCCCTCGGCGATCGAACCGAGCCGTTCGACATGGGACGAGCCGGCGATTCGATGGTGGTGATCGTCGAGGACTCGGGCGCACCCGACGCACCCACGCAGGGGATCGACGCGGTTGCTCCGCCTGCGGACCACTCGCCGATCGACGTCGCGACTCCCGTCGAGGACAGCTCCGTTCGTGCGGACTCGCAGCCAGACTCTGCGATGGACTCGCCTGTCGACACCGGCGTTGGTCCCGCGGATACCGGCGTCGGCCCGATAGACACGGGCGTCGCTCCAACGGACACGGGCGTGTCGCCGATGGACACGGGGGTCGCGCCGATGGACACCGGCGTCGCTCCTGCAGACACGGGGGTCGTAGCCGACACTGGGGCGATGAGCGACACTGGCGTCGCTCCTGCAGACACGGGGATCATCCGTGACACCGGAGTCGGCAACGACGGGTCGAGAGACGTCGCCGGGGATGGCGATGTGCACGAGCCTCCGTCCTCTCTTGATTATTGCGCACGAATCACGGACCGAACGCCGGTCACGATGTACCTGGCGTCCGACGACTCCAACTCCGTCGCGTCCCCGCAGATCGCCCGGCGGTTGATCACCACGGGCGTGCGCGTGCCGGCGGAGGTGATTCGCACCCACGAATTCATGAACTACTACAACCCGCGCTTCGCGCCGGCTCCCGCGGGCGCCGTGGCGATCACCGGCGCGCTGCGGCCGATCGCCGGCTCGGGGCAGTGGGACATGCAGGTGGCGGTGCAGTCCGAGAGCCGGACGATGACGCAGGTCGCGCCGATGGTGATCACGTTCTTGATCGACACGTCGGCGTCGATGAGCTTCGAGCGCATGAGCCGCGCGCAAGCGGTGATCCGCGCGATCGCCGCGCAGCTTCGTCCAGGCGACGTCGTGTCCGCCGCCGGATGGAACGTCACCGCGCGCACCCTCCTCGACGGCGTCGCGGTGTCGGGACCCAACGACCCGCGAGTGCTCGCGATGGCTGATTCTCTCCGCGCGACGTGGGAGGACACCGACCTCGCGCGGGGGCTGACCTATGGCTACGCGCTCGCGATGGCGCATCGTACGAGGGCGAAGCTCAACCGGCTCGTGCTCATCAGCGATGGCGAGGCCAACGTTGGAGCCACGAGCGCAGAGACCATCGGTCGACCCGCGCGCGATCAGATCAACGGCGAGATTCATCTGGTCGGGGTGAGCGTCGGAGACGGGGTCAACGACACGCTGATGGATCGGGTGACCGACCTCGGCCGCGGGGCATCGCTGTTCATCGACCGTCCCGAAGAAGCCGCGGTGATGTTCGGCCCGCGGTTCATCGAGACGATGGACATCGCGGTGCGGGCGGTGCGACTCGAGCTCGAGCTGCCCTGGTACATGCGCGTGTTCGCCACGAGCGCCGAGAGCATCTCGGGCACCCCGACGCTGGTCGAGCCGCAGTACCTGTCGCCCAACGACGCGATGGTGTTTCAGCAAGTGCTGCAAGCGTGCAGCCCCACGATCAGCGCTCCGACCGACGTTGTGCGGATGCGGGCGACGTTTCAAGACCGCACGACGTTGGCCGCGCGGTCGGTGTCGGCCGACAGCACGATGGGCGCGATGATGGGCGCGCCCGAAGCCGCGCTGCGAAAGGGCGCGGCGATCGTGGCCTTCGCAGAAGCGCTGAAGATCTCGGACCTCGGAGATCGAGCGACGGCGCTGGCGGCCATCGACGCCGCGATCGCGGTCGTGACCCGCGCGCGCGCGTTGGCAGACGACGACGAGCTGCGCGAGATCAACGCGTTGCTGGTGAGACACCGAGAGTTTCGACGGCTCTTGTAGCGGTCGCGAGCGCCGCGTCGAGCCCCTCGCGCTGGCGACTCGGCGGCCGCATCTGCCCTATCGGGTCAGCCGGGGGTGGTGCACTGCGGAGCCGAGAGCACCGTTCCGTTGTTCGACTCGAGGCACTCGGGTTGCGCTCCGTCAGCGTCGACCGTCACGTGGAGGTCGTCCGAGAGCGAGGTGAGCGTTCCTCTGCAGGTGACGGCGGTGCACGTCGCGCTCGCGAGCCCTGCGGGGACGCTGACAGAACACACTTCGGGACCCATCGCAGAGCGGGCGCGCACGCGGACCTGCACGGCGCGCTCGGTCGCGGCGCGACCTCGATTGCACACCTCGACGGGAACGGTCGCCTCCAACCCGCGGCAGCTCATCGCCACGCCGCCTGGACGCACGGTCAAGTCCACGAGTCCGAACGCGGGGAACATCCCCTGTGTGTTCGCGCGAAACGTGTTGAGCCCTCGCTCTCGCCAGTTGCGAGCCATCATCGACGTGCGCGGCACGGTCCCTCGGTCCGTGACGTTGGTGACCGCGTAGGCGTGCTGGTTCCAGATCGGACGCGAGTTGGCCCACGACGACATCGCGTCGCGAAGCACCATCAGCCCGCTGATGGCAGCGTACGGAGTCGTGGGCATGAGCGGGTCGGTCGCCGGGCACGAGCTCGTGTTGAGCGTGACGACGATCTCCGCCGATCGGTTGCCGTCGACGTCTGCGACGACGGCGTTTTCGTAGCCGGTGCCCGAGGCGCGCGCGACCGAGTACAGCACCCGGCCGTCGCGACCGTCGTAAACCCGCAAGAAACACTCGTCCGCGTAGACCACCTCGGCGCGACCGTCGGCGTTGAAGTCGAACACGCTCGATCCCGTGACGCCCGAGCTCACGTCCTGCGAGGGCCGCTGCCAGAGGATTCCGTCGGTTCGCGCCATGCCGCCGCACCGCGCCGCGTCTCCGCCGGCGACGCAGTCGAGGTCGTACACCACCAGCGCGCCGCTCGACGCCGTCGCGAACTCGGCTCGTCCGTCGCCGTCGAAGTCTCCCACCGTCGGCGGGCCTCCGTTGCGCCCCGGAACCGTGAACGGCCCGAACACGACTCGGCCCTCTTTCGTCTCGACCCGTACGCTGTTGTTGGACACCACCACGATCTCTGGCTCGATCGGGGGGTCCGCGGCGCCAGAGAAGTCACCGAAGTCCGCGACCGCGACGTGCCCACCGGGCAACGCCATCCCCATCGGCGCGGGAAAATACGGCTCTCGCACCCACGCCGATCCCATCGGGTCCCACTCGAGCACGCGGTCACCCTCGACCAGCTCCGCGCGATCGTCGGCGTCGATGTTGGCCACGACGGGAAAGTGTCCCCACCGAATGGTCGCGCCTCCCGCTGTGAGCAGCCCCTCGTAGCCGTACGCCATGGCGCTCGTGCGAATGCAGCCCGTGCGGCCGTCGTACACGACGCGCCCGCGCAACACTTCGGGTCGACCGTCGTCGTCGAGGTCGTGGATGGACACGCCATCAACGTGTTCGGTGAGCATCGGGACCGCGTCGTCCGCGAGCCGCATTCCGCCCGTACACCGCGCGGACTGCCACAGCGGAACCATTCTTCCGGCGATCACATCCAATCGAAACGCGATGACCGAGCCGTTGTTTCGTATGCCCACGATCTCGGGACGGTTGTCACCGTCGAGGTCCGCCGCGGCGAGCGAGCTGGCAAACGCGAGGAGTTGATTCGGGTCAGCCGTCGTCGGCATTTGCGCGCACGTTGCGCCGTTCACCACGCGCAGCACCCCGCCCATCGACGTCGCGTAGGAGATGAACGCGATCGAAGGTCTCACCGTCAACGGCTCGTCATCGGCGTCGAGGTCGATCACCACGGGCGTGCTCGCCGAGAACACCGCGGTCGGATACGGGTCGCCTGCAGGCGGCGCAGTCCAACGACAGAGCACCGAGGGCGTCACGGGGTTGATCGGCGGCGGACGCTCGCAGGTCGGGTTGACCGTGCGCCCTGGAGCGCCGTAGGGCGCGCACTCCCCGGCCTCGCAGTATCCGTCGGACGGACAGTCTCCATCTGTCCCGCACGGCCCGATTCGTCGGACGCATCGTCCGCTGAAGCACCGCTGCGCCGCCGGACAACAGCTCGCTCCGCACTGTTGGGTCGCGGCGCACCCTGTGTCCGCGATGGCCGTATCGACGGAGACATCCAGCGGCGGCGACGGGACGTCGGTCCCCATCGCGTCCATCGGCATGGTGTCTTGCGGGGTGGCATCCATCGCGCAGCGCCCGCCGTCGCACGGCGTAGGCGCGCTCGCGTCCGAGCACCCCACGAGCACGGCGCCGAGAGTCAGCCACGAACCCCATGCGTGCGTACGGAGCGTCATCCATCGAGGATACCGAATTGGTTGGTGTGTTCCACGGGCGCGCGAATCGAAGTGGATCGACCGATTCTCCGTACTTCGGCCGCAGCGAGCGGGGCGGGAGCAGCGGTGCGAGAGCAGCGGCGCGGGCGCGGCGCGGGAGCAGAGACTCCCGCGCATGGGGTCGCGCAAGAGCGCGACGACGTCTCCGCCAAAGGCGGGACTACCGCGCAGCGAGCGTTCGAGCGACGGGCAACGGGCAGCGGGCAATGGGCAATGGGCAATGGGCAACGTACGACGAGCAACGGACGACGGGCAACGAGCGACGGGCAGCGAGCTCACTTGAAAAGAGGGGTGTCTCGCACGGGGTTAACAAACCCCGTGTTGGGCGCCGTTCGAAGACTCACGGCGGAAGGTGCGCTTCGCGCAACCACCGTCAGAGGGCGCAGCAACGGGCAATGGGCAGCGGGCAACGGGCAGCGGGCAGCGGGCATCGGGCATCGGGCATCGGGCATCGGG
>LNEO01000324.1 GCA_001465015.1 Deltaproteobacteria bacterium Ga0077539 | reverse complement strand
AAACGTCGTTTCGCTCGCTCGATTCTCAGCCCAAACGCTCTGTTTCAGCCGCTGAGTTTTCGGCGCCTATCATCCCGTCACCCTCCCGTTGCCCTTCCGTCGTCTGCCCTACGCTATCCTCGCTGCCAACATGCGTCTTCCGCGGTTGCTGGTTGCGTCGGTGGCGCTCGCTGCCTGCTCTGGCCCTGGGCCCATGGACGCATCGTCGCCCGAGGCCTCACCGGACGCGGTCGTCGCGGTCGACGCTGCCCCCGCTGCCGACGCGGACGCCGCTGTGATCGAAGACACCGGCGTCGCGCCGAGCGACACCGGCGTCGGTCCGTTCTGCGGCCCCGACGCGTCGCGCTACAGCAACGCTTCGTCCCGTTGCTACCGCGCCAACCCCGCGCCCGACGGAGGAGCACCCGCGCCGTCGCGCTGCTCGGTGAGCGTCGGTGCAGACGCCCTCGCCAAGACAGGCGCCGTTGTCGATGGAAACGGCCTGGTGATTCCCAGCGGTCGCCGCGTGCGACGAGCGAGCGATCGCCTCGAGTTGCCTGGCTTTCCCATGGCGATGCTGCGCATCCCAGGGACGAGCTTCGTCGTGGTCACCGACGGCGGAATTCGCACCGAGACCCTTCGCGTGATCGATCTCTCTGCCCCGACGCTGCGCGTGGTCGCTGGCGGTGAAGCGAGCTTTCCGCGCGAGGACAGCGCTCGGTCGCCAGCGCTGTTCTATGGGCTGGCCTTCAACAGCGCGACGCGGACGTTGTATGCGTCGGGTGGAGGCTCCAATCGCATCTACGCGTTCACGATGAGCGCCGCAGGCGCGCTCACCATGGACACAGGTCGCACCATCGATCTCGGGATCACCGAGGGAGGCGCCGAGGGGCGCGACAGCATGACCGGGGCGCTGGCAGCCGCGTATCCCGCGGGAATCGCGCTCAGCGACGACGGCGCGACGCTGTACGCCGCGCTGCAACGCGGGCACGAGCTCGCGGTGCTCTCGACGGCCACGCGATCGATCGTGCGGACGATCGCGTTTCCGAGGACGGCCGAGGGAGGAGCGTTTCCGTACGTCGTCGAGCGAAGGCCCGGCGACGCGCGGCGCGTGTACGTGAGCCTCTGGGGACAAGGTCGCGTGGTCGAGGTCGACGTCGAGGCGGGCTCGATCCTCCGATCGTTCGACGTGGGAAAGAACCCGAGCGAAATCTCTTTCAGCGACGATGGCGCGAGGATGACCGTCGTCGCGTCGGACTCGGACGCGGTGAGCACCGTGGACCTCTCGTTGATGACGCCCACGGTGCGAAGGCACTACCTCGGCGGCTCGGCGAGCGCCGCGCGCGGGCTGTCTCCGACGGCGTTTGCGACCGCGCGGGACGGGACGCTCTATGTGGCCCTCGCCGACGACAACGCGATCGAAGTGCTCGCTCCGGGGACGTTCGATCGCATCGGAAGGATCCCAACCGAGTGGTATCCGACGGACGTTGCGCTCGACGATCGGGGCAACGTGATCGTTACGACCGGCAAGGGGCTCGGCTCGGGCCCCAGCGACGGAAGCCGCGAGCTGATCGACATCATGACGGGCTCGATCGCGCGCTATCCCGCACCCACGATGGAATCGCTGCGCGCGGGAGATGTGCAGTCGCGCGCGGACAACCTCGTTCGAACCAGCTTCAACCGCGTCGAGTGCCCGATGGGCGTCGAGCACGACTTCGTGATTCCTCCGGTGGGAAGCCGCGCAGGGTCACCGCACATCCGTCACGTCGTGATGATCGTGCGCGAAAACAAGACGTACGACGCGGTGCTCGGCGACTACGCGGGCCGCGCCAACGCAGCGGACGGCGACGGCGACCTCACGATCGTTCCGCGCGATCGGATGCCGGTGGTGTTTCCGAACCTGCGGGCGTTGGTCGAGCGCTTCGCCAACCACGACAACTATTACTCCAACGCCGAGCAGTCGATTCAGGGACACGTGTGGGCCACGCAGGGCCGCACGACGGACTACACCGAGCGCAGCTGGCTCACGACGTGGGGCCGCGCGACGCGAGGGATTCCCACGCAAGCGACCTCCGCCGTGGGCATCGCCGAAGAGGGAACGCTCTTCACCGCGATGGCCCGCGCCCGCGTCCGCGCCGAAGTGTGGGGCGAGCTCGTCGGCCGCGCCGAGCCCGACCAGCTGGTAGGCACTCGCTATCCTGGCGTCGGCTACAACTACAGCCCGGACATCCGCAAGGCGTTCGCGTTTACCGATCCCATCATCGGCGCCAATCGCAACCGCAACAACCCGTCGCTGCAGTGCTCGCTGCCGTCGTTTTCGTACATCTTGCTTCCCAACGACCACACCGAGGGCGGGCGTCCAGGGCGCCCGACGCCGGCGAGTCACATTCAAGACAACGACGAAGCGACGGGCTTCATCATCGACACGATCTCGCACTCGGCGCTCTGGCCGCACACGTTGGTGATCGTGATCGAGGACGATCCGCAAGACGGCGGCGATCACGTCGACAACCACCGATCGATCGCGGTGCTCGCCTCTCCGTGGGTGCGCCCGGGGTACACGTCGCACGTCCACTACGACGAGTCGTCGCTGCATCACACGATCGAGCTGATCCTCGGGATGGCCCCACACAATCAAGCCATCGCGTCCGCGGCGCCGATGTACGACGCCTTCTCGACGACGCCGGACTACAGGCCGTTCGACTACGTTCCGCGCCGCGAGTGCGAGGTGCTCAACGCTGCGCGGCAACGGTACGCGCAGCAGAGCGAGGCGTGGGACTGGTCGCTGCCCGACAACCAGCCGGGCCTCTCGCGCATGGTGTGGCGCATGCTGCGAGGCAGCGAGCCGCCGTGGACCGAGCGCGAGGGGGACGACGACGATGATGATTGAATGACTGGGAGTGACTGCGTGCGGGAGCAGCGCGCCGCCTCTCGCGCGAAGCGCGCTGCGCTGCTGTGGAAACAGCGACCGATTCGTTCATGGGCGGGGGTGGCTCTCGTTTTGTGTGCGAAATGTCAACGTTCGAAGAGAATCGCTGTCGCTCCTTCGGTGGACCCGACGGGACGAGCCGTCGAAGCGCTGCCTTGCCGAAGGCGATCTTTCGACGATCGCAACGCTCTCGGGGGTGTGGTCCTGCTCGCTATGCCGCCAGCAGTTGGGGCAAGATCGCGCGATCTTGAGCGAGTCCGAGGCGAGGCCCGACAGCAGCGTTCCGCTGCACAAGCGATTCAGCCTGCAGCTCGGGCTGTGGCTGTTGGTCTCGGCGCTTCTCCCCGCGGCGATCGTGGGTGCGATCTCGTTGTCGGTCGCGAACGAGTCGCTGGAGCAAGCGGTGCGCAATCGCCTGCTCGGGTCCGTCGACACCAACGCTGACCGCATCGACGCGTGGGCGCGGCGGCGGCGCGCGGCGCTCCGCGAGTTTGCCGCGACGGCGACGGTTCGCAGCTTCTTCGAGGGGGTCCAGACGCTCGATCCCGCAGCGCGCGCGCAGTTTGGCGAGTCGCTGCGCCTTCAAGCCGCGGCGCTCGCGCTGCGACACCTCACCGCCGTCGGCCCGAACGGGCTGGTCGTCGCGTCGACGCGAGGCGCTTCGCTCGACGGGACCAACATCCGAACGACGCGCATCGCGACGCTCTATGACCGCGCGAGGCTCCTCGGCGAGACCGAGCTCTCGGACTTTTCGACGACGCAGCTCGGCCAGCAAGAGCGCGGCCGGCCGACGGCGTTCGTCGCCGCCCCGGTGTTCAACAGCGGGCTCGTGGTGGGCGTGATGGTCGGTGAAGTGGACGACCGCGAGCTGCAGGACAACGCGCGCGTCGCGAGCGGCCTCGGCTCGAACGCGCAGGTTCGGGTGGTGGGATATCTGGATGGAGTTCCGCGACTGGTGACCAACAACGCGGCCAGCGCTCAGGGCGTCTTCAGCGAGGCTGGGAGCATCGCGGCAGACTCGATCGAGGCGCAAGCGCTGCGCGGCGGCCGCGGCGACGGAAGACGAACGACCGAGCGCGGCGAGCGGGTCTTCACCGTGTGGCGCTACATCCCGTCGGTGCGCTGGGGAGTCGTCACGCAAGTCTCCGAGGCCGAGGCGTTCGGGCCGGTGCGACAGCTGCGCGTGGTGATGTCCATCGTCTCGGCGTTCGCGGCGCTCTTGGCGATCATCGTCGCCGTGTGGGTCGCGCGGCGGGTCGCGCGGCCGATCGCTGAGCTCACGCGGGTGTCCTCGAAGGTCGCTCGTGGAGAGCTCGGCGCCCGCGCCGAGGCGGAGGGAGACGACGAGGTCGCCCGTCTCGCACAAGTATTCAACGGGATGCTCTCGACCATCCAGCAGCACACCGAGGGGCTCGAGAGCATCGTCGCCGAGCGCACCCGCGAGCTGACCGAGCGAGGCGCGCGCATTCGAGAGAGCATCGAGCTGGCGCGAAAGATCGAGAGCTCGCTGTTGCCGAGCGAGAGCGAACGTCCGCCGCTCGTCCGCAAGACCGCGCTGATCTGGCGGCCGCTCGACGAGGTGGGCGGAGACATCGCCTTCATCGAGGCGACGCCGCAGGGCGGCTTCATCGCGGCGATGATCGACTGCACGGGGCACGGGATCGCCGCGGCGATGACGGCGATGTTCGCGTCCGCGATGTGCTCTCAGGCGATCGCGAGCCATCAGAGCCAGGGGCCCGCGGAGGTGTTGCGCGAGCTCGACCGACGCCTCGAGCTTGTCTTTCAGCGCGCGCGGGGCGAGGGGATCGCCCTCGGAATGGACGTCGCGCTGCTCATGGCGACGCCGGGCGAGCCGCTGCGCTTCGCGGGCGCGGGCGTGGGACTCGTTGTGCGACGAGTCGACGGAGCGTGCGAGATGATGGCCGGGCGAAGGATCGGGCTCGGGTACGGCGGGCGACGAAGGACGGTGCCCTTCATCGAGCATCAGCTGGAGACCGCGACGGTCGACAGCTTGCTCTTGTGCTCGGACGGAATCCTCGACGAGCCTGTCGGTGAAAACGGCGAAGGGCTGGGCGCCGAACGGCTGCTCGAGATGCTCCGTGATCGATCGAAGCAGGAGATCGACGAGGCCATCCGCGAGATCGACGCCGAAGTGGTGCGCGCCCGCGGCGCGCGGCGACAGCGCGACGACGTGACCGTCCTCGGGATCACCCTCGCGCGCGAGCAGTCCCTCGCGCAAAAGGGTGCGGCGTGATGCGACCGATCCCGCGACGAACGTTGCTGAAGGTCGGCGCGGCGGCGACCGCGTTCGCTGGCGTCGCCACCGCGGCGAGGGTCTTCGGCAAGAAGCCCATCCGCGTCGGCGTGATGCACTCGATGACCGGGACGATGAGCTCGAGCGAGCTGCCGGTGATCGACGCGACGCTCATGGCGATCGACGAGGTCAACGCGAGCGGGGGCTTGCTCGGACGCAAGGTCGAGGCCGTCGTCGTCGACGGAGGCTCGAACAACGAGCGGTTCGCGCAGGCCGCCTCCACGTTGGTGCGTCGAGCGGACATCGCGACGGTGTTCGGCTGTTGGACCTCGGCGAGCCGAAAGAGCGTGGTGCCGATCTTCGAGCGCGCTGGCCACCTGCTCGTCTATCCAGTGCAATACGAGGGCCTCGAGCAGAGCCCGAACGTGATCTACACCGGGGCCGCGCCGAACCAGCAGATCACGCCGGCCGTGGCGTGGGCGTACGAGAACCTCGGGCGGTCGTTCTTTCTGGTGGGGTCGGACTATGTGTTTCCTCGAAGCGCCAACGCGATCATTCGCGATCAGCTGAGGGCGATCGGCGCGACGCTCGTGGCCGAGCGATACGTTCCGCTCGGGTCACGGGAGGTCGGCGCGATCGTGCGCGAGATCGCCGAGAGTCGCCCCGCGGTGATCCTCAACACGATCAACGGCGACACGAACGTCGCGTTCTTTCGCGCGCTTCGCGAGGCCGGGGTGACCGCGGCTCGGTCGCCCGCGCTCTCGTTCAGCATCGCAGAGCCAGAGCTGCAGGCGATCGGCGGCTCGCTCGCCGAGGGCGACTACGCCGCGTGGAACTATTTTCAGTCGCTATCGCTTCGCAAGAACGTCGATTGGGTGCAGCGTTTTCGCGCGCGGCACGGCGCGACGCGCACGTTGTCGGACCCGATGGAGGCTGCGTACTTCGGAGTTCATCTCTGGGCGTTGGCCGTGCGCGACGCGGGCGTCGTCGAGCCGCGAGTGATTCGGCAGGCGATGCTCGCGCAGAGCTTCGATGCGCCCGAAGGGGTCGTCGCCGTCGACGCCGAGTCGGGCCACTGTTGGAAGAGCGTGCGCATCGGCCGCGCCCGACGCGACGGGCAGTTCGACGTCGTGTGGAACAGCGAGCTCCCGACGCGGCCCGAGCCTTTTCCCATCTATCGCTCTCGCGAGGATTGGGAGCGGTTTCTTCGCGAGCTCTACGAGGGCTGGGGGCGGCGTTGGTCCGCGCCCAGCCGAGCGTGAGCCGTCGACCCTTTCGGCCGTCACTTGAATTCGTGAGCTGTTATTCTCCGGTCGCCGAGGCCGCCGCGCTCTCGGGCAGGATCCACCCTGATCGAAGGCCGACCTCGCGCAGCTCGGACACCAGCCGCTGAAACGTGAGGGGCTTCTGCAGGACCGTCTCGACGCCGAGCGCCTTGAAGCGCCGGACCGCTTCGGGCACGGGCCGCGCCGTCCACGCGATGGCGCGGAGCTGCGCGCCGCGCTTGCGTTCGCGAAAGTGCGCGAGCGTCTCGGTTCCGTCGAGGCCGGGCATGTGCAGGTCGAGCACCACGAGGTCGGGCGCGGACTGCCATCGCTCGAGCGCCTCGTCGCCGGACGACGCGACGTCGACGATGACGTCGATCGATCGAAACGCGGTCTCCACGGCGCGGGCCGTCAGCCGCGAGATCATGGGCTCGTCGTCGATCACCAGCGCGCGCAGGCCAACGGACGTGGCGGTGGACTTCGTGATGTTCGGTTGAGGTTCGACGCCTCGCACGAACTCGGGCATCACCGAATCGATGGCGTGCGCCAACGATAGCGCGGTCGGAAACCGTTGATTCGGATCTTTGGCGAGCGCTCGCATGATGATCGGCTCGACCGGAGCGAGCTCGGGAGCGATCGCCGCGATGCTCGGGATGGGAGCGTTGACGTGCGCCAGCACCAGCAGCCCGAGCGACGGGCTGCTGTAGGGCACGCGCCCTGTCAGCATTTCGAACAGCGTGCAGCCGAGCGCGTACACGTCGGTCGCAGCGACGATCGGGTGCTCGGGAATGGCTTGTTCGGGGGCCATGTAGCTCGGCGTTCCGTTGATGCTGATGTCGTCGTCGAGCCGAGAGCCCGCGAGCATCGCGATGCCGAAATCCACGAGGACCGGGCGACCCGTGCCCACCTCGATCACGATGTTGCTCGGCTTGACATCGCAGTGAACCATGCCCGTCGCGTGCACCGCGCCGAGCCCGATGGCGACGTCTCGCGCCAGCGCCAACGAGCGAAGCGGCGGGACGAGCTGCGCCTTCGCGGGGTTCATCAGCGACGACAGGCTCGAGCCTTCGACGTACTCCATCGCGAAGAACGGGCGTCGCTCGAAGACGCCGAACGAGTAGATGTGCGCGACGAAATCACTGCGAATGGCCGCGATCGCCGACGCTTCACGGCGAAACTGCCTGACCTTGTCCAGGCCGAGCGGCGTGGCCTGTATGCGCAGAAACTTGATCGCCGCCCGTCGATCGAGGGTCACGTCGAGGGCCGAGTACACCTCGCCCATGCCGCCTTCGCCGATCTTGCTCTGAAGTCGGTAGCGGCCGTCGACGAGCGTCGCTGTGTCTGTGTAGTCCCGTCCGCAGGACTCGCACACGTCGCTCTCGACGAAGAACTGGCAATCACCACACCATTTCACGGCGCGGCCTCTGAGCCTGGCGTGGCGCGCGGCAGGTTCACGGCGAACACAGAGCCCTGCCCGACGACCGAGTTCACGCGGATGGAGCCGTTCATTCGCTCGACCACGCGCCGAACGATGGTGAGCCCCAGCCCGTGTCCTCCCGCGTCCTTCGAGAGCCTGACAAACGGCTGAAAGAGCCGCCCGCGTTCTGCTTCAGTGAGCCCCCGTCCGTTGTCCGCGACCGACAGCACGACCTGGTTCTCTTCGATCTGCGCGGCGATGGTGACCACCGGCGGCGTGCCTCCATAGCGAATCGCGTTGGTCACGAGGTTGACCAGCGCGGCTTCGACCCAGGGGCCGTGGCCTGCGACGACGCAGTCGTTGGACTCCAAGCGAAGGGTCGCCTTGCGCTCGGTCGAGAGCGCTTCGACGCGCTTTCGCACCTGCTCGAAGACCCCGCTGACGACGACGGGCTCCATGGCGACCGCCCCGCGTCGCGCCTTGGCGAGCAAGAGCAGCGCGTCGATGATGTCCACCATCTTCTCGCTGGACCACAGGATGTCCTTCACGCTCGCGCGAACGAGCGCTGGATCCGAGCAAAACGGCGGCTCTCCGAGCATCGAGGCGAAGCCGATGATCGCGGTGAGCGGCGTCTTCAAATCGTGCGCGACGCGCCCCGAGAACTCAGCGAGGTCAGCGTTGAGCTCTTCGAGCTCGAGGCTCGATGTGCGCAGCTCGCGCTGATACGAGTCGCTGATGCGCTCGATCTTCACGAGGCGTCGCGCGAGCCTGGTGTATCGGCTGGCGAGCGCGCGCACGGTCTCTGGCGAAGCTGATCCCGAGCGTCCGAGGTGCTCGACCCAAGCTTGCTCTTCTTGATCGTCGTTGAAATCGAAGGGATGTCCGACCGGCGCGCTCGCGGCGACGGGCGTGCTCTGCGGGATGAGCAGCGCCGCGGCGGCGAGCGTGTGCGCTGCGGTCTTTGCGCGGACGAGCTCGGGCCACTGGGCGATGGGCGCGGCGACGAGCGCGTCGATCGCCGCGCGGCTTCGATTGGGGCCGAGCACGGCGAGGTGCTCCGCGGTGTGTTGTTCGAAGAAGAGCACCGGGACGCGAGCTTCGAGACCGATCGTACACGAAGCGAGCGGCAAGACCGTGCGCCCGACGACGATCGCGCCTTCGGAGGGGCCGAAGCTCTGCGCGACGAGCTCGAGCGCCTTGGTGTCGACGACCGCGACGAAGAGCCACCCGCGGCTGTCGAACTCTGCGGCGATTCGCGCCCACACGCCGCCGAGCGTCATGAGCGGATCGCGATCGTGCAGGGGCAGGTCATAGAAGTGCGAGCGCCATTCGGCGAACTGCAGCGGCGCTGCGGCGCCGCTCGACGAGTGAGCGAGCGCGACGAGAGCCCGTGATTCTCCGAAGGAGCGAAGGTCGACGCAGTGGTCGAAGCCGGCGCCGCTGATCTCGAGCACGGCGCACGCCTCGATGGGCGAGCGAAGCTCGCCCGGGTCCATGCTGGACAACAGCCGTCGCGCGGAGGCGAGCTGCGTTCGCCGCTCGGACTGCAGTGATTCGAGGGCGCTGCGCAAGGAGCGGGCCTCGCGATCCTGCTGATCGAGCAGCGCGAGCGCGGCGAGGGCGCGGCCTTCTGCGGCGGACGACTGCTCCGCGAGTCGAGCGACGGCCGAGCGCAACGCGGGGTGCTCGACGAACACAGGATCGTCGAGCAGTTCAGCGATGCTGCGCGGTGGATCGTCGTTGACCATATCGTTGAGTGGCTCGGCGTACTTCGGCGAAAACCGTAGAAAACGAGGGCGCAGTCTATACAATCGGGTCCTGGAGATGTCATCTCACCCCTCGGCAACAACGCTCATCGAGCTGAGCAGCAACCTGCGACGCGCGAACGTTCAACTGTGCTTTCTGGGGCCGTTTACATCGGGAATCGTGCAGCACTTCGGCGCCGCGCTGCGGGTCTATTTGCAGCAGCAGACGTCAGATGAATCCGAAGTGACCGGCGTCTTTTCTGTCTATATCGAGATGGCGCAGAACATTCAGCGCTACAACGACCGAAACAGCGCGGCGTTGGCCGCCTGCGGCGTCGGGGCCTCGAGCGGAATCATTGTGATCGGGCGCAGCGAATCGCGAACGTCGATCGTCGCGGGAAACTGGGTGCTCGACGCGGAGGTGGGCGAGCTCGAGCGGCGCTTGAAGGAGCTGCGCACGCTGGATCAACCTGCGCTCAAGGCTCGCTTCAAGCAGCAGCTGCGCTCGGCGCCGAGCGCCGACGAGGCAGCGGGCGCGGGGCTGGGGCTCCTGACGGTCGCTCGGCATGGATCGACGCCGATCGAGTTCGAGTTCATGCCCGGCGACAGGGGTGTGTCGTACTATTCCCTTTCGGTCGAGGTGTAAGCGATGGCGAGCTTCGCAAACATCCAGGGAACAGAGACGACTCCTTCTGTGTCATTCGATGTGAACGGCAGGCGGCTGTGCGTCATCGGTGAGTCGTATCCCGAGAACGCGTTTCAGTTCTTTCGCCCGATCCTCGAATGGGCTCGCGCGCACTGCGACAACGAGGGGCTCACCTTGGATCTGCGCGTGGTCTACATGAACACGAGCAGCGTGCGCTGCGTGATGGACCTGCTCGACGTGCTCGAGGACGCCCACGTCCGCGGGCGCGGCGTCAAGGTGGTGTGGCGCTATCGCGCGAGCGACAGCCGAGCGCGCAAGATGGGCGAAGAGTTCTTCGAGGACCTCACGCTGCCGAACGAGCTCGTCGCCGAGGGGTAGGCAGACTTTGACTGCGCCGTCGCGGCGATGATGCGATGATGCGCGCGTGCGACGACAGAAGGTGTTGCTCACAGGAGCGACAGGAAACTGGGGACGAGCCACGCTCGAGGAGCTGCGCGCTCGAGATCGTGCCGACGTGCGCGCGCTCGTCTTGCCGACGCGAACGGATCGGGCGCGCATCGCCGCCTATCGCTCGATGAAGAGCCTCGAGGTGATCGAGGGCGACCTCACCGACCCCGCGTGCGTCGCGCGCTGCGTGCAGGGCGTCGACGTGATTCTGCACGTCGGCGCCGTGGTCTCGCCGCTCGCCGACGATCAGCCCGCGCTCGCGCACCGAGTCAACGTCGGCGGAGCAAAGAACATCGTCGACGCCGTCCTCGCCCTGCCCGACCCATCGAAGGTGAGCGTCGTGATGGTGGGCTCTGTCGCTCAGACGGGTGGGCGCAACCCGCCGCGTCACTGGGGGCGCGTGGGCGATCCGCTGTGCGCGTCGGAGTTCGACGAGTACGCGCAGAGCAAGATCATCGCCGAGCGCACGCTGCTCGAGTCGGGGTTGCCCCGGTGGGCGTGGCTTCGTCAGACAGGGATCCTGCACAAGGACCTGCTCACCGTGCAGGATCCCATCATGACGCACGTCCCCCTCGGGGGCGTGCTCGAGTGGGCGACCGCAGAGGACTCGGCGAGGCTCCTGGCCAACCTCACTGAAGACGGCGTGCCCGATGAATTCTGGTGCGAGGTCTACAACGTCGGCGGCGGAGAGCCCTTTCGCTGGACCAACTACGAGATGCTCGAGCGCGTCGGCGCCGCGTTGGGAACCGCCGATCCGGGCCGGTGGTACGAGCGCCGCTGGTTCGCGCGAAAGAACTTTCACGGCCAGTGGTACACCGACTCTGATCGGCTCGAGGCGCTGCTGCCGTTTCGCAAGGACACCGCCGAAGGCGCCATCGCTCGCTGCATCGAGCACGCGCCGACGAGCGCGAAGCTGGCCCGATTCACTCCGGACTGGGTGGTCAAGCACGCTGGGATGGCGCAGATCGCTGCCAAACCCCGAGGCACGATGGCGTGGGTCCGCGCGCGCGACGAAGAGAAGATCCGGGCGTATTTCGGCACATTTCGCGGCTGGGAGGAGATCGGCGACTGGTCCTCCTTTCGAGCGCCAGCGCCCTCGCGGGAGCCGACGTCTCTCGATCACGGCTACGACGAGCACAAGCCGCGCGCGCGCTGGAGCCTCTCGGATCTGCGCGGCGCCGCGGAGTTTCGCGGCGGATCCGTGCTGTCC
Source organism: Deltaproteobacteria bacterium Ga0077539 (assembly GCA_001465015.1). GTDB lineage: Bacteria > Myxococcota_A > Polyangia > Polyangiales. The sequence continues at coordinate 5,291 of LNEO01000324.1, read as the reverse complement.
GAGCACATGCGCGAGGGCGCCATCGACGAGAAGCTCTCGTGGCGCTGCGGCGAAGGGCACACGTTCGCCGCGAGCGCGCGGCTCGTGCTCGCGGCGGGCCACTGGTGCCCTGTGTGCGTGCGCTCTCCCAAGGACTACCCCAAGCACGCCGAGCGCAATCGGTTTCTCGCGCAAGTGCAGCCCGAGTCCCTGGCGTGAGAGCGTAGCGCTCACCGCGCGCGACGGAGCGCCAGCGACCCCGAGGTGGTCTCGATGGTGATCGATCCCTGCCCGCTGCCGAAGCGCCGAAGGAGGCCCTCGGATGTGCCGACCTCGACGCTGTCGAGCCGGTCATCGAGCGACCCCGACGTCGTCGCATAGCGCACCGTCGCGCCGCTCTCGCCGAGAAACGCCAGCTCGACGTCGCCCGAGACCGAGTGTCCCGAGAGCTGACACCCCTGCGCGCAGCGACCCTGCCAGCTGAGCGACCCCGACGTGCTGTGGAGCTGCACGGCCGCGGCCGCGCCGACGTGAGACACGCGAACGTCGCCCGAGGCCGTGCGCACGTCCGCCGTTCCGGTGATCGAGCGCAGCGTGACCTCGCCAGAGGCCGTCGTGACCGTCGCGTTGGTCGCGCTTCGTACGTCGACGTCGCCCGAGCTCGTCTGCACCGCGATTCGCCCTGCGAGCGCGCCGATCGTGACGTCGCCCGACGCGGTCACGACCTCGACCGCGCTGCCCTCGGGCAGCTCGATTTCGATGCGCCCGTGCTCGAGCCGACGCCCATCGAACAGCACGTCGTGGCGGCCGTCCGGCGCGCGGACGAGGGTCGGGGTCGCGTCGGTCGCGTCGCTCGTGACGCGGATTCGCTGTGGATGACCTGGCTCGATGCGAACATCCGCCGACGAGGTCTCCAGGCGGATGGCCACGGGACCCATCGTGGGAACGATCGCTTCTCGCCCCGAGCCAGCCTGGTTGATTCTATGTGCCTGGCTCGGCTCGACGCGGTTGACGTTGGGATAGAGCGCGAGCCCCGAGGCCACGAGCAGCGCCGCGACGCTCGCGGCCGCGACGGCGTACGGTCGCCAGCGAACGGGGGCCTTCTCGACCGGAGCAGGGGCGGCTGTGCGATACGGGCTCTTTGCGACGGGCGGGGGAGGGAGCTTCGCTTCGATCGCAGGCCACAGGTGTGCGATCGACGGAGCGTCCTCTGCGCTCTTGGCGAAGAGGGCGTGCTCGGTGCGGAGCCACGCGAGCTCTTGCTTGCACGCGTCGCAGCGCTCGACGTGCGCTTCGAGCGACGCGCGATCGATGGGCTCGCCCGTCGGCGCGCCGGTGGCGAGAGACTCGAGGGCTTCGGGGTTGCAGTCGTTGTTCATGGGGATGCGAGCTCCGAGCCTTCAGCGAAGAGAAGAGAGCGCGGCGCGCAGCTGGAGGCGCGCGCGGTGGATTTCGTTCTTTACGCGGGCGACGTTCCACCCGAGGACGTCGGCGATCTCGTCGTACGAGAGCTGTTGATCCACGCGAAGGACCAGCGCTGTCCTGCGCTCTTCGTCGAGCCTCGCGAGCGCGCGACCGAGCAGGACGTCCACCTCGCGCCCGAGCAAGAGCGCCTCTGGGTCTGGCGCGAGGCTCGCGGCGCGAGCGTCCACGGGCTCATCGAGCGGCACCGTTTTCGCTGACGACCGCAGGTGCTCTCGCGCGACGTTGCGCGCCACGCCGAGCAGCCACGGGAGCGCGCGCTCGACGGCGGCTCCGCTCGTGAGCGCCGCGTGCGCCCGGACGAAGCTCTCTTGGGTGACCTCGTCCGCTGCGGCGGCGCTGCCGACGACGCTCCTGGCGAAGCGCCACACGCGCGGGGCGTGCTGTCGAAACAGCTCGTGCAACGCGCCAGCGTCTCCGCGGCGCGCTCGCTCGAGCAGCGGGCGGTCCAGCGAGATGACGGTGGCCGGCGCGCGAGGCGGCGGACGCTCGGACATGGCGACTAGAAGACTCACGGCATGCAAGTGACGCAAGCGCCGTCGCGGTTTCAGAAAAATCGACGAGTCGCCTCGGCGCGCCCGTTCGCGGTGGAAAATCGCGATGTTCCAGGCGATGTGCGATGATGCTGCGATTCCATGGCTCGCTTGCTCGAATCTGTGCTCACTCGTCGGCGCGCTCCCGCGCTCGTCCTCGCGCTCACGCTCTCGTCCATCGTGAGCTGTCGCTACCCTGCTACCTCCGTGCTCTTCGTGTTGGGCAGCGACGCGCCCGCCGAGCGCACGATCAGGGTCGAGGCGAAAGTCTGGCGCGTCGGTGAAGCAGAGCCGCAGACCGCGACGGCGTTTTCGCGCACCGGGCTCACGGAGGACGGCGAAGATCTGTTCTCCGTAGTCCCCAACGGCGAGCCGAGGTCGCAGCGCGTGCAGGTGCGGCTCGAGGCGTTGTTGTCGGCGACGCCGACCGAGCCGACGCAGGTGCTTCGGCGGATCCTGCGCTTCTCGTTTACGCCAAACGTCACGACCTATCAGCGGGTGTTCTTCGCGATGGCGTGCCTCAACCCGAGCACCGATTGCCAGCGCACGACCGGGACGTGCACCGTTCAAGAAGCGTGCGAAGAGCGCGGGCAGACCTGCGGAGACAACGGCGAGTGCGTGCCGATCGACGTGATGCCTCAGCCGGTGCCCGACGGCGGACTCGTGCGCGACGCGAGCGCGCGCGACGCGACCGTGCGCGACGCGCGCACAGACAGCGGGCCCGACAGCGGCGCGCCGGTCGACGGAGGGATCGACGTCGTCGCGGACTCGCCTGCCGACTCCGCCGCGGATTCTACCGATGATTCTGCGGTGGATTCTATGGTGTCCGTTGGGATCGACGCGCGCGCCGACACCGGCGTCGACGCTCCTTCGGACACGAGGATCGACGCGCTCACGGACACGGGCATCGACGCGCGAACCGACACTGGCGTGGACGCGTCGACGGACACTGGGATCGACGTGCGCACGGACACGGGCGTCGACGTGCGGACGGACACTGGAGTCGATGTGCGCACGGACACGGGCGTCGATTCAGGCGTCGTTCCGACCGTCGGGCCGACGGACTATTTGATGGTCGCGTTCGGCAACGTGACGTGCGCGCGATCGATCGCGAATCAGCGGTCTTTTTGCTGGGGGATCGGCGGCCAAGGTCGCACGGCGCTCGGCACGACCGCCAACGTGTTCACGCCCACGCTGACGGTGTTGCCCGATCGGCTCGTCGCCGCGGCGGGGGGCTTCTTGCACACGTGTTTCATCACGCGCACCGCCGGGATGGTCAACGAGGTTCGCTGCTTCGGAGCGAGCTCGAGCGGACAGTGCGGAATCGTCTCGCCCGCGGTGATGACGGGCAATCTCGTCACGGTCTCCAACGCGGCGATGATCGCTTCGGGCAGCGATCACACGTGCATCGTGACGGGCGGCAGCGACGTGTACTGCTGGGGCGTCGGGTCCTTGGGACAGCTCGGAGACGGAGTGATGCGCGCGTCGAGCGCGACACCCGTGCAGACCTCCGCGCCGTGGGGCGCTGCCTCGATCGTCGACATCGACGCGGATAGCAATTCTTCGTGCGTGCTCACCGGCGGCGGCGACGTGTACTGCTGGGGTGCCGGGTATGGCACCGTTCCCACGCGACAGATGGTGAGCGGTATGCGCGGCGTGGCCGTGGGCAATTCGCACGTGTGCGCGTTCAACGGTTCGGGGCAGCTCTACTGTTGGGGCCAGAACAATTCTGGCCAGATCGGCGATGGCACGACGACCGCTCGACCCATGCCCACGCTCGTCAACGTCGGCGGCTCGAACGTCAGGAGCGTCGCCGCTGGCAGCAACACGACCTGCGCGATCTCGGCCACCGGGAGCCTCTACTGCTGGGGCGACTCGTCGAACGGAAAGGTCGGAAACGGCACGCCCATGGGTTCGGTGCTGAGCCCCGCGCTGATCACCATCGGCGGCGGCGGCGCTGCGGTGTCCGTGACCACGGGCGCCGCGCACACCTGCGCCCGTGCGATGTCGGGCGCCGTTCATTGCTGGGGGCTCAACAACACGGGGCAACTGGGGCTCGGAGTGGGCTCGATGATGCAGTACTCGACGCCCCAGCGCGTCCCGGGGACTTGAGCACCCCGCGATCGTTGCGTGAGGCGTTCCCCGTTGCATCTGCTACGCTCGCATCGATTTTCGATGGTGTTCGCGCTTCCGATCCTCGCTGCTTCGCCGCGCGCTAGCGAGCCGGCCGTCGAGCGGACGAGCCCTCGCTCGGTGCGCATCTCGGTCACTGATCGCTGCGACATGGCCTGCGTGTACTGCAGGCCGACGATGACGGACGGCTATGTTCCTGCGGAGGACAGGCTCGACGTCGAGGCGTGGGATCGGCTCGTCCGCGCGCTCGTGGCGCGTGGGGTGAGTCGCGTGCGGATCACCGGCGGAGAGCCGTTGATGTTTCGCGGGGTCGTCGAGGTCGTCCGTCGGATTCGTGCGATCGGCGTCGAGGACCTGGCGCTCACGACCAACGCCTCCCAGTTGGCCGCGCTTGCTGCGCCGCTTCGCGCCGCGGGGCTCGCGCGCATCAACGTGTCGATCGACTCGCTCGACCCGGCGCGCTTCGCGGCGATGACCCGCGGAGGCTCGCTCGAGCGCGTGCTCGCGGGGATCGAAGCCGCGCGCGCCGCGGGGTTCGACGAGATCAAGACCAACACTGTCGTCCTTCGTGATCACAACGACGACGAGGTCGAGGGCCTCACGCGATGGGCGTGGGAGTGCGGGATCGTTCCTCGGTTCATCGAGGTGATGGGGGTCGGCGAGGGCGCGAAGCTCTTTCAGTCGCACGTCGTCGGGTATCGAGAGATGCGCGCGAAGGTGGCCCACTTGTGCGTCGACGACGAGGCCGAGGTCGAGCGCGATCGCGGGCCGGCGAAGTACGTTCGATCTCGCGATGGCAACCACCGCGTCGGCTTCATCACTGGGACCACCGACACGTTTTGCGAGGGATGCGACCGGCTTCGCGCGAGCTCGACCGGCGTGCTCCGCGCGTGCCTCTCGAAGAACGACGGGGTCGATGTGTCCGACGCCGCGAGGCGAGGGGACGATGCGTCGATCGAGCGAGGGCTCGCCGACGCGTGGGCGATGAAGCCCGACGCGAGCTGGAAGGGCTGCACCGAGTCGTCGGCCGCGTCCGTGAACATGCGCGCCACCGGAGGGTGACACGCCATAGGCGCCGAAAACTTCACGGCTGAAACAGAGAGTTAGAGTAGCAAATCGAGCGACGAAACGACGGTTTACATCGAGCCGCGGAGCGCGGCCCCC
>LNEO01000323.1 GCA_001465015.1 Deltaproteobacteria bacterium Ga0077539 | reverse complement strand
CGAGCGGCAGCGAGAACGCCTGCTGAGCTAGCTCGAGCCCATTCGCCCATCGGGTCTGCGAGGCACAATGCGCGGCAGCTCGCTGCCGCGCCGCCGCTCGCTGCCGCGCCGCCGCTCGCTGCCGCGCCGCCGCTCGCTGCCGCGCCCCGGCTGTCGGATGGGAGTAGATGCACCCATCGGCGCTTCGCCCCGCGCTCGGGGACGCGCTGTTCTCGCGACATCCCCCCCATCGTTGGCCGCTCACTGAGTGGGGTTGCGCCAGGTCCAGCGCATTCCCTCGATGCTGTACGCGTTGCTGCCGCAGGCGTCGACGTTGGCCACGATCACGCGGCGCTGGCCTGCGGTCAGGCGCTCGACGCGCTCGACCGGAGTGCCGAGGTCGCTCTCGCCACAGACGAGTCTCCAAGCGATCGTGCTCTCGACCTCGAAGCTGCAGCGGTTGTCGACAGACATCGTGATCGAGCGCCCGTCTTGCGATCGCTGCTGCGCGAAGCTCACGCAGTTGCGAGGGCTCTCGCGCCGCGCGGCGCTCGCCCGTCGGCTCTGGGCATGACTCGACGACACGGAGACGACGTTCGCGAACAAGAGTCCCGCGAGCGCCGCTCCGACCAACACGGAGGGCTTCATGCGAGCGACCGACAACAGCGAGCGAGGTTGGTTCCTTGGGAGCGAAGAATTTTTTCTCGGCGACGCCCGAAGGAGCTCGCTGCCTCTCAAGCGACGCGGCCGCGCAGTCGTTCGCGCAGCGCGCTGTCGTCGCTGATGTGCGTCGCGGCGTTGCCCGTCGGTTGCTCGCCGCGAGCGCACGGCAGCCCGACGTCCACCGCGCCGCTGTCGGATCGCACGCCGAGCGCGTCGAGGGCTACATCACGAAAGGCCCTGAGCTTGTCTTCATCGAGCAGGTACACGACCACGCGCTCGAGCTTCGATCCGCCGAGCGCCAGGTGAAAGCGCAGCGTGCTCATCATCGCGTTGGCGCACGTCTCGAAGGTGACGTTGGCCGCGCCCGTGCCGAGCGCGCAGAGCGCGAGCGAGCGAGCGCCCAGCTCTTCCGCGGTGAGCAGCGCCCTGTGCGTCGTGCGGCCCACGACCGAGGTTCCCTTCCACGCGCTGACCGCGTGAAGGACGTGATGCGCTTTGAGGCGACCGGCGCGCGTCACGACGCACATGCCTAGCTCTCGCTCGCCATCGGCCAGCGCCGCGGCTTCGATCTCGTCGCCTCCCGCGCGGCGAAGCGCGTCGCCGACGCCCGAGCGCATCTTCATCTCGAAGTTGGCCGAGCTCACGATGGCGTCCGCTTCGGCCTGCGCGATGTCTCCCACGACGAGCGAGACCTCGCATCGTCCCAGCCGAAAGGTCGTAGGACCTGTGGCGACGAAGCGCTTCGCGCTCGCTTCGCTGCCCAATACGCCTCGCAGCGTTCGAACGCTGCGCTGAAGCGCCTTGGGATCGGGCAGGCGAACGTCGGGGTTCTTCTCGAGCGAGAGCCCGAGCGTGTGCTGAAAGAAGCTCTCCTGCGCGGTCTGCGGCGCGGGAAACGGCGGCAGCGCCCGCGGGTCACGCACCTCGTGGTAGTCGAGAAACGGGGCCCTGCCGTAGCGCAGGTCGAACGCCGTCGCGCCGAGCGAGTACACGTCGGCCGAGCGCGACGGCGCCTGACCGAGAAAGAGCTCGGGGGCCATGAACTTGAGCGTCCCCGAGACGTCCGCGGCGCGGCAGGACTCTGCGTCGACCGCGATTCCGAAGTCGCCGAGGCGGATGCCCTCGGGCGTGGCGAAGAGGTTCGACGGCTTGACGTCGCGGTGGATCACCCCGACGCGGTGCGCGGCCGAGAGCGCGTGACAGCACTGCTCGATGGCGTCGCACACGAACCACAGCGGGAGCCCCACCCCGAGCGCCGCGCGACGACGACGATCGAGCTCGGCGAGGTCGATCCCGTCGACGTACTCCTGCGCCACGAACGGAACGCCGCACAGCTCCCCCGTGTCGATCGCGCGAACGACGTGCGGACTGGTGACCCGCGCCATCAACCGCGCTTCGGCCAACATTCGTGCGCGGGGGTCGTGTCCGCGCTCTTCGACGTCGGCTCTCAGGGTCTTGAGGACCACCGGGACGCCGAGCCCGACGTGCCTCGCCAGCCAGACCTCGCTCATTCCACCGCAGCCAATTCGGCCCCAAACGTCGTATCGGTCGTTGCTCATCGCGCAGCGCTCCTTGGTGGCCGTCGTTGTCGAAGAGACGCCGTCCGAAGTTGCGTGGGCGAGAAGATTTTTTGCTCCCGCGCCGCTGAGCGCACTGCGAGGGCCATCGCGGGCGGATGTGGCTTCGATGACTCCGACGATGATCGCGCGGAGCGGCCGAGGTGACTTGCGTGATGGCTGATCTTGCGCGACCGTCCTCGCACAAGAGGGAAATAGATTGAGATATTTCGATCGATTGAGCGTTGGATCGAGCCCGTGGTCTGTCCGAGCGGCGATGTTGAGCGCGCTGCTCGTGCCGACGGTGGTCGGCGCGACACCCGACCCGTACGGCGTCGGGACGGGCCGCGACGGACCGTCGACCGTGATGACCTCGAGCACGGTCAACCGATACACGGCGGTCACGAGCGCGGTCGCTGCGGGAGCGACGGGTGTCGCGGTGACCTCGTCGATGGGCATCACGACGGGCTCGCTCGTCATGGTCGTTCAGATGAAGAACGGCACGGCGATGTCGGGAGCTTCGGCGGCGGTGGACACCGGCGCGGTCGGCGTGGGGCGCTACGACGTGGTGCGCGTGACGGGCGTGGTCGGGTCGATGCTCACCTTCGATCGACCGCTGGCCAACGCTTACACAGCGACGGGCGCGCAGGTGGTGACCGTTCCCGAGTACACGACGCTCACCGTCGCTGTTGCGGGTTCGATCACCGCGACCCCGTGGAACGGCACGACCGGCGGCGTCGTGGCGTTTCTCGTTCAATCGAACTTCACGCTCGCTGGCGCTGTGCGCGCGGATGGAGCGGGCTTTCGAGGCGGCGCGCGCAACGTCGATTTCTGCAACGGGAGCTGCACGTGCCGAACGGACGACGCGGCGGCGCTCGATGATCCGATGTGTCGGATGGGCGGTCGAGGCGAGGGCTTCGACACTTCAGCAGCGGCGTTTGGCGCGATGGGGTGCGGAATGGGCAACCGCGGCGTCGGCGGCGGCGGCGGTGGGCACATCAACGGCGGTGGCGCGGGAGGAGGGCACGCCGCGCGCGGCGGCGTCGGCGGCGCTGCGTGGTGCTCGAGCACGCTCAACGGAGGCAACCCGGGCGCGGCGATCGCCGCGGTTTCGCTCGAGACCGCGCTCACGTTGGGCGGCGGCGGCGGCGGCGGCCAGCAGAACAACAGCGCGGGAACGAACGGCGCAAACGGCGGCGGCATCGTGTTCGCGAGAGCCGCGAACTTCAACGCGACGGCCATGGCTGTCGTGTCTGCGCGAGGCGCTGACGCAGCCAACTCGGGCAACGATGGCTCTGGCGGCGGCGGCGCCGGCGGCTCGATTCTGTTGCGCGCGATCTCTTCCCCCGTGTGCCCGATCATCGACGTGAGCGGCGGTCGCGGAGGAACATCGACCGCGGGGAGCCACGGCGGCGGCGGCGGCGGCAGCGCCGGTCGCGTGCGCTTCGACGGCGCTCCGACCGGGTGCGCTCCCCGCGCGATGGGCGGCGCTGGCGACACCACGCACCCGCAGGCCACCCCAGGCGGGATGGGCACGATCGAGCCTCCGACACCGTTCGGCTGCACCACCAACGCGATGTGCTCGGGCGCGACGCCGATTTGCGACAGCGCGCTTCGCGTGTGCAGGGCGTGCAGCCCCACCGTGGCGACCGATTGCTCTGCTCCCACGCCGGCGTGCGCGACGATGGGCGCCAACGCTGGGCGCTGCGTGCAGTGCGTGCGCGTGGCGGACTGCGCCGTCGGGCTCACGTGCGGCCCGATGAATACGTGTGTCGATCTGGACACGGACATGGACGGCGTTCCCGATCGCGTCGAGCTCGGCCCGATGCCGATGACGCCGCGCGACTCGGACATGGACGGGACGCCGGACTTTCGCGACCCCGACGACGACGGAGACGGAGTCCTCACGCGCGACGAGCTCGGCGCCGGGGGCTTCATGACTCCTCGCAACAGCAACGCGATGGTCCCTGTCGGGCAGGGCGTGTCCAACACGACGCCGGACTACCTGGATCCCGACGATGACGGCGACGGCATTCCAACGCGCGTCGAGGTGATGCTCGAGGGAGCGACCCCTGGCGACGCCGACGGCGTCCCTGCGTATCTCGATCGAGACAGCGACGGCGACGGCGTTGCGGACGCGATCGAGCGAGGAGCGATGCCCGCCATGCCGGCCAACTCGGACGCCGCCATCGCGACGACCGGAGATCGCGCGGACTTTCTCGACACCGACAGCGACAACGACTGCTTGCTCGACAGCGACGGGCGCGAGCTCGGCGCGTCCAGAACAGACCCCACGATGCCCAGCGCGAGCGCCGACGCCAACTGCGCGGACCCTGCGCTTCCAGTCTGCGATCGGACCCGCGGCGTGTGCGTGATGCGCTCGCGACCGGACGCCGGGCCCGACGTCGTCGATGCATCGACGGACACGGGCGTCGGCGACACCGGTATCGGCGACACCGGTATCGGTGACACCGGTATCGGTGACACCGATGGTGGCGACACCGGCGTGGCGGATACGGGCGTGGACGACGTGATCGCCGTCGATGCGAGCGACGCGATGGTCGCGGACGCGAGCGACGCGACAGCGGACGATGTGATCGCGGATGCGGCCTTCGATGGTTCCGTCGAGGACAGCGCTGCGGACAGCGGTCGCGAAGACGCGCCGATGGATCGAACGGTCGCTGACTCGGGCATGGACGGGTCTTCGGACGGCGGTCTCTCGCTCTCGACCCTCAGCGGCGACGGCGCGTGCGCGTGTCGCGCCTCGACGGTGACCTCGAGTCATTCGGGTCGCAACGCAGCGACGTTGATCGCGATGACGCTCGCCGCGGCGCTGGTGCGGCGCCGGACACGACGGGCGCAGCGCAACGCTGAGAGCTAGCGCGCGCTGGTCGCAAAGTTCGTCTCTCTCGTGCTTGTGCGGTACAACGGCGCGGACAGGAGAGAGCGTTGCAACCTCAATTCGTGAACCAACAGCCGGGGATGATTCAGCCGCAACCGCAGGGGCCGACGGGCAGCCCCGCGAGCGGCTACTATTCGCACTCGGGTAAGATCGGAGCGCTCGCGATTCCCCTGGGATTCGGGGCGGGAATCGCGTCGGCCATCCTGCTCGGAGCGATCTACGGCCAGGTGATGGCGCGGCTTCCGGTCGTGGGCAAGATCACGTTCGTCATCGCCGCGCTCGTGGGCGCGGGGTACGGCGCGATCACGGCGATGCTCTTTCGCGCGGGGCACGGGCGCAGCACCGCCGTGGGCTCGATCGCGGTGCTCTTGTCCGCGTTGATCGGGCACTATACGGCGTGGGCTTCGTGGCTCTCTGTGGTCCTCTCGCGCGGTAACGAGAGCGGTCCGTCGATGTTCGCCATCCTCGCGGATCCCGGAGAGATGTTCGCGACCATCAGCGGCATCAGCGAGACGGGCGCGTGGAGCGTGAGCGGCTCGGCTCCCTCGGGCACCATGCTCTGGGTGCTCTGGAGCCTCGAGGCCGTGATCGTGATCGGCTGCGCGCTCGCGCTGGGCGCCGGCCTCGCGAGCGGCGGCGTCTACTGCGAGCGCTGCGGCAATTGGTGCAAAGAAGAGGAGGGGCGCGTGATGCTCAACCCTGCGCCCAAGGACATGGTGAAGCAGTCGCTCGAGCGACAGGACTTCTCGGTGCTCAACCACATCGGGCCGCTCGCGCAGCCGGGACCCTCGCTGCGGCTCGACCTCGCGCACTGCGCAAAGTGCGAAGGGACCCACGCGGTCGCGGTCAACGCGCTCTCTCCGAAGAGCGACGGCAACGGGACGGACGTCGAGCTGGTCGTGAGCTACCTGCACATCTCTCCCGAGGTGTCTCGCTGGCTTCGTAGCCTGTGACCCGCGGAGGGTAAGCGCCGAAGGGGGACACGGGCGATCGCTTCTCGGACGCGCGGCTTACGGGCGCGCCAGGGGGCTCTCGGTGTTGCGTCCGAAGGCGCCCATCGCACGCCAGCGCTCTGCGATCAATCGCAGGCCGGCGCCGCACTGTCGCGCGGTCATACGTCGCGAGGGGTCTGGCGAGAGCAGCGAATCCACGAGCGCGCACAGAGGCGCGGTGATCTCTGGCGCCGCCTCGCGCAACGCAACGCCTCCCTTCGCGCGCTCTTGCAGTCGATCGGCGAGCGACTCGGATCGCTCGGGCGGACGGCCGGCGAGGATCCAATAGAGCACGAGACCGATGCCCCACACGTCGACCGCGGTCTCGATGGTGCGGGCGCCCGAGTACGTCTCGGGGGCAGCGCCTTCGAGCGCGAGCGGGCGCAGATCGATGCCGTCGGGGTGCTTGTCCGCTGAGCCTGCGCGCACGCAGTGCACGGGCCACCCGAGGACCCATCCTCGCCCGTCGGCGCGAACGAGCACCGTGTCGGGGCGCACCATTTGATGAACGATGCCCGCCTCGTGCAGCGCGGTGAGCGCGTCGGCCAGGGCGATGCCGACGGCGACCGCGGTGTGCTCTGCGAAGGGCCCCGTGCTGTGAACGAGCCCCAACACGGTGCGTCCCGCGGCGGGGTAGACGAAGTACGGGAGCTTTCCCGACACGCCCCAGTCGAGCGAGGGAAGGAGGCATTCGTGCTCGACGTTCCACGCGAGGGCGACGCCAGAGGTGAGCAGCTGCGCCCATCCATCGCGACGCGCGGTCGAGCGAGAGAAGAAGAACGCCGCGTCGAGCTGCGCGAGCCTCGCCGAAGCGCCCGTGCGTCGATGCGTGACCGCGTAGTACCGCCACGACTCGTTGCGGTGCTGCTCGTCCCCCACGATCCACGGGCCGATGCGACGCCCTGGAGCCGCCTCACCCTTCGCGCTGGCCTCGTCGCTCGCAGCGACGTCGAGCACGTCGTCCTCCGCGGGCCACGCGGCGAGCACCTCTCCAGCGCTGTTGGGCCTGCGCTCGATGCGCGGATCCATCATCCGCTCGATCAAGTTGGCGATGACCTTGGGGAGCTCGGGCCGCGATTTGCGAAGGGACTGTCGCTCTCCTTCGCGCACCCATGCGAGCAGCGAAGCGAGGTCCGCCGCGGCGCACATCGGCGCGCCGAGCGCGAGCTCGGCCAGCGTGATCCCGAGCGCGTACAAGTCTGCGCGCGGTCCGTACTGCGGCGGCTGCTCGAAGAGGATCTCGGGGGCCATGTACGCGAGCGTCCCGACGATGGCGCCCGTGCGCCGCGCGGCCGAGTCCATCGCCATCCCGAGGTCCGCGAGCTTCAAGCGCCCGTCGCTCTTTCGCACGAGCACGTTCGCCGGCTTGATGTCGCGATGGAGCACGCCGACCTCGTGCAGCGCCTGCAGGCCCGACAGCAGCTGGCGACCCGCGCTGAGCAGAGACGGGATCGAGAGCTGCGCGCCTTCGAGCGAGCCTCCGTCCATGTACTCGAGCACGAGGTAGAGCTGGCCGTCCGAGACGCCCGCGTCGAAGACGCGAAGCACGTTGGGGTGATCCACGCGGGCCATCACGCGCGCCTCGCGCAACAGCGAGTCGACGGCCTGTTGGCTGTTGGAGGTCGCCAGGACCTTGACCGCCACCGACGCGTCGAGCACGCGGTGGTGTCCGCGAAACACCACGCCGAACGCGCCCGTTCCGATGAGCTCTTTGAGCTCGACCTGCGTGATCCCCGGCACGCGCACGGTGGACTCGAAGGCCGCCAGCGAGGGGGACGAAATCGCGGGGTCCGACCCGTGATGAAGCGTATTGCTCACAAGTGCGACGCGATCTTTGCCACAAGCAACCCGCTCGCGAAAAGCCCGCCCCGCAGATTGTGTGCCCTCATCGTGAGGACACGAGCTCGAGCGCCACCCCGAGCCCCACCGCGCCGCCCACGATGGCGAGCGCGATCAACGCTGCCCTGAGCGACCGGCGCCGACCCTCGGGATCGCCGAGGCGGCCCCATCGCCGCTGCGACCGACGCGCCTCGACGGAAGCTCGCTCTGGGGATGAGTTGTTGGCGGCGGGCGATATGATTCCGACGCCAGTAATCAAGAGCGGCGCCGCCGAGGTCCCGCGCAGGACTCGACCCGAGCTCGCCGCGCGGTAGCCTCCGTCGCCGCCGTGCTCGGGCGGCAAGAGCTCGACCGAGCATCGACCGTTCACGATGATTTCGTGGCCAGGCTCGATGACCACCTCCCACGCGTCGCGCGTGAGCTTGGCCGTGCGCATCCCCAGCCCGTCAGCCTTGGCGACGTGCGCGTTGGACTCGAGCCACTTCGCCTGCTCGGACTTGGATCTTCCCACGTGGACGCGGTCCTTGGCGTGCGCCTTGGTCGCGTGCAAGAACGTCGCGAGCTTCGCGAGCTCCTGTCGCTCGCGCTGCAGCTTCGCCGCCTCGGGCCCCTGCACCGAGCGCAGCGTTCGCTTGATGTCCCCGAGCCGTTCGCCGAGCGCGACGAGGTCTCCTTCGACCGCTTCGACGATCCGACGACTGTGGTCCGCGCGCGCGTCGACCTGCACGTGATCGCCCAGCACGAGGACCTTTCCGTCCGCCGTTTCGAGCCAGAAATCCGCGAGCCCTCGCTCCTTGGGCTGGGCTTCCCATCGATCGCGGACGTCCCAATAGACGCACTCGCGCCCGCTGGTGGGCGACCGCAAGACGCTCTTGGCGATCACGACCTTGCCGCGAAGCTCCGCGTGATCCGAGCGCGGCGCAGACTCGCTCTTGTCACTCACGGCCGGAGTGTAGCGCGTTACTCGACGGTCACCGTGGCGCCCGTCACCCCCGCGCGAACACCGGTGGCGTCCCGCAGCTCGACCGCGCCGATCGAGTACACGCCCGTTCGCTGCATCCGACACGACAGGTTGACGTCGATCGTGTTGGTCGCCGCCGCAAACGCGAGCTGCACGAGGCCCGGACGCTGCCTCCACGACGCGATCGCGCCCCTGACCGCGAGTCGATCGAGCTCCTCTTCGTCGAGCCTCGCAGAGACTGGAAGCGTCACCCAGAGCTCGGCTCCGCGCGCGTCCGTCGGCCGCGTGGCCTCCACGCGCAACGGCATCGTCGCGCCGCGCGCCACCCGGTCGGGCGCAGAGAGCCGAAGCGAGAGACCCGGGGCAGGACGGCGAGACCATCGCTCGACGTCGAGCACGACGTTCGCGGCGAGCGCCCCGTTGTATTCGACCGTGACGTTTCCTGTCCCGCCCGAGAGCTCGTCGTCGAGCTCGATCTGCCGAAGCGAAAGGCCGCTCGCCCACGGGTCGCGCGGGTCGATTTCGACGCGACGAACCTCGCGGCCGTCCACCTTCACGACCACCGTCGCGCCCTCGCGCTCGGCGCGCGTCCCGGCGAGCGCCAGCGCCTGCAACGCGAGCGAGCTCGCCTCCGGGTCGCTCCAGCTCTCCCACCGCGCGCGCTGCGAGCGCAAGAACAGGCTCGTCTCGCGGAGCTCTGCCGCGGCCTGCTCGGGCGAGACCGCGTGCATCGCGAGGACGGCGGCCGCTGTGCTGTACACGCGATCGGGTCCCCGAAGAGAGCCGGGCTCGACGGTGAGCGCGCGGCGCCACGCGAGGAGGTTGCGCGCGGCGACCAGCACGAACGACGCCGCGCGAGACAGCTCGTTCTGCGGCGGCGCCTGTCGCAGCGCTGCGTCCGAGTCCTGAGGCGACGGGCGGCGCGCCTCGACGAGGCTTACGAGCGCAGCGCGAAGTCTGGGAAGGTTCTCTCCGTCTCCGACGATCGTGCTCACGAGCGAGAGCGCGTCGGCGAAGGTCTTCGGCGTGCGACCTGCGGCTCCGTCGAGCAGGTCGACCGCCTGGCGCAGCGTCTCTTCGCGGTTGGCCAGATCGAGCAGCGCCGAGTCGCGGTTGGTATCCCAACGATTGGCGCGGAGCTCGTTGTGTTGTCCATCGATCAGCGCCCGCAGCGAGAGGCAGCGATCGCCGAGCTCGGGAGACCTCGTCGCGACGTCCGTGAGCTGCGACCGCACGCTCTCGATGACCGACGCCCGCAGCGGATAGCCCGAGCGCCGTGCGCGCGCCAACGTCTCGAGGATCCGCGCGAGCGCGCGAGGGCGAGACGGCAGCGTCTGGCTCGCGATGGTCGACAAGAAGAACAAGTCTCTCGCCGCGATGGACTCGGCGAACTCCCGCGCGCCCGCGAGCCTCGCGGTCGCCGCCCACTGCGAGAGCGCCGCGAACTTGTATGCCGCGAACTCGACGTCCGTGTTCGCGACGGTCGAGCCGTAGTCGAGCGCCGCCTCCCAGGCGGTCGCTTCGGGCATCGCGATCGAGAGCCGCGCCACGCGGTAGGTCGCTGCGCAGTCGCTCGCGTTGCTCGTGTCCGCCACGCAGCCGGGGATCGCCGCGCTGACGTCCGCCCGAAACGGCTCCCCGGCGCGCAGGGTCCCGGTGAGGCGCTCGTGCGTCGATGATCCCGCCGGTCGAACCCATGTGTCGGCACGCAAGACGTCGACCATCGACGCGCCGCGCGCCTCGGCCTTGTACTGCGTCGGACCAGGATTGATTACACGCACACGAAACCTCGCGGCGCTCTGGCCGCGGGCCGCCACGGTCACGCGCGTCGGGTCGAGCGGCTCGATGGTCCAGCGCTTGGCGCGCAGCGCGAGGTCGATTTCGACTGGATTTTCGCTGGCGTTGCGCGCGACCACGGTGACCGTCGCCGCGTCGCCAGCGGTGAGCGTCTCGGGGACGTCCGCCCGCACATACAAGGGCTGTCGCACGGTGAGCGTCGCGCGGGCCAGCGCGATGCCTCCCTGCCTGTCGCTCGCGAGCACGTTGATCTGGTGCTCGCCGATGGTCTCGGGGACGCGCACTTGCAGCGGCGGCGCCGAGCCTCCGCCCCGCGCGCGCGGGAGCCACAACGACGTGTCGTCGGTCCCCGTCCGCACGACGATCAATGGCCGCGCGGGCTCGTCCTGCTGGTCGATGAAGCGGCGGCCGCCGGTCCCGTGCAGCTCGCCGCCCAACAACTGCGCACTTCGCCCTCGCAGCCCGCTGCCGCTCCCCGCGCCATAGCCTTGGCCGACGCCCGAACCCGAGCCGTGACCCATGGTGCCGAAGCTGCCGAGTCCGATGGTGCCTTCGCCCGTTCCCCCGGCGCTCCAGCCGGTGCCGGTCGCGCCGAGACCGCCGAAGCCGAACGCGTCGCCGATGGAGTCGCCGGTCATGTTTCCGTCGACGTCATGATCGCCGGCCCCGCCGTCGCGATCGATCACTCGATCGGGCCACTGCACAGCGGAGTCGTCCTCGCTGCGCGCGCCCTGGTGCATCCCGAAGCTCGGCAGCCAGCCGATGTCGTAGCGATCCGGCCCCCACGTCCGTTGGACGACGGGCCACGTGAGCGTCTGCGCGCCCGTGCTCGCGAGGACCTTCTGTTGCGGGTCGTAGAAGCGATCGAACGGCGGGTGCTCGTACGGGTCGAGCATGTTGATCACGCCGCGATCGACGACGCTCACGCCCAGCACTGCCGTGGCCGGCGCGCCGTCTCTGGTCACGTCGATCCGCACGGGGACCATCGCCCCCGGTCGCAGCTCTTCTCCGACGCCGTGCAGCGTCACCTCGAGGTGCTGAACGGCGCCGACGGCGATGCTCTGACCGTCGGTCAGCAATCCGATCGCCGCTGGGTCCCTCCGTCGCGATCGCTCGACGCCCAGCGTGTAGAGGGACACGAGCATCGAGCCCCACGAAGGCGGACGGATGACCGCTCGCGCCCGGGGCGTTTGCTCGGCGTCTTCGATGGGAATCGAGATGCTGTCGATGATGGCGCCCGAGCTATCGGTGAGGTCGCCGTGCACCACGCGCTCGACTGGCACGACCCCAGCGGGAAAGTTGACGGTGATCGTCACGGGCTCTCGTTCGCGGACGCGCTGCTCGAGCACGCGCGACTGCATGGGCCGCACCGGGGTGTGCGGAACGCTCACGGACGCGATCTCTCCGCGCGCGTCTGCGGCGAACGCGGACACGACGCAGGTCGCTACCGGCATCGCGAAGCGAAAGTGCGCGACGCCCGTGTCGTCGGTGCGCGCGTTGAGCTCGCGGCCGCACCCTCGCATGCGCACGGACTTCTCTCGCTGCACGACCGAGTTGAGGTCGGTCAGCCGAAGCGCGACATCGACCGTTTCTCCCTGGGCGTAGCCGTTGCGGTCGAGCTCGAGCGTCGCGCGGTAGGGGTTGTCGACGATGCGCATCGAGCGAACGACGGTGTCCTTTCGGCCCGTCGCGTCGATCGCCGAGAGCTCGACCCGCAGCTGACGCTGCGTTCGAAACGGAGCCAGCTCTGCCTCGGTGAGCGTAAACGAGTGCGGCCCCGGCCCTTCGACAGCGCGCGGCGAGAGCGCGACCCTCGCGGGGCCCTCGCCGAGCGCTACCTCGACGCGCGCGTTGCTGAACGGCGCTCCGTCGAGGTAGCTGAGGTTCACGGTGAACGGGACGGTGCGCATCGCGGGCGTGAGAAACTCGCCGAGCGTGTGGCGCACTTCGATGACCGGCGTCTCGAAGCGGCGGATCTGAATGGGCGCCTCGGCGCGATTGGGCTCTTGTGCGCCCCGATGCCCGTACGCGCCGCCCCAGCCACCGTCGTCGCGCGCGCTCGACTCGGGCGCGATGTGCGTCGCGACGAGCTTGTACTGTCCCTCGGGGAGGTTGCGCGGCGTGGTGATCTCGAGCGTTCCGACGCCGTCTTCGTCGGTACGGATGCGCGCGCCTCCGACGGGTTGCCCGTCTAGTCCTTCGAGGGAGACGGTGACGTTTTGCTCGGGGGCCGCGACGTACTCGCCGCGCAGCCGCCAAGAGAGCGCGCGAACGCGAATGGTCTGCCCCGGCTTGTAGACCCCGCGGTCGGCGTTGACGTAGATGATCGGGCGCTCGAACTCCTGGCTTCGAGCGTGAGCGAAGTAGTTGATCTGGCCCCGATACCACTTCGAGTCGCGCGAACGGCAGGCGACGCGCAGCAGGCCTCCGCTGCGTCCGGCGGAGCGCCGAAAGGCGAACGCGCCGTGCTCGTCGCCGGTCCCGACGTGCACGTCACCCAGGTAGAAATCAGCGCGATCGCAGCGATCGAGCGCCGGCGTATACGCGACGACGTGCACGAACGTGCCCTCGTCAGCCCACGACTGATAGGGCGCGTTGAGCACGATGCGCGCGGGACGCGGCTGCCACTGGCGCTCGGCGCGGGGCAGCGCGTGTCGATCGCCGCGCGACCCGATGCGGACCTCGATCTCGTCGGCGTTGGGTCTCGCTCGCGTCGAGGGCGGACCGGCGTCCGGCGAAGGCGCTCGCGCGACGGGGCCCGCGTCCGAGAGCTTGTGCCGAGCGTGCCTCCCGGGGACGTGACAAGACTTCCACGGGACGAGGGCGGTCACGAGCGAGAGCAAAACGACTGGACGCACGACCATGGAGGGTAGTTCGCAGAGACAGCGCGGCGTCAGCGATGTTCCCGACGAGCGCTGTCTTCTTCGGTCGCGTCACGCTGGCGGACGCGGACCGATCACGAGCTCGAGGCCTCCGCTGCGAAACACCGCAGAATCGACGGGAGATCCGAGCAGTAGCTCCGCCTCGAGCTCGTCGTCGACCGCCACGAGCGAGACGAGCAGCGCGTTGCGATCGAAGCGCACCGGGTCCTCCGGGGGCTCGCCGCCGACCGCGACGAGCCCATCCCTGCGACTCGAGTGAACGAGCAGCCTGCCGCCCCGCGCGCGAGCGAAGGTGATGGTCTCGACCTGCGTGCCTCGGACGACCTTCTCGATCGCCGCTCGCATGGCGCGGGGCTCGAAGAAGATGGACTTCCTCGGAGTCTGCGCGAGGATGGCGTCGATTCGCGCTCGCCCGTCGATCGGGAGACCGTCGGCGACGATTCGATGGAGCGCGATCGCCACGTTGCGCGTCCGAACGACCGCCCGCTCTGCGCTTATCGTTACGCGAACGACCGAGCCGCGCTCGTCCGCGACCGCAGACTGGATCCACCGGGGAGCCGCGTTGTCGAGCGCGCAGCGCACGGGCGGCGGTGAAGGCGCCCCGTCGACGAAGCGGGCTTCGACCCGAGCCCGCACGAGCCCGTAGCCTCCCGCGGAGAGCGCGAGCGATCCGTCTCCTTCTCGATCGAGCGAACACCACCTCGGCGACGCGCGCTCGGTCGCGTCATCGAAGGCCACTCTGAGCGACGCCCGCTCCACCATCTGTTCGAGCGCGCGTCCGGTGAGCTCGACCGCGGCTCCCACGTCCGTGACAGCGGCGACGCTCGATGGCTCGATGATCTTCGCGCCCCCCAGCAGCGCGCCGAGGTCCCCCCGAGAGGCGTCGATCAACACCTCGTCCTCGACTCCGTTGAGCGCTCGCATCGCGGCGACGCGCTTGAACGCGATCGCTCCCTCGCGGTGCACCCGCGCGTCGACAGTGATCTCGACGGTGCGCGCCGGGCTCGCGTCGACGAGCGACAGCGACGATCCCCGCGCGACGAGCGCGACGTTCGCGGTGGCGAACATACCGATTCGAAAGAGCGCCCGAGAGAGCGCCGCGCCGCTCGCGCTGAACGAAGGTCCGTCGTTGCTGCTCACGCGAGAGCGACCTTCGGCCGAATCCGGGTCTCGTTGCAAGCGTGGGCGTCGCGCTCGTTCGCTCGGCGGCGCGGCGGGTCATCGGCGAGCGCGATGCGGCCGGTCGTCGCGCCCTCACGAGGCTCAGCGCGCGGGCGCGAGGTCTCTCCGTCGCAGCACGACGCTGAGGTTGTTCGCGGGCATCTCGACGATTCGATCGAGCGCGAGCCCGGCGCGCTCGGCTCGGGCGAGGACGGCTTCGAGGTCGCGCACGCCGTACTCGGGGTCCTGGCTCTTCAGCCACTGGTCGAAGGTCTCGTTGCTCGGGGCGGTGTGCGCTCCGCCGCGCTTGTACGGACCATAGAGAAATAGCGCTCCGTTTGAATTCAGGTGTCTCGCAGCGCCCTCGAGCATCGCCTCGCCGACGGGCCACGGCGCGATGTGGATCATGTTGATGCAGAGGATGGCGTCGATGGTGCCCACGCCCCAGTCCTCGCTGCGCACGTCGAGCAGGCGCGCGGGCTCGAGGTTGGGCGTCGCTCCTTGGCGCCAGGCCTCGATGCTGGCGATCGCGCCTGGGTCCCGATCGCTGGCGATCCAGCGCAGCCCCGCGAACGCCTCGGCGTACCACCGCGCGTGTTCGCCCGATCCCGCCGCGAGCTCGAGGACCGTCCCCTCTCGGGGTAGTGTCTCGCGAAGCACCGCGAGGATGGGTTCTCGGTTGCGGGCCGCGGACGGCGCAGAGCGGCGGGTCATCGAGGGACTACAGCAGCTTCTCCCTCCGTTGGCGACACGCGCTATCGTCGATGGTACGCGCCCGCGAGCAGCTCTTGCGGAAATCCCGTCGGAGCCTGTCCGGACTCGGCGTACATGAACAGCGCCGTGCTGTAGACCATCTTGGCGACGCCGATGATGAGCGCCGCGAGCACGAGCAGCGCGATGCCCACGAGCAAGAGCGCGACGCCCACGCCTTGCGCCTGCTCGCTGGCGAGCATGACGAAGGCGAAGACGATCGAGCCGATTCCGGGGAGCATCATCAAGAAGCTGATGAAGCCCATGCCCCAGTTGCCGACGAGGCTCTCGCCCCAGGCGCGCTTGAGGGTCTCGATGGACTTCTTGATCGCGTCGATGGGGCCGAGGTCGTAGAAGACCATCGCGGGGACGGCGAAGACGGTCATGATGCTCCACGCGGCGGCGAGCACGGTCTCGAGGATGTTCAGGATGATCCTGCCCACGTCGCCAGAGTTTTCGGCGGCGTCGGAGATGAAGCGCAAGAGCAGGCCCACTGTGGCCGAAAGGACGCTCCACGCGAGGATCCGGTGCGAGCGTCGCAACGCGAACCCGATGCTCTCGAAGAACGTCGCGTTGCCGCCGGTGAGCCGGACGCGGGTCGTGTAGACGACACACACATTCGAGAACGTCGCGATGAACGCGAGCCCCAGGTACGTCATGAACGTCGCCACGATTTGCAGCGGGCCGAACTCGAAGCCCGCGCCGCCCTCGAGCACCTTCGCGATGATCGTCGGAAACAGCATCGCGAGCGAGAAGATCGTCGACAGGATCGTCGCGACCACGGGAAAGAGCAGGAGTTCTTTGTCTTGATTGATCACCGAGAAGCTCGTCTTCGCGGTGACCCAGCTGCGTTCGAATACGTTCATCGATGCTCCTTGTCGAACAGTGTACCGGCGCGCGCTCGAGCGGCGCTCAAAGGACCTTGCAGAATCTGTCGAACGCCGGCCTGGGCGCGCGGGGATAGAGCTTGCTCGCGTCGCCGTGGCCGACGTTGCAGAGGATGATCGACTTGTGCTGCGTGCCGCCGAAGAAGGCCTCGTCGACCTTTGCGTTGTCGAAGCCCGCCATGGGGCCGCAGTCCAGGCCCAGCGATCGCGCCGCGAGGATGAAGTAGCCGCACTGGAGGGTGGCGTTGAGCTTCGCGGTCTGCTCGATGTGCGCGGGCTTTCCCTCGAAGTCTTTGCGCAGATCCGCGGCGGTGAAGAGCTCGTGCAGGTGCGTCCAGAACTCCAGGTCGTACCCGAGGATGGCCGTCACCGGCGCGGTCATGGTCTTCTCGACGTTGCCCTTGGCGAGGCACGGCTCGAGCTGCTTCTTGGCTTCTTGCGAGCGGACGAAGACGATCCGCAGCGGCTGGCAGTTCACCGCCGTGGGCGCCATGCGCAAGAGCTCGTACAGGCGCACGAGGGTAGCTTCGTCGACGGGTTCGGCGCGCCACGCGCGATGGGTGCGGGCGTCGAGAAACAGCTCTGACAGTGCTTCGGGGCTCAACATTTTCGCGCCTGGAGGGTGCGCGAGCTGAAGGCATCGGCGCAAGTTGGCGGTATCGTTTCGCCGTCCAATGACCGAACGTACGGCGAAGGCTGACAGGCCCTGGAGCACGCGCTCCGACCCCAGACTGTGGGACGACATCGTGATCGGCTCGGGGATGGGCGGGCTCGCGACGGCGGCGCTGCTCTCCGAGCTGGGGCGGCGAGTGCTCGTGCTCGAGCAGCACTACGTGCCCGGAGGGTTTACACACACATTCAAGCGCAAGCGCTGGGTGTGGGACGTGGGAGTGCACGCGGTCGGCGAGGTGACCGAGCGCGCGGTGCTCGGGCGAGTGCTTCGAAAGCTCAGCGGCGACAAGCTCGAGTGGGCCTCGCTCGGCGGGGTGTACGACGAGTTTCACTACCCCGATCTGCGCATTGATTTTCCGGACACCAAGGCGAAGTTCGAAGAGAACCTGGTCGAGGCTTTTCCTTCGCGCGAAGAGGACATCGGGCGGTATTTCAACAAGGTGCGAGAGGTGGCGGGCACCATGATGCCCTACTACGCCTCGCGCCTCGCGCCCCCGGCGTGGGCGGGGCTGTCGGACTCGCTGTTTGCGCAGAAGGCGCACGCGCAGCTCCTCGAGCGCACGCGGACCGTGATGGACCAGGTCACCAGCGACGAGCGGCTTCAGTCGGTGCTCACTGCGCAGTGGGGGTATTACGGCGTTCCGCCCGATCGCAGCTCGTTTGCGATTCACGCGCTGGTGGCGCGGCACTTCTTTCACGGCGGGTACTATCCGGTCGGCGGCGCGGGGCGCATCGCCGAGGACCTGCTCGGCACCGTCGCGAATCACGGCGGCTGGGCTCGGATCAACGCCGACGTGCAAGAGATCATCGTGCGCGACAACAAGGTGCGCGGCGTGCGCTTGAGCGACGGCGAGATCATCGAGGGCCGCCGCGTCGTGAGCGCCGCAGGAGCGATCGCCACGGTCAAAAGACTCCTGCCCGAGAGCGAGCGCTCTGCGCCGTGGGCCAGGAGCATCGCGTCGCTCGCGCCCTCTCCGTGCCACCTGTGTCTCTACCTGGGATTCAAGGGAGACATCACCAAGGCGGGAGCGTCCGGCGCGAACAAGTGGTTCTACGAGACGTGGGCCAAGGACGCGGCGTACTGGGATATCGCTGACGAAAACGCGAAGGCTCCCGTGCTCTACTGCTCGTTTCCGTCGCTCAAGGACCCAGAGCACGACGCGGGCCCGGATCTCTTGCACACAGGCGAGGTGGTCACGTTCGTTCCGTACGAGCTGTTCGAGCAGTGGAAGGACGGGCGTTGGCGCAAGCGCGGCGAGGACTACGACGCGCTGAAGAAGCGGCTCACCGATCGGATGCTCGATCAGTTCTTCGCGCACATGCCCGAGCTGCGGTCGATGCTCGCGTTCGCCGAGCTATCCACGCCGATCTCGACGGAGCACTTCACGCGCGCGCCCAAAGGGGCGATCTACGGCATCGAGCCCACGCCCGAGCGCTACTCCAACCGCTACCTTCGTCCGCGCACTCCCGTTGAAGGGCTGTTTCTCTCGGGCGCGGACATGGCGTCCGTCGGCGTGATGGGAGCCTTCGTCGGAGGTGTCTTGTGCGCCGCCGCGATGGAGCCCGTGGCCGCGACGAAGTATCTCCGCGCCGTCGCTCGGCGGTGAGATACGGAGCTCAGTTCGCGACGAACGTACCCATGACGCTTGTGCACGCGCCCATCGCGTCGGCGGTCGTCAAGGGCGCGTAGTACGCCGCCGTCTGCGTGAGCTGCGCGGTGCTGCCCGGAAGCGTGCACCGTCCGACGCGGTTCGCCGTCGGACAGTCCGTGCTCTGGTAGGTGCCTCCACCCCCCGTGCACCCCTGCTGAACAATGGACATCGTGACGGAAGAGCCCGTGTACGAGATGCACGACATCGCGCCCGCCATGCCGACCGAGCAGCTGCCGGCTGGCGGCGGCGCGCCACAGGCGGCGAGGGACGAAGCGATCATCAGCGTAACGAGGGCGAGAAACTTCTTCACGGTAGACTCCTTTGTGTTGTGACGGGCCTGTTGCGTCGGGATCGACTCAACAGTTGGGGCGTTGCTAACACAAACTACCGGCATCGTTGCAAGTCGTGTGGGCGACGCCCGCTGACTGACCCGCGTCTCTGCATTTCTTTCCATAACAAACTGCGCTGAACGACGCAGCGGATCGTGCAAAACCTGCGCTGGTTCGACGGGACTCACCGCGCGACGGCGTCGACGAGAAGCGCTCCGACGCCCTGCATGAACGCGTAGTCCAGCGTGTCTGGAGTGTCCGACCTGCGATGGTAGTTGGGGTTGCGAAAGTCGCCGGTGTCCGTCCACAACACCGCCGGCGTCCCCTCGAGCCAGAAGGGAAAGTGATCGCTCCGTCGCAGATCGGGCAGAAGCTTGTCCATCGGGCCGTGCGTTCGCGCGGTCACGACGCGGGTGTTCGGCGCAGCATCGCTGTTGCGAACGTCGTCGACGATGCGGTTCGAGTTGCCGCGGCCGAGCAGCGCGATGAAGTCGGGAGTGCGCAGCGAACGCGGCAACCACGGCAGCGGCGCGCTTTGCTTCGCGCCCGAGCGCGGGCGATAGCCCACCATCTCGAGCACGTGCACGGCGCGCACGCTGTGATCGAGCACGGGCAGCGTGTTGCTCACGAAGTCCTGGCTGCCGAGCAGGCCGTCTTCTTCGGCGTTGAAGCACACGAAGCCGACCGGCGCGCCGTCGCGCCGCGAGGACAAGAGCCGCGCGCACTCGAGCAGCACCGCGAGGCCGCTGCCGTTGTCGTCGGCTCCGGGCGAGCCGGGGACGGTGTCGTAGTGCGCGGCGATCAAGGTGACGGGGCGCTTCTCTGGGTTTGCGGGCAGCGCGAGGACGTTCGAGAACGAGCCCACGACGCTGACGCCGAGGCCGCAGTCTTCGAGCGCTTCGCAGAGGCGCCTTCGGGTGCGCTTGTTTTCGTGGGCTTCGGCGAGCGCGTGCCTCGGCCGCGAGAGCTCTTCGACCCAACGGCGAAGCCTGTCGGCGTCCGGGCTGAGCGTTGTCGTGGGCGAGCCGGTCTTCGATGAGCGCGCGTCGCGCGCAGGGATTCGCTCGGAGATGATCATGAGATTACGGTGTAAGTTTACGATGTAAGTTTGTCAATGCCGCGGCGGCGGCCGGGGCGATCTCGCTGCACGCACCGCGCTCGACGCGGCGTGCGTCGGCGCTGCGTAGCGCCCGACCGTCTCCACCAGGTGATCGAACACCGCGCGCACTCTTCGAACGGCGCGCAGGTCTTCGTGCATGACCACCCACGCATCGAGCGGAAACGCGAGCTTCGGAAGCACCCGCACGAGCGGCACCGGTGAGCGGCTCAGGGGGACCTGGCAGATCCCGATGCCGAAACCCGCGCGGACCGCGGCGAGCGCTGCGATGTCACTGTCGGTGCGAAGCGTGAAGTCCCGCGCCGTCGCCGGCAGCCCCGCGGCGGCCAGCGCTTCGAGCGTCCCCCGCGCCCGGTCGGGGCCGACGAGCACATGCCTGTCGCCGAGCTGCTGCAGCGTCTTGGGCGCGGGGTGAAGCGCCAGGTACGCGTCGGTCGCGAACAAACCGAGCTCGATCCGCCCCGCGCGCTTTCGCACGAGCCCGGCTTGCGTCGGCTCGGTCATCCGCAGCGCCACGTCGGCGTCCCGTCGCAATAGATCCTCGGACCGATTGGTGACTGCGAGCTCGAGCTGGAGGCGCGGGTGCCTTTCGCGCAACGCGGTGAGCATCGGCGGCAGCACCTCGGTCCCGACGACCTCGCTCGCGGTGATGCGCACCGTGCCTCGCTCGGCGTCTTTTCCGCCCGACACCGAGCGGACGAGGGCGCGCGAGGTCGACGCGATGGACTCGGCGTACGGCAGCGTCGCGTGGGCGAGCTCCGTCGGGACCAGCCCGTTGGTGGCGCGGGTGAAGAGAACGACCCCGAGCTGCGACTCGAGCGCTTCGATCTGCCGCCGCACCGTAGGCTGCGCGACGCCCATCGCGCGCGACGCCGCAGAGAGACTGCCGCTCTGCATCACCGCGAGAAACGCTTCGTACAGATCCCATGACGGTTCAGACTGGCTCATATAAAATGAATAGGCAGACGGACGGATTTGAACAATGTTCATGAGCGGGTCGTGGCCGCAGTCTCTCTCTCGTCGACGGCGAATTCGTCGCGACACCCCCGAAGGAGACTCCCCATGACCACTGTATCTATCTCGTCCGCCACGATCGCTCACGCCGCTCACGGAGCAACCGAGCCTGCCTTCGCGCGCGGCGCGGTCGGCGGACCGCGGGCGCTCTTGCGCCTCGAGGGCGCCGCCGTGCTCGTCGCCGCGTGCGTCGCCTACGCGCAGCTCGGCGGGAGCTGGGGTTGGTTCGCGGCGCTGTTTCTCGTTCCGGATCTGTCGATGCTCGGCTACCTCGCTGGACCGCGCGCGGGCGCTGCTTCGTACAACGCGGCGCACAGCTACCTCGCGCCGGCGTTGCTCGCCGCGCTCGCGCTGCTGTTTGCAGCGCACGCCCTGTGGCTCGCCGCCGCGATCTCCGTCGCCCACATCGGCTTCGACCGGATGTTGGGCTACGGCTTGAAGTACGGGACGGCGTTCGGAGACACGCACCTCGGCCGCGTGGCGTCGCCGCGCGCGTCCCGTTGAGCAAGCGGTCGGTGACCGCGTCGGTCGCGCCGTGGTGAACGCGGCAGGCATTTCTGCACGCGCGCTCCTGTCGTACGTTCGTCGGGCGCTCGATGGCCCGTCCCTCGATTCTCTCTCGCGAAAGAGTGCTCTCTGCTGCGGTGGCCGTGGTCGATCGCGAGGGGCTCGACGCGCTCTCGATGCGCAGGCTCGGCGATGAGCTCGGCGTCGAGGCGATGTCGCTCTATCGCTACGTGGCCAATAAAGCCGCGCTGCTCGACGGCGTGGTCGAGTCCATCCTCGGTGAGATGCCGCTGCTCGAGCCCGAAGCCGCGCCGTGGACCGAGCGCGTGAAGGCCCGCGCTCGCGCCTTGCGAAAGACGCTTCGCGCGCACCCCAACGCGTTGGCGCTCTTTGCGACGCGGCCCGCGGTGACCCCGGCCTCCATGGCGCACGTCGAGTCGTCGCTGGCGCTCTTTCGCGAGGCAGGCTTCTCGATCGAAGACGCGATTCGCGCGTTTCAAGCGGTCGTCGGCTTCACCCTCGGAAACACCCTCTCGGTCTTCGCGCCCCTCGCGCCCGACGAGCGCTCTTCTCCCGCGTACGAATCGCTCGACGCGGGGGCCTTTCCCACCGTGCTCGCCGCCTCCAAAGCGCTCGCCAAATGGAACGTCGACCGCGAGTTCGACTTCGGCCTCGACGCGCTCGTGCGAGGGCTCGCCGCGACGCTCGACGAAAAACGTACCCACAAAAAGAAGCCGCGCGATGCCTCCTGAGCGAGTCGTCACCGAGCGCGCCCGCTACGAGCGCGTCACGAGCGCGTCCCTCTCGCGCTGGATCGTCGCGCCCCTGCCAAAGCTCTTGTGCTTCTCGGACACGCACTTTGTGCCGCGCGAAACCGCGTGGAGCGACGATGCTCCCGAGGACCTCGCCGCGCTCGTGCGCGCGCTCGACGAGCACGAGCCGCTCTCGCTCGGCGACCTCACCGAGTCCGTGGGCCTCCGCGCGAGCGATCGCGCCCAGCTCTTTCGCAGCGAGCGTCTCGAGCCGTTGTGGAGCCTGCTCGTGTCGCGCCGAGCCCGCGTCGTGCTCGGAAACCACGACGTCTCCGCGCGAGGCGCGATCATCGAGCGCTTCGGGCGCGATCGAGTGATGCAAGGAGGGTTCACGCTCGAGGGCTTGTGCGTGCGGCACGGCCACGAGGGCGCTCCCCTGGCCACCGAGTTCGTGCGGCTCGTGGGGCCGTGGATTGTTCCTGCGTACGAGCGCGGGCGACGATGGGCGAAGCGACCCCCCGAGCGACTCGGCAACGCGGGCGTCCTCGCGTCGCTGCAGCGGAGCCGGGTTGGAAGGACGACACGCCTCGAGATGCTCCTTGGAAATATCCAGGAGAAACCGAGTTGCGTGCGGCCATCCCGAAGCGAAGCTGCTGTACGCGCGCGGGCGCCGTTCGTGCTCTTCGGACACACCCATTCGAAGCGCGTCGCGATCGATGACCCCGAGCGGGCGTGGGCCAACCCGGGGTGCTTTCTGCGCTCTGCCCAGTCCTTCATCGTGCTCGATGGCGAAGCGCTCGCGCTGTACCGTCGCGTCCCGTGAAGCCAAGGCAGGCGTTCGTCGCGTTGGTCCTCCTCGCGCTCGTCGCGATGGTCATCCTCGCGATCTTCAGGTATTCGCGCGGTCGCGAGCGCGCTGCGACCCCCGCAGACCCATCGAGAGGCGCCGCGGATCCTTCGGGCACGTCAGCGTTGCTCGAGCCCGAGCGCGACGCGGGGCTCTTTGTTTCCGCAGGGTTCGTCGCGCCGAGAGAGACGGTGCGCGACGAGCGCTTGCGCGCCCAGCTCCGCGACGCGCTCGCCAGGGTGTTCGCGACCGAGTCCCCCGTGGCCTCTCGGGACGCCGCGTCGGGCGCGGGGGCGGCGCCCATCTCGGCGATGGGCAACCTCGATCCGGGATACATCCGCGAGCGAATTCGCGGAGATTTCATCCCGATGGCCTCGCGGTGCTACGACCTCTTGCTCTCGCGGCGACCGGGCTTCGGCGGCCGAATGGTCCTGCGCTTTCGCATCACCGCCCACGAACAGCTCGGCGGGATCGTCGAAGATGTCTCCGTTGCGCCTGCGCGCAGCGCCAACGCCGACGCAGGCCTCGAAGCAGGAGCGAGCGACGCCAGCGCTCCCTCGCAGGACGCGTCTCGCTCGGTGTTCGGCGACGACGCCTTCGAGACGTGCGTCCGCGAATCGATGATGACCGTCGCGTTCGCGCCCCCGCCGCGCGGCGGAACGCTCACGGTCTCGTACCCGATCGGCCTCGCCCCAGACGAGCCGCAGTCCGGTCGCGACGCGGCCAGGTAGCGTCGCCCGCTGCGCCGTCGCCGCCACCGGCTACACTCGACGCGTGACCCTCAAGGACGCTCCTCGGACGAGCCTCCGGCCCGCCGCCGCGATCGCTGATGTCCGGCAAGACATCGCTGGTGCTGTTCCGTCGCAGCTCGTCGACGCGTGGCTCGCGAGCGAGCGCGACGATCGTGCACACGAAATCATCATGCGTCCGTACGAAGTCCAGGGGACCATCGTCTCGTCGGACTCCGTAGGGCTCTCGAAGCTCACTCGAACGTTCGCCCAGGCGCAGGTCCTCGCCCTGGTCTCTCAGCCCAAAGAGCGACTGTACGCGCTCGCCAGAGCCGTCGGCGGCGAGGCCATCGGCGTGTGGGCGGCCGACAACGCGCAGCTCTTCTTTCGCAGCGAAATCCCCGCGAACGTCGTGGTCCAGCAGATGCTCGCCGCGCTCGCAGAGATCCGTTCGTGCGCCGTCCAGGTGGGGCTCGCCGTGCACTCTGCGCGGTGCTTTCGCGTCGCCGGCGGGCTCTTCGGGCCCGAGGCAGACCTCGTCGAGCACCTCGCCGAAGACGTCTCTCGCGGCGGAGAGATCCTCCTTACGCGCGCCGCCAGAGACGCGCTGTCGCTCGCGCTCGCTTCGAAGGCTCGCCCGTGCGAGCTCGATCGATTCCGCGAGCCGTTGTGGTCCCTCGTGGATGTCCTTCCCGAGCGCTTCGTCGCCGGCGAGGACGTGCTCTACCCTGCGCCATTCAGCGAGGACGTGCGGACGCTCTTGCGTGCGAGCTCGATCGACGCGCTCGCGCACGAGCGGCTCGATCGCTGGCGGCGCGAGGCCATCGTGGTGTTTCTTCACGCCAGGCCCGGGCCACGCAAACGACTCCTCGATGGCTTCGCGCAGCTCGCGGCCCTCGACCGCGTGGTGGCGTCTGCCGCGAGCAGCGGCGGCGACACGATCAAGTCCAACGGGTCCCTCGCGATCGTGCTGTTCTCTCGCGCGTCGGACGCGATCGATTTCGCCGCGGCTTCGGCGCAGGTCCTGCGTGCCACGGGCGTCCGCGCCAGCGTCGCGGTGACCGCCGGGGACGTGTTCGTGTTCGACCTCGGCCCCCAGGGCGGCCGCGAGATCGCCGGAGACCCCGTGAACCTCGGCGCGAAGCTCGCCGAAGACGCTGGGTACGACGGCGTCCTCGTCGAAGCGTCGCTCGCGTCGGACCCTCGCTGCGACCGCGGCGAAGCCTTCTCCGTCGAGCTCAGCGGAATCGTGGTCGAAGGTCGCCTGCTCGACGGCGCTCACGCTTCATCGAGCGAGCCGAGCATGTGAAAGAGCTGCATCTTCACGCGCGCGCCCGACGCGGTGAGCACGCGCGTCAGGGCCTCGTCGTCTTCGATGACCACGTTGACTCGAGGCTTCGATGGGTCGCGGAGGCTTCTGCACGCTTCGAGCAGCGTCCTCGCTGAGCCCAGCTCCCTCGTCCGCAGCGGAAAAACGCCCGGAAAAGACGGCTCGAACCGCGCGAACCCCGCGCCCCTCTCGCTGGGCTCGTCTTCGACCTCGACTCGCAGCAGCGCCACGACCTGCCGCGCTCGCCACTGCGCGAGCTGCCCCGTCGGCAGCGCCCACGCGCGCTCGACGCGCTCGTCGTCGTCTGGCCCGAGCACGACCGCTCGCTCGCGTCGCGTCGCGCTCGGCAGCGCCTCGAGCTGATCCCACGACAGCTCGAACGCGGTGCTCTCGTAGGCGACGCGCATTCCGCAGCGCTCGTAGAGGGCGATGGCCGCCTTGTTGTCACGCTTGACGTTGAGCCTCCACGCGCGGCAGGCCTTCGCGCGAAGGGCTGTCGCGAGCTCGTTCATGAGCGCTCGTCCCACGCCGCGTCCCCGCGATTCGGGCGCGACCACCACGACGCG
Organism: Deltaproteobacteria bacterium Ga0077539; assembly: GCA_001465015.1. Taxonomy (GTDB): domain Bacteria; phylum Myxococcota_A; class Polyangia; order Polyangiales. Next base: position 13,924 of record LNEO01000323.1, on the reverse strand, counting down.
CACGTACGCCGCCGCCGGGAGCACATCGACGATGCTCATCCCGAGCGGCTCTTCGTCGGGACGCCCGAAGAAGGTCGTTCGATCGACGTAGTTCGCGACGAACGTCGGCTCGTCCGGGGTCGGATCGCCCGTGCGAAGCTCTGGCAAAAACCTCGCGAACAGCGGGTAGTCCGCCGCGGTTGCGGGGCGCAATCGGTTGGGCGGGTCCACGCTCGAGCGGCCTGTCAGACCTTCTTCGCGCTCTTGGCGAGGCGCGTGAGGACGCCGAGCTCGACGAAGCGAGCGACCATCGACTCGACCTTCTCTGCGATCTCTTGGTGCGAGAGGGGCGCGTCTCCGATCACTTTGCGAGCGCGCGTCGCGGCCGCCTTGGGCCCGTCGCCGAGGTCGCGCGCGGCGTTGGAGAGCGCGTCGCTGGTCTGGCCTCGATCCTTGAGCGAACCGAGCTCGTTGATGAGCCAGCTCATCGCCAGAAAAGCCGGAGAATCCACGACGATCGGGTCCGGCACCTCGTCGCGTCGCGGAAAGTCATTGAACGGCGAGCGCACGATGGCGTCGGTGCAATACGACGCGAGCTCGTCGTCGACGCGCTGGTCCGCGGGGCGCACGAAGAGCCCGTCGAGCGAGGCGGGCAAGATGCTCAGCCAACGGATCTTGCGACGCACCTCGTGGACGCCCGCCTCGAGCTCGGCGAAGTTGTACTCACCTCCGACGAGCTTCTCTTGCATGTTGGTGGCGCAGTCGGCGAAGTAGTCGGCCACCGCCTTCTTCTCGCGCTTGGCGCCGGGCCAATCACACTCTTCGATGATCTCGAGCACCTCGTCGAAGGCCTCTGGCTCCTCGTCGCCTTCGGCGCGCCACTTGGCGATCTCGAGGTGGCGCTCGAGTTGAAAGCACGCCTCCGCGCGGCGGCCCACGAAGTACGCCGTGAGCTCGCTGTCAGCGTTGGACTCGCCGAGGCGTCGGACCATGGCGTCGCTGAAGTCCACGGCGCCGAGCAGGTCTTCGAGCGCCTTGAAGCCCTGGTGAATCGGCAGAAACTCCTCGTCGTCGACCGTCGCGCGGTGCAAGCGACCGAGGCACTGGAGCTGAAACAGCGGCGTCCTGGCGCCGCTTCGGTGCAGCGCGAGCGCGGGCGCGGGCTCTTTCGCCGAGGTCTTCAGCTGCGTGTAGAGCGCGCGGAGTCGCTTCGCATACGCGCGCTGCGTGACGCCTTTGGACTTTTGTTCGAGCCGATCGAGCCGTTGTTCGACGGACTTCGGCTGCTCTTTGGACTTGTTTGCCATGCACCCTCTCTCTGCGGAGCGCCGAGCTTACCTCAGCGCAGGGGCAATTATGTGTGTCAGCGTCCGCGAGCGAGGTTGAACTCCAGGCTGCGGAGCATCTCCTGTCCGTGCGGTCCGCTCGCTTCGCAGGTCGCTCTGAACGGCTGTTCTGTCTCGGGGTGCCGTTGAATGAGCCGCGCGCAGACGTCGGCGGCGATGTGCGGATTGGCCGCGACGAACGGGGCGGGCGCCTCGACGAACCATCGCGAGAGGGCGGGCAGCGCGTCTTTTCCGAACAGATCGAGCGCGATAAACCCGACGACCATCGGGAGGTGAAACGCGCCCATGAGCGCCTTCGGGCCCTTCCACGCGTCGTCGGGAAAGCTGAGCTCGGCGAGGCTCTGGGGCGTCCATCGCTTGCTGGCCCAGCCCTCGACGTTGTCCGCGAGGGGGATGACCCTTCGGGCGCGGACGGTCTCGTCGACGGCGCGCAGGACCGCGGTCGCAGCGTCCTCGTCGAAGACCTCGTGGCGCTCTGCCGGCCTGCGATCTTCGACGCGATACGCGGGCGTGAACGCGCTCTTGAGCGTCTCCTCGAGCCCGCACAGCGCGCGCAGCAAGAGCCCCTTGTTTCGTTCGCACGCGTCGAACGCGCGGCGCACGTCGGCCAACGTCACCCGCGCCAAGCCCTGCGGGTGCGAGTAGCTCATCACCATGAGCTCGCTGCTCTTGTCGTGCGCGGAGCAGCGCGCGATCAGCTCGCCGTACGCCATCGTGGCCGAGAGCGTCGAGGCGCCCAGGTCGAACGTCGGCGACCACACCGGCGCTGCCAGAGACTTCGGTTGGTCGACGTGTCCGAACCCGAGCGCGCCGCCCTCTTCCGCGAGCCACGCGTCGAACACCCGCGCCGTCTCGGTCGCGAGCGTCCGCGCCGCGGCGTCCTTGGCGCCGAGCTTTCGCTCGAGGGTCTTTCGTGTGCGAAGGTCGACGAGCCGCTCGGCGTCGAACGGGAGAAACAACACGCGGTCTCCGTGCCCGATGGCCTGCCCGCGTCCGCGAAACTCCTTCGGGATCTCGAAGCGCTCGGGCTTGTCGAGCTCTCGCCAGTCCGCGCGGCACACGGTCTTTTCGTCGCGCTGCCAGAACCAGTAGCCGCCGCCGAGCATGGGCGCCGAGAGCGCGTCGAGCTTCCACGAGTGCTCGATGGCGTCAGGGGTCAGCGAATAGAGCGTCGCGAGGCGCGTTCGTCGATCGTGGGCGCCGAAGTACGTTCGCTCGGCGAAGGGATAGAGCACGAGCTGTCCGACGGGGGCCTCGACCTCGACGCGGTAGAGGGGCTCGAACTTCTTTGCGGTCACGAGCCTCGCGACGGCGAGCGAGCGCGTGTGCGATCGATACGCCGCGAGCGTGGCGTCCGGTCCGATCACGGCGATCCCCAGCGCGCCTGCGCTGGGAGGTCGCTCGGCGCCGAGCTCGAGCTTGCCCAGCGAGCGCAGCTCTGCCGGCCACCTGTGCGTCTGCACGAGCTTTCCCTCGGTCTCGTACACCGCGACGTCCGAGGACCAGTCGACCACGTGGACGCCGTCGGGATGCAGCGCGTACTGCCCGTAGTCGCTCGGGCCGAACTTCTCGTTGAGCAGCGCGTCCACGGTGCGCAGCGCGCGCTTTCCGGTGCGCGCTGACTGCACGAGGAGGCGGTTTCCCGCGACCGTGAGATCGTGGCCCGAGAGCGCTCGGTCCGTCTTCAACCCCTTCGAAAAGGTGAACCTCGAGAGCCCGAACCCGTCCTGCACCACGAGGTGCGCCCCGTCGTTAGTGACCGCAAACATGCGTGCCACCGTCGCACAGGCGCGCAGCCCCGACAGCAGCGACCTCGAGATCATCGAATTTTTCGATGGAGTCGTTGGCGCTCGTCGCGCTTTCGCCGCCCGCGAGCCGGGCGCATCGTATGGCGGTCATCGCGACGCGCCTCTGTTGAGGACCGTCGCGGTCCACGTTGGAGACGACGGACCACGAGCGTCCGAGGAGAGTCACGGTCATGATCAAGGTTCGCCCCGCCGCCGAACGCGGCCACGCGCAGCACGGCTGGCTCGACAGCTGGCACACGTTTTCGTTTGCGGACTACTACGACCCCGAGCACATGGGCTTTCGCGCGCTTCGGGTCATCAACGATGACCGCGTCGACCCCGCGCAGGGGTTCGGTCGCCATCCGCATCGCGACATGGAGATCATCTCGTACGTCCTCGAGGGCGCGCTCGAGCACCGCGACTCGATGGGGACGGGCTCTGTCATTCGCCCTGGCGACGTGCAGCGCATGTCCGCCGGAACGGGCGTGGCGCACAGCGAGTTCAACGCGTCGCGCAGCGAGCTCGTGCACTTTCTACAGATCTGGCTCGTGCCGTCGCAGCGGGGCATCGCTCCGAGCTACGCGCAGAAGACCTTCACTCGCGAGGACAAGCGCGGACGGCTGCGGTTGTTGGCCTCGCCCGACGGCCGCGACGAGTCGATCTCGATTCACGCAGACGCGCGCTTGTACGCGGGGCTCTTCGCCGCAGGCGAGTCTGCGCAGCTCGCGCTGGATCGCGGGCGGCACGCGTACGTTCACGTGGCCAAGGGCGGCGCTCGCGTCAACGGCCGCGCGCTGTCCGCGGGCGACGGACTCGCGCTCAGCGAAGAGGCCTCCGTGCATATCGAAGGGATCGATGGTGTCGGCGAGGGCGAGGTCCTGGTGTTCGACCTCGGGTGACGATCACTCGCCGCCCGGCGCGACGTCGCTGCTCGAGGCGCTCTCGGCCGCAGCGACGTCGTCCGCGAGGTACTCGTCCCACTTGCGGATGGTGAGGTTCATGAAGGCGTAGAGCACCGGGTTGAGGTCGGGCACGGGCTTGTCCCAGTGATCCTCGTAGCCCTCTTGCTCGGCCTTCACCGCGACTCCGTCCTCCGCGAGCAGCGGCTCGACGAAGACCTTCTTGGCAAACGCCATCACGAGCCCGACGGCCTTCGAGGGAACGCCCAGCGGCAACCCAGGCACCTTCAGCATCTCGGGGCTGAAATAAAACAAGAAGAACGCCCTCGTGGTGCGCTCGTCGATGGGCAGCACGAAGCACCAGTGCTTGATCTTCGCGTCCGTCGACGACCACTGGTACGGGTAGTGGTATCCGAGCGTCATCGCGTTGGTGTTGGTCTTCTTGGTGATGAACATCCGCTGCAGCGGCGTGTCGCCCACCTGCGTGTCGTACTCGAGCGTGACCGAGTCGCCTTCGGCGCTCATGTGCTTGAGCTCGGCGTACGTAAACGGCCGCTTGTTTCGGTGCAGATAGGCGTGGGTGAAGTCGCACGTGTTGTCGATGATGATCGAGTGGTGCGCGGGCCACGTGAAGTCCACGGGGATCCTCCCCCAGCCCGAGCGCTCGTCCCACTCGGGGATCTCGGGGATCGGATGGAGCTTCGCTTTCTCCCCGTCGCCGGGGCAGAAGAAGATCACCCCGTACTTCTCTTGAACCGCGAAGGGCTTCACCTGCGCGTTGGGCATCTTGTGGCCGAAGAGCGAGTGCGAAATCTTCGAGCACTTGCCGTCTTCGCCGAAGGTCCAGCCGTGGTAGCCGCACGTGAGCTCGCAGCCGTCGACGACGCCGAGCGAGAGCTTGAGCTGGCGGTGGGCGCAGCGGTTCTCGAGGGCGCGCACGCGGCCGTCCGCGCCGCGAAAGAGCGCGAACGACTGCTTCCAGAACGTGACCTCTTTCACCTGACCTGCGGCCAGCTCGTGGCTCCAGAGCGCCGGGTACCAGTAGTCGGGGTGCAGCCCCGCGGCGCGTTGCTTCTGCCGTCGGGTCTTGGCCGAAGCGTAGTCGGGCATCGGCTTCTTGGTCAGCTGATAGAGCTTCATGCGGACTCCTGTGAGACTGCGTACATGCTGAAAAATCTATAGCGCTTCGATTGTGTGTGTCAGGGAGATGCCCGCGTGAGACCCCGGCGCACGAAGTCCTCGTACGCCGCTCGGACGGCGGACTCGAGCGTGGTGGGCGCGTAGCCGAGCTCGTCGCGCGCCTTGGAGCAGTCCGCCCGCCGCTGCATCTGCAGCAGCCGCACGGCGTCCGGGGTGAACCGCTGCGGCCGCTCGGGCGCGACGCGGTTGAGCACGAACGTCGAGACGTGCGCGAGCCCCATCATCACCGTGGGCGACAGGCGCCTGGGGCGCGGCTGACGCGTCATCGACTCGAGCATGCTCATCAGGTCGTCGACCGAGAGAAAGCTCGTGCTGAAGATGTACCGCTGGCCTGCTCGCCCCTTGTCCATCGCCAGGATGTGCCCCTGCGCCAGGTCCGCGGCGGAGACGAACTCGAACCCTCCGGGAATGTACGCGCCCAACTTTCGATTGGAGTAATCCAGGATAACTCGCCCCATGCGCGACGGGCCGTAGTCGTTGGGTCCGAGCACCGCCGTGGACACCGCGATCACGACGGGTAGTCCCTCGACGGCGGCCTTCAAGCACTCGTGCTCGACCCACGCCTTCGACGCTTCGTAGGGCAGGTGATGCTCGAAGGGGTTGAACGCGTCGTCTTCAGTGCTGGGACGATCCGCGTTGTGCCCGACGGCGCCGAGCGAGCTGGTGACCACCACGCGCGCGTCGTGTTTTCTGCACGCGTGAAGGACGTTGCGCGTCCCGAGCACGTTGGTGTCGTAGAGCTCTCGCTCTCGGCCTCGCACGGTCTGAACGCGCGCGGCCACGTGATACACGCGGTCGCAGCCCGCGATGGCGCGCTCGACCGACGCGCGATCACGCACGTCGCCTTCGTGCACTTCTGTCGCGAGGCCGTCGATCGCGGCGAGGTCGGTCCCTGGCAAGACCATCGCGCGCACGCGCTCGCCGCGCGCGACGAGCGCGCGCAAGAGGTTGGCGCCGACGTGCCCAGTCGCTCCGGTGAGCAGTGTCGTCATCGACGCGAGCGAATACCGTGCGTCGCGAACAGACCGCAAGCCGCGAGCGGCGTTCGTCACACTCTGACGTTCGTCGATGCTGGCGAGGGTCAATGACGTTCGCGCAACGATTGGTCGCTGTGCCAATCTCTGCGGGGTGAGCGTCGTGACGAAGAAGCCCGATTGGACCGGACTTGCGCGGGCGCCCTTCGCTCCGACGCGCCCCTTGCTCGCGCGGGCGAGAGAGCACCTTCGACCGTGGTTTCAGCGCGAACGCGACGAGTCGGATCCTGCTGCGCGCGACGAGCTCGCGCGCGAGGCGTGGGAGAGCTGCGCGACGGCGGGACTGATTCCGATCGAGTGGCTCACCAGCGAGCGTCGGTGGGTGCGATGGATCATGGAGCACGTCGGTCGCGGCCGCGATCGAACGCTGGACATCACCGACGCCCGCGCGCGACAGATCATCGATCACCCTCCGGACGTCCAGGCGTGCTTGACGATGGCCTCGGACCCCGAAGGAGCGCTGGCGGCCGAGCACCTCGCCGAGCGCGTTCGTCGCGCGCTGACGCAGTGGTCCTCGCCCACGAGCCCCCCGATCGAGCTCGTGTGGCGAGCGGACAAGCTCGAGCCCGAGACGGGGTCGATCTTGCTGTCCTACAGTGAGCCTCCGCCGGGCCGCCTGGAGTATCGCGAGTTCAATCTCCAGGGAGAGCGCGCGTTCTCCGCGGCGCTCGGCGACCGTTCTCCGCAGGGATGGCCGCTCTTCATCGCGCGCATGGCGCGAGAGAGCGAGCTGTACGAAGTGCTCGTCGACCTCGGGTACGACTCGGCCAACGCCGGCGGGATCGTGCTCGGGTTCGAAGGTCGATCCAACCCGTACGTCCACGCGGCGGAGCTGTTCGCGATGGGCTACGGCGTCGAGCGCAGCGCGAACCGGCGGTATCTCTGCATCGTCGCGAGACCGCCGTGAGCGCAGCGCGCGCCGAGCGTCGATGGTCCGACGGTCAGGCGGCGCTGTCACGCAACGCTGACGTGAACCGCGCTCGAGCCTTCGGTCCGGGCGTGCTCGCTCGCCTCGCGAGCGGCCGCGAGCAGCGCGATCCCCGACATCTCCGGCGCGAGCGCCGCGACACCCACGTGCACCGGCGTCGCCCCCGGAACCCACAGCGACTCGCGCAGCGCGCCGAACAACCGCCGCGCGACGATCTCGGCGCCCTCGGCGTTGGTCTCCGGCAGTAACAGTACAAACTCTTTGTCGCTCGCCCTGGTCGCCATGTCCGACGCGCGCGACGTCGCGCTGAGCACGTGCTCGATGCGCTCGACTACATCAGCGGCAGCGGATGTTCCCAACTCGACGCACAGCGCGCTGAGCGGGTAGCCGAGGCGCCTCGCGCGGCTGAGCTCCTTCTCGAACGCCAGCGAAAATCCACCCAGATCTGCGATCGACATCGACTCTTCTCCTGCTCTGCGACGGCGTTTGCTGTCCCGTCCTCCCCTTAGCGGACCGACTCTTCGGTGGACTACTTTTCGACAAACTGCACAAAACTTCCGACCCGTGATCGATCGTGCTCGCGCGTCGAGTGGGGTCACGATCGGCGCGCGTCGACGTCATCGTGGCGAAATGTGTGACTGCGATTCGTCCCTATTTTTGCAGGCAAATTCGACGAAGACCCACGAATTCAGCCTTGCCGCGCGCCGCGCTCGCGGCCAGAGTACAAAGTCGTATGGGCTCGTCGTACTCCGCGCGCGCGTCAGCTCATCGGTCGCTCATCGGCGGCCGCTACGAGCTCTTGCACGAGCTCGCCTCGGGCGGGATGGCGACCGTGCACATCGCGCGCGCCCGCGGCGCAGCCGGGTTCGAGCGCCTCGTCGCGATCAAGAGCTGCCACAAGCACCTGCGCGACGAAGAAGACTTCGCGTCGATGTTTCTCGACGAGGCGAGGGTGGTGTCGGACCTGCACCACTCGAACGTGGTCGGCACCGTCGATTTCGGCGACGACCCAGAGCACTCGCTCTTCCTCGTGATGGAGTTCGTCGACGGATACTCGCTGCAACAAGCGCAGCGCGCGGCGAAGCAAAAGAACGCGCCTTTGTCCCCGCCGATCGCCCTCCGGATCATGATCGACGCGCTGCAGGGGCTGCACGCCGCGCACGAGCACCGCGATCGAAAGGGCAACCGTCTCAACATCGTTCACCGCGACGTCTCGCCGCAGAACATCCTCGTCGGCGTCGACGGCGTCACGCGCATCATGGACTTTGGAATCGCCCACGCCGAAGGCCGCAGCAGCCGCACGCGCAAAGGGACGATCAAGGGGCGCCTCGCCTACATGCCGCCCGAGCAGCACGGGCTCTTCTTGGACAAGCCCGTCGCGGTGACCGCTCGCGCGGACATCTACTCGGTCGGCGTCGTGTTGTGGGAGGCCCTCGCGGGGCAGCGGCTGTTTCATCGCGAGTCCGACTCGCTCACGGTGCGCGCGGCGATGAAGTGCGAGGTCCCTCGGCTCGCAGGTCGCGTCCCCGGAGTCACGCCCGCGCTCGATGACGCGCTCGCCCGCGCAGTGCAGGTGGATCCGTCCAAGCGCTTCTCGTCTGCAGACGAGTTCATCGTCGCGCTCGAGCAATCCGGCCTCGCGCCAGCGTCCACGCGGGACGTGAGCGTGTGGGTTCGCTCGGCGCTCGCCCTGCAAATCGCCGCGCGCGAAGCGCTCTTGCTCACGCTGCGCGCGCCCGACGACGAGCAGGCCGAAGAGCCCGAACAGCCGTCGTTTGTCAGCGGACCGCGCAGCGACGAGAAGCCCACTCGCCCGTCGGGCACGCGTCCCTCCATGCGCCCCGCCACCGCGCGAACGACGGTCGATCTCGCGTCGGGCGCCACCCCACGCTCGAGCGATCCCGACGCTGTTCCGCGCGCGCCGGAGCTCGAGGTCACGCGCGCCGCCCGTCCCAAAGTCCACGGCTCGCGCGAGTCTCTCGCGGCGCCTCCCTTTCGAAGCTCCGTCGCTCCGCCTCCGCGCCCTGCGCCGACGTCGCGCGCCTCCAAGCGCCGCGTGATCGCGAGCGCGATCCTCTCTTTGCTCGCCGCGGCCAGCGCCTTCGCCGCGGTCGCCATCGTCACTGTCGTTCGGGCTCGTCGGGCCTCGCAGGACGAGCTCGCCTCGCGCGCGGTGTCCGTGCCGCCTGCGACGCCCACACAAACAACACCCTCCGCCGATCCCGCCACCACGCCTGCCGCCACGCAACACGAACCCGAGCTCTCGGCCATCCGCGCGGTGCGCGAGGGCGCGTCTTCAGCGGGCGCCCTCGTTACGCCCGCGCCCATCGTCACGAGCGAGCCGGCCCCCGAAGCGCCCGCTCGGCGCACGATCCGCCGCACGCGGACGCGGCGCGGCGGGTGGCACAGGACTTCGCGTCACCGGTAGCTACACCGGCGCGAAGTGATCCACCGGGCAGATTCCATGCCCCTCGCAGCCGGGGCCTCGCTCGAGCGCGCGCTGAAGAAACGCCCGCGCGCCCGTGTACGCCTCGCGCAAAGCAGCACCCTGCGCCAGTCGCGCAGCGATCGCCGCCGAGAGCGTGCAGCCCGTGCCGTGCGTATGCTTCGTCGCGATCCTCGGCATCGTCAGCGCCCAGGGCTCTCGCCCCTGCTCGACGAGCACGTCCGTCGCTTCCCCCTCTTCGTGGACGTGCCCGCCCTTGACCAACACCGCGCGGGCTCCTGTCGTCGCGACGAGCTGCTCTGCCGCGCGCTCTGCGTCCTGCACGGTCGCGATCTTCGTCATTCGGGCCAACGCCGCGGCTTCGTGGGCGTTCGGCGTCACCAGCGTCGCCAGCGGAAGCAGCGCGGTCACCAGCACATCGACGGCGTCCTCGGCGAGCAGCGGGTTTCCGTTCTTGCTGAGCATCACCGGGTCGACCACGAGGGCGATGTCCTTGCGACGCTCGAGGCAACGAGCCACCGCGCCGATGATCGCCGCGCCGCCGAGCGCGCCGGTCTTGATGGCCCGCACCGACAGGTCGTCGAGCACCGCGTCGATCTGCGCCTCGATCAGCGCCGGGTCGAGCAGCGACACTGCGCTCACGCCCAGCGTGTTTTGCACGGTGATCAGCGTGATGGCCGACGAGCCGTAGACCCCGTGCTGGTGAAAGGTCTTCAGGTCCGCTTGAATTCCTGCGCCGCCCGACGGGTCCGAGCCGCCGATGGTGAGCGCGATCGGCGCCCGCGCCGCGGCGCCTGTGTCTCGCTTTGCCATCGTCGCGTTCACTCGGGGAGCCGCAGGATGAGCGCGCCCGGCTCGACGCTGCCGCGCTCGATCCTCGGGTGCTGCTGCGTCGCGAAATCTCCGTTGCCCGTCGTCGAGATGCGACCGCGAAACTGCGCGAACCGATCGAGCACGTAGTCGCCGAGCTCGCCGAGCAGCAAGAGCCCGTCGCGGTTGCGGTCGGCGTCTCCCGACAGCCCCGTGCGCAGCCAGTACGAGAGGTAGCCCCCTGCGCTGAAGCGCTCTGCGACCTGGCTGAGCACGTCCTCGTCGCTCGCGAACAGGCCGATCCGCCGAGGGCCGTTGACCACGTCTCGGGCAAATCCGCCGCTGTAACAGCTGTCGAGCGCGAGGATCACCGTGCCGCGCGCCGGCGCGAGCATCGCGCTCATCTCGTCGTCGGTGATCCCGCCGCCGCGCAGCGCAATGGTCTCGTCCATCCCGTCGGGCTCCGTCGGGCTCACCGTCCCTCGCACCTGTCGGCCGTGCCCCGAGTAGAAGATCAAGAGCACGTCGTCTTCTTCGAGCTGTCCGACGAACTGCCGGATCGCCGCCGACGAAGCAGCAGGGGTGACCTGCGCGTTGGTGAGCACGAGCTGTCGGCTCGAGGGCATCATCCCGCGCTCGCGAAGCACCCGCGCGAGCTCGGTCGCGTCTTCGTCGCAGTGCGGGAGGTTGTTCGACTCGCCGCCATAGTCGCGAATGCCGAGAAACACCCCGTACATCAGCCCCCGCCCGCGCGGCCCGGCCACGCGCGCGTTGGCGTCGCCTCTCGTGGCGCGCGGAAGTCGCTCGAAACGCAGCTTGAACGCGCCGAGCATGGTCGGGCGGTATCCGCGGACGGTGGCGACGTATGTTCCGTCGCTGGGGGCGACGAGCGCGAGCCGCGAGTGGAGGTCTCCCGAGACGCGGTCGTCGTTCTGCCAGGACTCTCCGGTCGGGCCGCGCAGCTCGAGCACCGTGTCGAACACCGCGTGGTGCGTCTCGAGCTCGAGCCAGTCTCCGCGGCGCGCCTCGAAGCGAAACGTCCTTTGTGTGTTGGCGCTGTTGAGGTCCGACGCGACGTCCGCGCGATCGTTGATGGGAGAAGATCCGCGGGTATCCGCAGGCGGCCCCGCGGGGCGCGTCGCCTGGCTCACGGCCGAGCCGCGCGCGACCTCGAGCCTGAACTCGCCGCGATCGTTGGGGCGATACGAGGTCGCGATCACGCGATAGATGCCCGAAGCCTCCGCGGTGAACGCGAGGCGCGAGTCGAGCACTCCCTCGGAGACGTCGTCGTTCTCTCGCTCTTGTCCGTCCGGAGCGACGACGCGAAGGACCGTGTCGTAGCTGGCGTGCAGGTCGATCTGCACGCGCTCGCCCTGCTGCAAGAGCACGGCGTAGGGATGTTCGAAGGAGTTCGCGCCCGCGCGTCGCGGTCGGTCGCCGAGGGTCCCTCTGTGTTCGGTCCTCGCGTTGGCGCGCGTCTCGAGGGCCTCGGGCATCTGCGACGCGAGCATCTGTTCGAGCTCCGTCGGCGCGTCGCGCCCCACGCTCGAAACGATCGGTTGCAACGTGGAGGGGCGTGTCGTGCCCGCGCAGTGCGCCGAGCCGATCGCGATCGCCGCGAGCGCGGCGAGATGAATGCGTCGCATCGATGGAGTATAGCGGCAGCGAAGCGAGCGGCGCCACCGATGCGATTTCTGCTGTTGAACACGGATTCGGCCTGCGAGCGCTGCGCCGCTGTGCTGAAAGCGGGCGACCTCGTGGCGCTCGTCGCGAGCAACGTCGGAAGGAGCGAACTGCTCCTGCACCCCGCCTGCGCCCTGACGATCAGCGTCGATTCGTTCGTGCGCGCCCTCGAGAGCACCACACTCACGATCCCGGACCGAGAGACGCTCGAACCACGAGCCCGGCGAAGACAGCTCGCGCGCCAGGGGCGCATCGACGCGCGCTGGACGGTCGCACCGGACGAGCGCGGCGCGCTGTTCGGCGTCGCTCCGAAGCGCGCGTTCGAGGATGACTGCGTGATCGAGCCAGGGTGTGACGCTGCGGGTAGGCCCACGGTGCGGGTGATCGTTCACGGAGGGGGCGCGGACGAGCGCTTCTGGAGGCTGCTGCGCGCGCAGCGGCTCTGGGCCTCGAACAAGCGCGAGTACTTCTTCATCGAGCCTGCGAAGGGCTGGGAGATCGTGCCCAACGAAGACCCGACGCAGCCGATCGTCGCGCACGTGTACATGGTGGCGGCGAAGAAGCAGGTCGAACGCGAGTCGAGGCTGTGGCAGCTTCGCGTGCTCGGCGCGCCTCGGCCGCTCGTGCTGGTCTCGGGAACGCCCCCGAAAAAGCTCGACCCCGCGTCGATCGCCGCGGTGAGGGCGAAGCTCGACGTCGCGGGGTACGTCGGCGACGAGTGCCCCGTCCTGGCTGTCCATCGCGTGAACGAAGCGGCGCTCGACGCGCTGGTCGAAGGGCTGGACGAGCACTTCGACGGCAGAGAGTTTCGTGTGTGTGGGCACCCTGCACAGCTGTACGCGGACGCGATGCTCGAAGACGTACGCGCGCGGGACCCGCGCGAGTGGCGCGGGTGGCTCTCGTTTCGGGCGAACTTCGCGAGTTGGGGCCGCACGGATCGATCCGACGCGAGGCTCCTCGAGCTCTGGGACGAGCTCTTCGCGCGCGGCGAGCTCGACCTGTGCACTGCGCTGATCGCGAGCGGGGCCGTCTACGATCGAGCGCGGCTCGCGCGATGGTTCGAGGCCGAGCGTTCGAGGGGAGGGCACGCGCCGATCAACACGTTTTGGGCGGTGCTTCGTTGGTCTGGCGCGCAGGATGCACAAGGCACGTTCGAGCGTTGCTTGTCGCTGTTGCTCGAGTCCACGCACGACCATCGACGCGCGCTCTTGCTCGACGCGCTGCGAGAGACCGCGAGCCAGGGCGCGATCCGCTGGCTCGACGCGAGCTACGGCGCCGCCTGGAAATCGGGCTACGAACCGCTCGACCGCGAGCTCGCTCGGTGGCGAAAGCGCCATCGATCGCAGTGAGCGCGGGAGCAGAGAGCGCGGGAGCAGAGAGTGCGGGAGCAGCGAGCGCCGCAGTGGGCGCAGTGCTGAAGCCCCCACCGGCGCTGCCGCGCGCGAGCGAGTGCAACGACAGTGGACGCAGTGCTGAAGCCCCCACCCGCGCTGCCGCGCGCCCCGCCCCCGCCTGGAACGGCAGGGGCGGCGGCTTCGCATTGGGAAAATGCAGGCGAAAGCAGTGTACGTGTATCGTGATGGCCCTTGCTCTGCAAGGGCGAAGCAGAGCTCAGTCGATCATCGACGCAGACCGATCGAGCGAAGTGCAGCCATTGCAGAGCAATGGCCACACAATCAACTTGCTTGGTTGAATACTGCGATTTCGCAATGCGAAGCCGCCGCCCCTGCCGTTCCAGGCGGGGGCGGGGCGCGCGGCAGCGCGGGTGGGGGCTTTAGCACTGCGCCAAACGTCGTTTGGCTCGCTCGGGGC
>LNEO01000322.1 GCA_001465015.1 Deltaproteobacteria bacterium Ga0077539 | reverse complement strand
CGACGCGTCCCTCGCACGCGACGTAGAGCGGGTCGAGCCCGAACAGCTCGCACGCGTCGGCGACCACCGGACGGACGGGGATGCGCTGCTCTTCGACCTCGATGTCAACGCGCGCCGTGCGCGCGAGCTCGCAGAGCACCGTCGCGAGGCCGCCGCGCGTCGCGTCGCGTGCGCAGGCGAGGCGCACTCCGGCGTCGATCAACGCGTGAACGAGCGAGCTCACCTCGCCCGAGTCGCTCTCGATCTCGGCGTCAAGTCGCAGGTCGCCTCGCGCGAGGAGCACCGCGATCCCGTGATCGCCGACCGGTCCGCTGACGAGCACGTGCTGGCCTGCTCGAATCTGCGCTGGCGCGAGCGGAGCGCGCACGGTCCCGAGGCCGGTGACAGCGATGTACATCCCGTCGCAGCGGCCTCGCTCGACGACCTTGGTGTCTCCTGCGACCACTCGAACACCGCATCGCTTCGCGGCGCTCGCCATCGATTGGACGACGCGCACGAGCGTCGCGAGCGGAAGGCCCTCTTCGAGAACGAACGCCGCGGTCAGCGCCGATGGCCGCGCGCCGCAGCAAGCGAGGTCGTTGACCGATCCGTGAACCGCGAGCGAGCCGATGTCTCCGCCCGGAAAGAACAGCGGTCGAACGGTGAACGCGTCGGTCGAGACGGCGATGGGCGCCTCGAGAGAGAGCACTGCGCCGTCATGCGATTGACGGAGCTCGTCGCTGTCGAACGCGCGAGCGAAGACGTCTTCGACGAGTCGAAGCGTCGCGCGACCTCCTCCTCCGTGCGCGAGGACGATCTTGTCGTACGCAGACCATGGCGCGGGACAGGCGAGGGGGTCGTCTTGGGCGCTCACGACCTAAGCTCCGTCTCGGCGGCGGTGGGCGAAATACGCCGCGCACGCGCCTTCGGTTGAAACCATGGGCGCGCCGAGCGGCGTCTCGGGCGTGCAGGCTCGGCCGAACTCGGGGCAGTCCAGCGGGCGCAATCGTCCGCGGAGCACCTCTCCTGCGCGGCAGCGAGTGGGCGCCTCGTCCTCTGAGGCTTCGGGCGCGCGCGGAAATCGCCGAGCCGCGTCGAACTCGGAGAACGACTCACGCATCGCGAGGCCGCCCATCGGCACGACGCCGAGCCCGCGCCACGGTCGGTCACGCGCCTCGAAGACCGCCTCGACCGCCGAGCGAGCGAGGGGGCTCCCGTCGGGGCGAACCGCGCGCGTGTACTGGATTTCGACCGACGAACGTCCGTCTTCGAGCTGATCGACGCAGCGCGCGACACCTTCGAGAACGTCGATCGGCTCGAAGCCGGTGACGACGATCGGGACGCGGTATCGCTCTGCGATCGGCGGGTACTCGTCCGTTCCCATCACTGTGCAGACGTGCCCTGCGGCCAGCAGTCCGTTGATGGCGCACCCGGGCTCCGAGAACAGCGCGTCGAGCACGGGCGGCACGCGGACGTGCGCGGCCAGCATCGAAAAGTTACGGAGCTTCATGGCGCTCGCGAGCTGTGCGGCCGCTGCTGCTGCTGGCGCGGTCGTCTCGAAGCCGACCGAGAAGAACACGTGTTGCCTCTCGGGGTCCGCCGCGGCCGCGCGCACCGCGTCGACCGGCGTGAGAAGGATCCTGACGTCCGCTCCATCGGCTCGCGCCGAGAGCAGGTCTCCTCGCGCGCCCGGAACGCGCAGCATGTCGCCGTAGGTCCACAGCGTGACTCCCTCGCCGAGCGCGATCGAGCGCGCGTGGTCGAGCACGGACATGGGCGTGACGCACACCGGGCATCCAGGCCCGTGTACGAGGGTGATCGATGAAGGCAAGAGCCGCTCGATCGCGTATCGCGCGATCGTGTGTGTTTGCCCGCCGCACACCTCCATGATCGTCCACGGCCTGCTCGTTCGTCGGGCGATTCGCGCGGCGAGCGCGCGCGCGAGGCGTGGGTCTCTGAGCTCGTCGACGTACTTCATCGCGATGACCCTGGGATCGCGCCCTCGGACAACAGCGAGAGCGCCCTCTCGGCCTCTTCGGCGTCGAGCTTCTGGATCGCGAAGCCAACGTGCACGATCACGTACTCGCCCACGGCCACGTCGGGAACGAACGCCACGCAGACCTCCTGCAGCACCGCTCCGAATCGAACGCGCGCAAACGGGAGCGCTCCCAGGCCCTCGACCCGCTCTTCGACCCTACCGGGGACTGCCAGACACATCGCTCTTCCTCCATACACCATCGAGCATCCCGCGCGCGGCGGTCGCGCTTACCCAAGCCTGTCCGAGCGCGAGGCCTCCGTCTCCGCTCGGGATGCGCTCTGCCGAGAGGACCGTTCGTCCTGCGCGCTCGATCGTGGCTTCGCAGCGCTCGAGGAGCAACGCGTTGGCGAAGCAGCCTCCCGCGAGCGCGACGGTGCTCGTGTCTTCGCGCGCACAGACCGCGCCGACGATCGCCGCGAGCGTGTGATGAAATCGCCCAGCGATCACCGCCGGGTCGCTCGTACGCCGCTCGCGCACGATCGCGCGCAACGTCGGCCGCCAATCGATGAACCGCCCGTCGAGCTCGAACGGAAAGGGCTCGTCGGCGCTCGGATCGGCGATCGCCTCGAGCTCCATCGCCGCGTGGCCCTCGTACGACGAGCGCTCACGTAGGCCGAGCGCGCAGGCGACGGCGTCGAAGAGCCGACCCACGCTGCTCGTTCGCGCGCTCGCCGACGAGGAGCCGGCGAGCCTCGCGAAGCGCTCGAGCGATGCATCCACAGGTAATTCGCAGGCGACGAGCGCTCCTGCGAGCGAGCGCCTCGTGTCCCGCGACGCGGCGTCGCCCCCTGGAAGGGCAAACGGGAGCATTCGCCATCGCCACCGCGCGCCGGCATCTCCGACGAGCAACGCTTCGCCGCCAGCGATGTCTGCTTCGGGGCCGAGCCCCGTTCCGTCCCAGGCGAATCCCAGCACATCGGCGCTCGCGCTGTGACCGTGTTCGGCGAGCACTGCCCCGACATGGGCGTGGTGGTGCAAGACGCGACGGATCGGCCGACGCTCGACGCGAGCGCGAGCCTCGGCCGCGATCGAGCTCGCGTAGTCGGGGTGGGCATCGCACACGAATTCGAGTGGACTGCGTTTCGACAGCAGCTCCATCGATCGAACCGCGTCGTCGTAGGCGCTTCGGGCAGAGGGGCCATCGAGGTCGCCGACGTGAGGCCACAGCGTCGCGCGGCCGTCGACGACGAGGGCGGGCGCAGCGCGGTAGTGCCCGCCCGCGCAGAGGCGATCGACCCCGCCGACCTCGAACGTCATCGGCGCGAGCCCTCTGCCCGCGCGAAGGACGCGCGTTCGCCCCGAGACCACCTGGACGACCGAGTCGTCCGCGCGTCGCGCGATGGCGCGATCGTGCAGGACGAGACCGTCGGCGATCGACGCGAGTCGTTCGAGCGCTTCTGTCCGGTCGATCACGATCGGATCTTCGTGGAGATTTCCGCTCGTACACACGATCGGTACGGCCATCGCCCGCGCGATCGTCGCGTGCGCTGCGGACGTGGGAAGCATCACGCCCACGCGCGCGAGGCCCGGCGCGACCTCCGGCGCGATCGCTGAGCCGCGAGCCCGCAAGAGCACGATCGACCCCGAAGCATGAAGCATCGCGCGGGCTTCACTGGGATCGACCCTCGCGAGCTCGGCGGCGGCGCGTACGTCGGCGACCAGCACCGCGAAGGGCTGCTCGGGCCTGCGCTTTCGCTCGCGCAAGAGGCGCACGGCCGACGAGCGCGTTGCGTCGCAGAGCAACTGAAACCCTCCGAGGCCTTCGAGCGCGATGATCTCACCCGCGCGCAATCGAGCGATCGCGAGCTCGATCGCGGCGCGACCTCGCGCGACGATCGAGCCGGAGCGGTCTTCGTAGCGCACGTCGGGTCCGCAGTTTGGACAGGCGATCGCCTGCGCGTGCGATCGTCGATCGGTCGTCGAGCGATACTCGCGCACGCATAGCTCGCACAGCGCGAACGGCGCCATCGTCGTTCGGTCGCGGTCGAACGGGAGCGCCGTCGTGATCGTGAATCGCGGCCCGCACTGGGCGCAGCTGATCAGCGCCCACCCTGCTCGTCGGTCGGTCCGCTCGTCGTGCTCGCGCATGCACGCGTCGCACACGCGCGTGTCCGGGGCGAGCGCGTCGATGTTGCAGGGGCCCGACAGGTCGCTCTCGGCGATCGAGAACGAGGCGTACTCACCGGTGGCCTCGCTCTCGGTCGCGAGCAGCTCGAGGCTCGCTGGGCCTTCTGCGCGAAGTCGCTCTGTGAACCGGGCGAGGGCGAGCGGAGGACCTTCGAGCACGATCGACACGCACCTCGGGGTGTTTTGCACGGACCCGACGAGCCCGAGCTCGGCGGCGATGCGCGCGACGAGCGGACGAATCCCCGCGCCCTGCACCGCTCGCCACAGCGAGACGGTCAGCCGTCGCATGTGCCGTCGACGGACACGAGCTCGACGCCCGTCGGTCGATCGGGGTCGAGCTCGAGCTCGAGCCTCACTGCTGGGAGGCCGAGCTCCTCGCAGACGTGCTCGAACTCGTGCCGAAAGTGCGCTTCATCCGACGTCGCGAGCGCGCCGAGACGCACAGAGACGACCCGAAGCTCGCCGCCCCGCGCACGGCACTCGGCCCTCGCGCGCTCGATCAGGCGCGTCATCAATCCATGTTCGTGCACGGGTCCTCCTTGCCTTCGCGCTCGACGATCACGGATCGAGACCGGAGCTCCTGCTGAATCATGCGGACCATGTCGACCGCCTTCGCGATGGTCGCCGAGACCTCGGGGCTCATCGGCGCGCCGGGAGCGAAGCGGACTCCGCCGATTCCGACGAACATCCCTCGCGGCGTGCGTCGACCGAGCGCGCGCGCGAGCCTCAGCGATTCGACCGCGGCGAGCTCGTGCGAGCTCGTCTTCAATCCCGTGACGCCACGTTCGAGAAGCTCGTCGAGCGAAAGCACCACCATCGAGCCTGCGCCGATTCCGCGGACGGCGTCGAGCAGAATGACGGCGTCGTCCGCGCTGGATTCGAGCTCGTCGAGCAAGCCGACCCCCGGTCGACCCAGGATCGACACGTCGTTGTTCACGCCGAGGGCGCGAGCGACGTCGAGCGCGGCGCGATCGTCGCCCATGTGCTCGGTTCCCAGCGCCAGGACGCGGACTCTCACGGGACGTCCTCGCGGTTGATCTCGAGCTCGAGAAAGTGCGTCGCGCAGGAGATACACGGGTCGTAGCTACGAATGAGCTGCTCGGCTCGAACTGTCGCGGCTTTGTGCTCCATGGCGATCAACGACGGACCGAGCGCCACGAGATCCGCTTCGATCCGCGCCTGATTCTGCGACGTCGGAGGAACGATCGTCGCCTTGGCCACCGTTCCGTCTGCAGACAACTCGTAGCGGTGCCAGAGCAGCCCGCGCGGCGCCTCGGTCGCGCCATACCCGACGCCAGCGCGCATCGCGCCTTCGACGTACGCTTGCTCGGGGCGCTCGTAGCGATCGACGATCGCGAGCGCCTCGGCGAAGGCGTGCGTGAGCTCGACCGCTCGCACCACGATCGAGCGATACGGATTGTCGACCGTGGCCGGAAGCGAGAGCTCGTCGGCGAGCTGTCTGGCGACGGGGTTGAGCTTGTCTCGATGGTGATGGAGGCGGGCTTGGGGGCCGCAGAGATAGGGCGTTCCATCGGCGAGGGTGGCTTGAAGGGCGTTGGAGTGCCGGACGTGTCGCTCGACCATCACGTCGCCCCATTGCTCGACGGGCCACTCGCCGCGACCCGAGACCGCGATGTGCGTCCCGAACTCGAGCGGGTAGTCGCTCGTACCGGTGATGGCTGCGAAGACGTAGTCGCACGAGAGGTCGGGCATCGGCAGCGTCGCGGCCCATCGCGCGGTCTCGATCGACTCCTCGACGCCGCGGGCGAGGTCATCGCGAATCGCGAGGAGCGCTGCCTTCGATGGCGCTCGGGAGAATCCTCCCACGCGCGGCGAGACCGGGTGCGACGGGCGGCCGCCGATCACCTCGATCAGCCTGTTGCCCCACTTTTTCAAGCGCAGCCCGCGCTCGACGAGCGGCTTGTGGTCGCGGGCCATCTCGATCGCGCTCTCGTACCCGAGAAAATCCGGCGCGTGCAGCATGAACACGTGCAGCGCGTGGCTCTCGATCCACTCGCCACAATAAATCAAGCGCCGGACCTGCTCGATCTCCGGCGTCGTGCGCAACCCCAGCGCTGACTCGAGCGCGCGCGCCGCGCTCATTTGGTAGGCGATGGGGCAAATCCCGCAGATCCGAGCGACGATGTCGCACACGTCGTGCGTCGAGCGCCCCTGCAAGAACGCCTCGAAGAAGCGCGGCGCTTCGAAGATCGCGAGCGAGGCGTCGATCACTTTTCCGTCGCGCACAGTGAGCGAGAAGCGACCCTCGCCCTCGACGCGGGTCATCAAGTCCACCGAGAAGGTCCGCTCACTCATGGCGCTCGCCCTCTTTCTTGAACGCCTCGGCGCCCGCTGTGATCCCGCGAAAGCGTCGAACGAGCTCGACCGGGACCATTCCGTCCCGCTGAAAGCGCGCCGCGAGCGCGCTCGTCTTCGCTTGCTCCTTCGGCCCGAAGCATCCGTAGCAGCCTCGGTCGAAGGAGGGGCACAACGCGCCGCACCCTGCGTGGGTGACAGGCCCGAGGCACGGCTCGTCGCGAGTCACCAGAACGCACATGTTTCCCTGGCGCTTGCACTCCATGCACACGCTCTCGTCGCGGATGTTGGGGCGGCGGCCGACCAGCAGCGCGGTGAGCACCTCGATGAGCTGACGCTTGTCGATCGGGCATCCGCGGAGCTCGTAGTCCACGGGAACGTGCGCGGACACAGGCGTCGAGTCATCGAGCGTCGAGATGTACTCGGGTGTCGCGTACACCGAAGCGATGAAGCCCTTTACGTCGCGGCCGTTGCGCAGCGCCTGAACGCCGCCCGACGTCGCGCACGCGCCGATCGTGACGAGCTTCTTGGCGCGCGCGCGGATCGAGAGCAGCTCGTCCCGCTGAAAGGGCGCAGAAACGCTGCCCTCGACGAGGACGAGATCGAAGGTGCCGTGCGGGTCGAGCCTCGAGCTCGCCTCGGGAAAATGCGCGATCTCGACGCGCTCGGCGAGCGCGAGCAGCTCGTCTTCGCAGCCGAGGAGCGTCAATTGGCACCCGTCGCAGGACGCGAGCTTGAACACTCCCATTCGCGGTCTCGGGCGAGCCGGCGGTGATCGATCAGATTCCATCGCGACCGAAGAGCGAGGCGACCTCGTCGTAACGGAAGACCGGCCCGTCCTTGCAGACGAAGTACGGTCCAAATTGGCAACGGCCGCAGTGGCCGGTGGCGCACTTCATGTGTCTCTCCATCGTGAGCCAGATTCGATCGTGCGTGACTCCGAGCCGCGCGAGGGCCTGGATCGTGAAGCGCATCATCACCTCGGGGCCGCAGAGGATCGCGCGCGCGGCGTCGGGCACCGTAGAGCGCTTGAGCAGTCGCGTGACGACGCCGACGTTGCCTCGCCATGTGGGGCTCGAGCGGTCGACGGTGATCGAGAGCTGAAAGCCTCGTCGGTCGGTCCATCCGAGCATCTCGCGCGCATAGAGCAGGTCTTCGGGCGTTCGCGCGCCGTAGAACAATCGTACGTCGGGATACTGCTGCGGGTCGGCGAGCATCTGTCGAAGCGCCTCGCGGAGCGGCGCGAGACCGATCCCCCCGGCCACGACGACGACGGGCGCTCCGGCGAGCTCTCGCATGGGCCACCCGCGACCGTACGGACCGCGGACCCCGAGCTCGCTGCCGGGCGATAGCTCACAGAGCGCGCGAGTCAGTGAACCGACGGCTCGGATCGTGTGCTCGACGCCAGCGCCGTCGCGGCCCGACACGGAGATCGGCGCCTCGCCGATGCCAGGGATCGAGAGCTGGTAGAACTGCCCTGGCGCAAACGGTCGAGGCTCGTCGATCGCCAACGCGAGCGTGACGACGTCCGACGATTCGCGGGTCACAGACAAGACCCTCGCGGGCGAGGGGACCATCGCCTCGTCGCGTCCTTCTTCGGCGCACGGCGCAGCGACAGGCATCAGCGCGCGGGCGTCGCTCGTCGAGAGCGCCGCGAGCTCTTCCGTGAGGTCGATTCCCGCAGGGCACCAGGCGATGCATCGCCCGCAGCCGACGCAGCCGCTCGCGCCGAACTGCGAGACCCACGCGCCGAGCTTGTGCGTGAGCCACTGCCGATAGCGCTGCTCGGTCGAGCCGCGCACCGCGTGGCCGTGCAGCTCGCTGTGCTCGCGGGAGAAGCACGACTCCCAAAGTCGATCGCGCTCAGCGGTCGAGCCATCGAGGTCCGAGCGGTCCTCGGTCGTGCTGCAGAAGCAGGTTGGGCACACGCTGGTGCAGTTGCCGCACGAGAGGCAGCGGTCGGCTACTTCCTTCCAGCGAGGGTGCTCGAGCTGCGCGAAGAGTCGCTCGTGAACAGCTCTCGTATCGACGTGTCGACCCATCGAGGCTCGGGCGCTCTCGACAGATTCATCGAGCCATCGAAGGTCCTCACCCGAGGCTTCCTCGCTCGAGAGCTGCGCGAGCAGCGCCTCGCCCGCAGGAGTCAACGCCTCGATCAACAGGTCGTGCTCGCGCTCGGCGAGCGCGAGGTCGGCGCCGGAGTTGACCTTCGGCCCTGTGCCCATCGACGCGCAAAAGCACAGCGAGCCTGCTCTGGTGCAGTGCACGGCGATCACGAGCGTGTCGGCGCGCCGACTGGCGTATCGCGGGTCGCGCATCGCGCCCTCGACGAAGACGGCGTCCTGCACGGCGATCGCCGCGAGGTCGCACGCTCTCACGCCGAGCAGCGCGCGCTTCTCGGGCTCGGGGACGATCGCGACGAAGCCCACCCGACCGTCGGCGCGTCTCTCTGCGCGATAGAGCGGCTCTCGAGGCTTGAAGAACTGCTCCTTGGCGCTGTTGGGACCGACCACGAAATCAAAGGCCCGTTGCCCTTGGGTCCGCGAGAGTCGATAGCGCCCTGGCGCTTGCACGTCGGTCCATCCGACGGGGAGGTCGGCTGCCGTCGTGATGGGCGCGAGCGCGATGGCTCCGTCGCGGACGGTCGGTCCGATCAGGGTGCGGCCGTCTCGTTGAGCGAGGTGGCACAGCTGCTCGAGCTGCGAGCGATCGATGCGTCGCACTTCAGCCGCGCCTCCCGTACAGATCGAGCAGCTGCATTCGGGTATCGACGAGCCGGTCGGACACGTCCTCGAACGCTTGCGCCATGATCGCGTATCCGACCCTCGGATCTCGCTCGCAGAGCTCGAGCAGGGCAGACGCTGGGATTCGCACGAGCTGCGCGGCGCGCGAGACGGTCGCGGTCGCGACGCGGGTTCGGTGCAAGAGGCTCGACCAGCCGACGAGCTCGTCGGTGCCGAGCGAGAGCACCGCTGACTCGCCTCCACCGGCGCGCATCGTGAGCGTCACGCGCCCATCGAGCACGAGGTACACGCCGCCTGGCAGGTCTCCTTCGCGAAACAGGACCGCGCCAGCAGGGAAGGTCTCCATCTCGGCGATCTCAGCGAGCGCCGCGCAGGCGTCAGGAGAAAGCCGCTTCGCGAACGACAGCTCAGCGAGGACGGTCGGAGGAATCGGCATGGCCGAAGACGATTCGAGCACAGCGCGTGCCGCTGGCTGAAGCCCCCGCGAAACCCCGCCCGTCGCCCGCCGCGACATCGATTCGCGGTTCGAACGCGCAAACGCTGCGCTCAGGGCGCAGGTTCGATCGAGCAGGGCGCCTTTGCCTTTCCGATGCAGACGAGGGCGTAGCCCTGCGAGCGCTCTTCGGCGGTGAGGCAGCTCTCTTCTGGGGTTTCGATCTGTCCGCGGCGCATCTTGACGCGGCACGTCCCGCACACGCCGGACTCGCAGCCGGCCGCGAGCTCGACCTTCGCGCGTCGCGCCGCTTGCAGCACCGGTTCGCCCTCGCGAACGGTGAACGTCTTGGTCTTGTCGCCATCGACGAGCTCGACTTCGTGCGCGATCGCATCGGCGCCGACCGACGCGACGACGGCCGTGAACTTCTCTTCGATGAGCTTCGCCGACGGAAAGCGCTCTCGCACGACGGCGTTGCACGACTCCATCATTCCGGTGGGGCCGCAGAGCGTGACGACGTCCGGCGCCTCGATCCCCTCGAGCAGCGCGCTGACGACGTCCTTGGTCATCGGTCCTCGCTTGACCGAGCCGTCCGGTCCCCCGTCGTCGAGCACGTGAATGATCTGGAGCTTCGCGCCGCTGCTCGCGACGAGCTCATCGAGCTCCTTGCGGAGGATCTGTTCATCGGCGCTTCGGTTGGCGTCGATGAGCGTGACCTTCGCGGGCCAGCCCTTCTGCGCGAGCTCGTGCAAGAAGCCGATCATCGGCGTGACGCCGCTGCCTCCTGCGAGCATCAGGATGTGTTTGCCTCCCTCGGGCAGCACGAACTGGCCGAACGGGCCTTTGACCTCGATCGACGAGCCTTCGGTGAGCTTCTCGGTGACGAAGGTCGAGACCGCTCCGCCTTCGACGCGCTTGATGGTGAGCCGCAGCGGCTGGCCCGGCGCGCGCGAAAACGAATAGGCTCTCCATGGCAGCTCGCGGTTGGGGCGCAGGAGCACGAACTGCCCTGCCTTGAAGTCCAGCGAGGCGTCGAACTCGAGGCTCACCGTCGAGGGCGTCTCGCGGGTGACCTTGGTCACGGTCCAGTTCGAAGCCTGCGGCTCTTCACGGCGAGGGGGTTGCGCCGAAGAACGGGAGCGAAAGAGAAGCCAGCCGAGCCCTGCCGCGGCCGCGATCGCGGCCGGGACGATGATCATCGTGTTCATTGCGAGCCTTCGTCGAGCACCGTAGGTGAGGCGCTCGCGTCGCGGCTCTATACCAGCGACCCCGCGCCGGAGAAACGCAAACGGTCAGGAAAAATCCTGACCGTTAGGGGAGCCACCCATCGGGATTGAACCGACGACCTGCGGTTTACGAAACCGCTGCTCTACCACTGAGCTAGGGTGGCGATGCGAGGGCGCCTCTATTATCACGGTCTCCGTTGAGCGCAAGAGGGTATGCGCGCGAAGTGTTGATTCACGGAGAGGCGGCGAATGTGCTCCATATCGTCCCTGTGATTGACCTACGAAGTGACACGATCACCAGGCCGGGACCGGCGATGCGCGAGGCGATGGCAAACGCCGAGGTGGGCGACGACGTGTATCGCGAGGATCCGACGGTGCGTCGGCTCGAAGAGCGCGTGGCCGCGATGCTCGGAAAGGAAGCGTCGCTCTTCGTTCCGTCCGGGACGATGGCGAACCAGCTCGCGCTGCTCGTGCTGACGCAGCGGGGCGACGAGGTGCTCGTCGGGGAGGGCGCCCACTGCCTCTGGTACGAGACCAGCGCGGCGGCGGTGCTCGGGCAGCTCCAGTTGACGACCATCGGTCGGGGAGGGTTCTTCTCTGCTGATGACATTCCGCCAGCGCTTCGGCCGGCGGCCGACTGGAACCCTCGCGTCACCGCGATCGCCTTCGAGAACACCCACAACCGCGCTGGCGGCCGAATCTGGCCTCTCGCGCAGAGGCGCGCGGCTCTCGAGCGAGCGCGTTCGCTGGGCCTTCGCTGCCACCTCGACGGCGCGCGGCTCTGCAACGCCTCGGTCGCGAGCGGAGAGGCCCTCGAATCGCTGTGCGACGGCTTCGATACAGTCTCGATCTGCCTCTCGAAAGGGCTCGGAGCTCCAGCAGGATCGATGCTCGCTTCCTCTCGCGATCGCGTCGACGAAGCGCGCCGCTGGCGCAAGCGGCTCGGAGGCGGAATGCGCCAGTCAGGGGTTCTCGCAGCGGCGGGGCTCTACGCGCTCGATCACCATTTCAGCCGCCTCGCGGACGACCATCGAAACGCGCGGATCCTGTACGACGCGCTCGCTCCGTACGGCGCGCTCGAGCCCGAGAGCAACATCGTGATGCTCGACCTCCGCGGCGAGCAAAGCGCCGAGCAGTTCTGCGGGCGCGCGCGGGACCGAGGCGTGCTCGCGACGGCGTTTGGCGAGCGACGCGTTCGGCTCGTCACGCACCTCGACGCGCCCACGGCTGCCGTCGAGCGCGCCGCGAACATCCTGTCCGAGCTGGCCGCGTCGCGCTAAACCTTGCGTGACGCTGTGTCGATCGCTCTGCGCCGAAGCCGCCTCTCGTCGCTCGCGCTCGTCGCGCTGACAGCGCTCTCATCGGCGTGCGCGTACCAGCGGCCATTTTCGTTTCGCGAGGAGTTTGCCAGCGCTGAGCGCGCTCAACGCCTCGGCCGTTCGCTCGACGCGGCGCGAGCCTTCGACCGCGCGGCGGCCACGACCGCTCGTCCGCTCGATCGCGACGAGGCCATCTATCGCGCAGGGCAGTCCTATCGGCGATCGGGCGACGTCGACACAGCGCTCGCTCGATTCGAGTGGCTCGCCACGCGCGGCGACGACGCAGCGCGAAGGACGCGCGGCGAGCTCGAGTCCGTGCGCATCTATTTCGACCGCGGTCAGTGGGACCGCGCAGAGCAGGTCGCGATCGAAGTGGCGGCGCGGCAACCCGCGATGGGCGCTGGTCGACGCGCGATCGAGCTGGCGCTCATCGAGGCCGACACGCGCGACCCGACCTTCGCGGCGACCGAGCGCTTCGCGGCCCGAGCCTGGGCGCGGCTCTCGCGCACAGAACTCGCGGCCACCCTCGATGTCGAGCTCGCTCGGCGAAGGCACCGCGCTGGCCGCCATCGCGACGCGATCACGCTGTACGAGCGCGCGCTGACCTGGCGGTATCCGAACAATCCGCGGTGGGACGACGCGTCGCTCGAGCTCGCGCGGCTGCACGAAGAGGCGGGGCGCTACGCTGAAGCGTTGGCGGTGATCGACCGCGCTCTCTCGATGCGCGAGCAGCTCGTGTTGATCCCGGGGTCCGCGGTGCGGCCGCGGTTTCCCGAGCTCGCGCTCGAGCGCGGACGGGTGTACGAGGCGCTGGGCGACCCGGCGCGCGCGGCCGACGCATATCACGCGGTCTACGCGGATTTTCGCGACTCGATCCTCCGCGATGACGCGCTCGAGCACGAGTCGCGCGTTCGCCGCGCGGCGGGCGAGGTCGCTCGCGGGTGCGCGGTCGACGCGCAGCTCGCGAGGGAGTTTCCGTGCACGAGGCGCGGGCGCGCGGCGCTCGAACGGGCGCGCACGTGCGGGGCGATCGCGAGCTCCGAGGTCGTGCGCTGCGCCGAGCGCGAGGATCGTCGATCACGCCGAGGAGCCGCGGCAGACGATCCTCCCGCCGAGCCCGCGTCCACGCCATAGCGCTGCACTTCGCCAGACCCGTTCGCGCATGGCCGAGCCTGGCGCGTCGAGTGGACACGACAGCTTCGACGCGCTCGAAGAAACACGAGCCCCCTGAAGGACCGACTACTCGTCGGTGTCTTCTTCTTCGAGCTCTTCTTCCTCGTCGTCGTCGTCGCCGCCGCCGAGGTCGAGATCGTCGTCGTCATCGACGGCGGCGGGCTCTTCTTCGTCGTCCGAGTCGTCGTCGACCCCTTCGAACTTGAGCTCGACGCCGACGTCCGCGAGGTGCGACTCCATGAGATCGATCAGCTCATCGACCTCTTCACCGCCCCACTCGTCGAGCGCGTCGCCGAGAAAATCGTAGAAATCGGTGTCGATACGGCGCTCGATTTCTTCGACCTGCTCGTCACTGAACACGTCGAGGACATCCTCACGCAGTGTCTCGGTGTCACCCTCTTCGATTGCGTCCGCGGCGGATTGGCGGATCTGGCGAAGCGCGCGCTTGTCGAGAACGATCTCCATCGGTCCAATGATCCTTCGGTGGGTGCCTGCCGCTGCCCGGCTCCGCGGTCCTCGCGGCGTCGGTCGCTCGTTGTGCTTCGAGCGCCACCTCGTCGAGTGCTCTCACTCTTCGACGGCAGTCCCGCGCCCACGCGCGACAGGCGGCCCGGCGAATAGCTTGGTCGTACGGGGTTGTCAACGAACGCATAGCGCTCTTTGGATTTCGTCCGTTGTCAGTCGTTGCTCGCCGGTCCGGCGCTTCTCACGCCGCGCCGCACGAACGGCGACACGCGACGCTCGCTCCTTGACCCGCATGCCCTGCTGGTAGTGGAATCTCGCGGCAATGAATTGCAGCAACTGCGGTCGCCAGAACCCGCCGTCGGCGTTGTTCTGCCTCGACTGCGGCCAGAAGCTGCGGGACATCGGTGCGCCACCGCCCGCGCAACCCGCCGCTGTTCCTGCGCCTACACCGGCCCAAGCTCCGTTTGCTCCGTCGTCGGCGCCGGCCGTGCCTGCGGCCGCGCCCGCCTCGGCGCCACCTGCGTCGCCGCCGACCCCAGGAGCCGCTGGCAATCTCGAGCGTTGCTCGCGGTGCAGCACCGACAACCCGCCCGGAATGCGCTTCTGCCGAATGTGCGGCAATTCGATGCAACCGGCCCCTGCGGCTCCGGTGATCGCTCCGCCTCCTACACAGATCAAGTGTCCGCGCTGCGCGTCGGCCGTCGAGCGAGGCGCAGCGTTCTGCGGGGTGTGCGGCATGTCGACGACAGACATGTTTCCCGCGGTGAACGCCGCGCAGGTCGCCGCCGCGCAAGTCGCCGCGACGGCCGCGCCCGTTGCAGCTCCCGCTTCGGCCGCGGCTCCCGCTCCCGTTGCAGCTCCCGCTCCGGCTCCGGTCGCACCTGCCTCGTTTGCTCCATCGCCGCCGCCCGCGGCGCCGATCGCTCCGAGCGTTCCGTCCCCGCAACCGTCGCCCGTCGTGGCGACCCCCTTTGCTCCCTCGAGCGTCCCGGCGATTTCGCCGCCGCAACAACAGCCCGGTCGGACAGACTCGTCAGCGTCGCCCGACGCCAGCGTCGCGCGCGTGGTGACCATCCTCAAAGATGGAAGCGAAGGTCAGGTCTACCGCATCACCGGAGCGTCCACGGACATCGGTCGAAGCGAGGGCAACATCCTCCTCGCCGATGACCCGTACCTCTCTCCGAGGCACGCGCGGATTTCGTTGCGCGATGGACAATACTACCTGCGCGACCTCGGCTCGGTGAACGGGGTGTTCTTCAAGCTCCGCGAGTCCGTCGCGCTCGGCAACGGCGACGTCGTTCTCCTCGGCCAGCAGCTGCTCCGGGTCGAGATCCTCTCGGAGCACGAGACGTCGTTCGGTCCCGTCTCCCACTATGGAGTGATGCTGTTCGGCACGCCCGAGCAGCCCCGGATCGCGAGGCTGGTCCAGCTGACGACCGAGGGAATTCCGCGAGACGTCTACCACTTGTTTCGCGAAGAGACCGTCGTCGGGCGCGAGTCCGGCGACCTCGTGTTCACGGACGACGCGTTTTTGTCGCGGAGGCACGCGACCTTTCGCGTCGATCGCGCAAATCGTCGCGTGATTCTTAGCGACCTCGGGAGCTCCAACGGTACGCTCGTGCAATTTCGTGGTGAGCGAGAGCTGCAAAACGGCGATGTGTTTCGCCTGGGACACCACCTATTTCGCGTCGACCTTCCCGGTCGTGCGCGCGCCGGGGGAGCGGCGCCTCGATGACCGACGCTGCAGACAACAACGCGGCACCGCCGGAGTCTGATGCTGCAAAGCCGTCAGCTCCGGTGGTCGCGGACTCGACCAAGACCGACGGCGCACAAGCAGAGCCAACCGCCACCGTTGCGGAGGAGGCACCGCCGCAACCCGCGGCGGAAGACGGACCCAAGATCGAGTTCGCGCCGAGCACGGTCGAGACCATCATCGGAGGTACACCTGCGCCTGTGCTGGCTGCGCCTGCCGCCGCAGAGGCTCCTGCTCCTGCGTCGCCCGAGGCCGCGGCTGCGCCTGCGCCTGCGTCTGCAGAATCCGAGGGGCTCTCGGTGCGCGTGTTCGGCCGTACCGACGTCGGGATGATCCGCGAGCACAACGAAGACAACTTCTTGATCTCGGACCTCACGCAGAATCTCCGCAGCGTAAAGCCCGAGATTCGGACGCACGTCGTCGGCGCCAGCGGCTCGCTCTTCGCGGTCTGCGACGGGATGGGCGGCGCTGCGGCCGGTGAGGTCGCGAGCCAGATGGCCGTCGACACGATCTACGAGCTCCTGCAGAACGGCGGTCCCGCCGCGAGCAAGGACCAGTTCGCTCGCCGCATCTCTGAGGCGGTCGGCGAAGCGGGCGCGCGAATCTACCTCGCGGCCAAGACCAACAGGGCGCAGCGCGGGATGGGCACGACGTCGACCGTCGTGGGCGTCTACGACAAGACGCTCTTCATGGGCCAGGTCGGCGACTCGCGCGCCTACCTCGTGCGCGGCGGAAAGATCAAGCAGCTCACCAAGGATCAATCGCTCGTCGCCAAGCTGATCGAGGCCGGTCAGCTCACGGAAGAAGAGGCGGAGAACTACGAGCACGGGCACATCATCCTTCAAGCGCTCGGGACGTCGGATTCGGTCGTCGTAGACCTGTCCTTCCTCGACCTGCGAAAGGGCGACGCGGTGCTGCTCTGCAGCGACGGTCTGAGCGGCCTCGTGACGAGCGCTCAGATGCTCGAGGTGTTGATGACCTCGGACGAGCCGATGGACTGCTGCAAGCGGCTCACGGACATGGCCAACGCCGCCGGCGGGCACGACAACGTGACCGTGATCGTGGCGCGCTTCGGCGGGGACATTCCAGCGCCAGGTCCAGGTGACGAGATCTTTGGCTATCAGCCCTGGATCCTCTCGGACGAGCCGCACGGCGACGCGGACCCCAAAGTTCCCTCGAAGATCAAGGGCGCCGACGCCCCGCCCCCGGGCAAGGACGTGAAGAACGCGGTGTCCATCCGCCCGCCTGCCGCTGCGGCGCCAAACGCCGTGAGCCCAGCGCGCGCGACGCAGGGCGACGACGATGACATCAAGCTGCCGGTGTCAAACGCGCCGCGCTACGCGCTCGTCGCATTTTTGTTGGCGCTCGCTGTCGGGCTGCTGCTCGCGGCATTTTTCTTGATCAAGTAGCATCATCGACACTTGGGAACACCTGCGATGCTGCGATTGGCACAGGAGTTCGGCGCGCACGCCGGGCGTCAGCTTTCATTCGATCAAGACCGTGTTCGGCTGGGACGCCAGCCGAGCAACGAGGTCGCGTTCGATCCCAACGTCGACCTCGATTCGAGCGGCAATCACTGTGAGATTCGCCGCGAAAACGGCGCGTATGTGCTCGTCGACCTCGAGTCGCGCAACGGCACGTTCGTCAACGGTCAGCGGATCACACGGCACGCGCTGCGCACGGGCGACCTCATCGAGTGCGGCCGCGGCGGTCCGCGTCTGCGCGTTGAAATCATGGGCGCACCGCCATCGCAGGCGCCGTTCGGGCAACCACCGGTCAATCCGTTTGGACCACCGCAGTCAGCGCCCGCGTCGGGTCCGTTCGGCGCGCAGCCAGCGCAACCGCCGCAGCCCCCCTTCGGCGCGGCGCAGCCATTTCCGTCGCAGCAGCAAGGGTCGTTTGCTCCGCCCATGGCGCCGAGCGCGCCGCAGCCGCCCTTCAGCGCGGCTCCAGTCGCGCAGGGGCCGTTCGCTCCGCCACAACAGCCACAACAGCCGCAGCACCCCGCGCACCCCGCGCACGGCGCTGCTCCCTCCGGCAGCGTCGGTGGTGCGGTTGCCGCGCAGCTCCCCGCGGGTGCCAAGGTCGGCAAGGCCACCGTCGCGATGATGATCGACCACGCGCTCGCTCAGTCCGAGCAGCGTCGTGGGATGTCGACCGGAACGAAGGTCGCGCTCGCCGCAACGGTCGTGGCGGTCCTCGGAATCGTCGGCGTCGGCGTCGCCTACGTCGTCAACCGCGAGCCGATCTCGGAGTCCAACTCCAACACACAAAACAACAACGCTGGCGGCGGCGAGCAGATCACCTCGCAGTACGAGGCGGCGATCTACTTGCTCGCGGCGCAGGTGCCCAACACGCCCAACCCTCGCGGGTTTTGCACGGGCTTCGCCGTGACGGCGGACCTGATCGCCACCAACGCTCACTGCATCGACGCGGGTCGGCAGTTTCTCGAGCGCGGCTCGACGCTCATCGCGATGCGCAGCTCCGGCCGTGGCCACCGCGTGGTCATCACGCCGGTCTATCGAGACAGCCGGTTTCGCAACAACGCTCACGGCATCGAGGGGTCGGGGTTCGACGTCGGTCTCGTGCGCGCCGCGCAGCCGCTCCCGACGCCCGTGCGCATCGCGAGCGACGCCGAGCTGCTGGCGCTGCGAGCTGGGTCTCAGCTCTTCGTCTATGGCTTTCCTGGTCTCACGATGAACGAGACGTCGCCGGTCGCGACGATCACCCAGGGCGTGCTCAATCGCACCACGGACTTCTTCGAGCGCGCCGCCGAGCCGCAACAGGCGCAGAAGATTCAACACAGCGCGCAGACCACCTCGGGCTCTTCGGGCTCACCGATCTTTCTCGCGTCGGGTCTCGTGATTGGCGTCAACGCCGGGAGCCTCTCGGACGAAGAGCGCCAGCGCATCTTGGACCCACGAACGGGCCAGACGGTGAGCGTCGAAGTCAACCGCAGCTCGAATTTCAAGTACGGAATGCGCGCCGACATCATCCGAGCAGCGGTTTCGCAAGTGGGCGGAGCGTTGCCGTGAAGATCGTCGAACGCACCGCCCGCCGTGTTCGCTCTGTTGGAGATTCTGTACAGTCTCCCAGTCCTGCGGTCGGCCGCGTCGTGCGCAGCCGGTCAGCGTGGAGGCATCGATGGCCAGGCTTCTGATCGTTACGCCCGAGGGACAACAAGAGCGCGAGCTCGTGGCGGTCAACAGCGTCGGTAGACATCCCAACAACACGGTGCAGCTCCTCGACCGGATCGTGTCGAAGGAGCACTGCATCATCGAGGTGCGTGCGGGACGGTACGTCCTGCGCGACCTCGGCAGCCTGAACGGCACGTACATCAACGGCCAGCGCGTCGCTGGCGAGCAGTGGCTCAACGACGGCGACGAGGTCGCGTTGGGAAACACCCGCATGGTGTTTCGCGAAGCAAACTCTGGGTCGCCCGTCGCTCAGGGCCCGTTCAATCCTGGGACCAGCCCGTACAATCCCAACGCGGGCGGACAGAACGTCGCCCCGGTGGGGCCGCCTGCGTTCGCGCCGCCGGTAGCGCAGCCTCCGGTCCCGCAGCCTCCGATCGCGCAGCCGCCCATCGCGCAGCCGCCGGTCGCGCCGGGGGTCCCCTGGGCGAGCAGCGCCGTGCCTTCGCCGCCGCAAAGCCCGGTCGCTCCGCCCAACGCCGTGCTCGGACAACCTGCGGCTCCAAACAAAGCCGCCGGCATGACGATGATCGGCGCGGTCGCGCAGTCCAAGGTGACGATCACCTCGAGCATGCTCGAGTCGCACGTTCGATCGAAGATCGCCGCGGCTGCGCAGCAGTTCTTGCCAGAGAAGAGCATCGTCGACGTCGAGGCCCTCCGCCGCGACTACGAAAAGCTCCGCATCGCCTACGAGCTGCAGCGAGCGATCGGCGCCGAGCTCGACCTCGACAAGCTCCTCGAGAAGATCCTCGAGCGCGCGTTCGACCTCTTGGCCGCCGATCGCGCCGCGATCCTCTTGTACGACGAGAGCAAGACGCTCAGCCCTCGCGCCATTCGCACGAGAAAGGGCGTCGACGAGCCCTTCGTCGTGTCCACGACCATCCTCCATCAGGTCGAGAAAGAGCGCGTCGCGACGCTCTCGTCCGACGCGATGCTCGACCCGCGGTTCTCGCAGGCGCACTCGATCATCATGCAGGGGATTCGCAGCTCGATGGCTGTGCCCCTGTTGTTCAAGGGCGAGCTGCAGGGCGTGCTCGTCGTCGACTCGCAGATCAGCACCAACGCGTTCGGCGAGAAGGACCTTCAGCTCGTCACCAACATCGCGAACCAGGCCGCGCTCGCCATCGCCAACGCGACGCTCGCGCGGCAAATCCAGCGCGACGCCGTCGCCCGCGAGCGCTTTCAACGGCTGCTCTCTCCGCAGGTCGCCCAGCTCGTCCTCGACGGCAAGGTCGAGGTCAAACAAGGCGGCGTGAGCACCGAAGCGACGATGTTCTTCTCGGACATCCGCGGCTTCACGTCGATGTCCGAAGGCATGAACGCCGAAGACATCGTCTCGATGCTCAACGACTACTTCGAGCGGATGGTCGAGATCATCTTCAAGTACGAGGGCACGCTCGACAAATTCGTCGGCGACGAAATCATGGCCCTCTTCGGCGCTCCCGTGAGCCACCCGGATGACCCGATTCGCTGCGTCAAAGCCTCGCTCGTGATGATCGAAGGGCTGCGAGAGTTCAACAACGACCGCGCCGCGGCCGGCAAAATTGGCTTCGAAATCGGAATCGGCATCAACACGGGCAAGGTGGTCGCCGGCTACCTCGGCTCCAGCAAAGCAATGCAGTACACGGTGATCGGCGCGCCCGTGAACCTCGCAGCGCGCCTCTGCTCGCAGGCCAAGGGCATGCAGATCGTGATCTCCGAGCAGACGTGGCTGCGCGTCAAAGACCTCTTCGAAGTGCGCGAGCTCGAGCCCGTCAAGCCCAAGGGCATCGCGCAGCCGGTGAGAATCTTCGAAGTGCTGCGCGAGAAATCCTGAGAGAGCGACGTCATGGCTGAGCTCGAGTTCGAGAAGCCGCTCCGCGAGTTGGAGCGGCGGATTCAAAGCCTGCGCGGAGCGGGCGACAACAGCGCGACGTTCGACGCAGAGATCACGCGCCTTCAAGACAAGGCCCGGAGGCTCCAGCGCGAGATCTTCTCGGGGCTGTCGCCGTGGCAGAAGGTGCAGCTCTCGCGGCACCCTGACCGGCCGTACACGCTCGATTACCTCTCGCGTCTCTGCGAGGACTTCGTCGAGCTCCACGGCGATCGAACGTTCTCGGACGATCGCGCGATCGTCGCTGGATTCGCACGGTTTCGCGGGAGGAGCGTCCTCGTCGTCGGCCACCAAAAGGGCCGCGGCACCCGCGAGAACATGCTGCGAAACTTCGGGATGCCCAACCCCGAGGGCTACCGCAAGGCTCGACGCTTGATGGAGCTCGCGGATCGATTCGACCGCCCCATCCTCACCTTCGTGGACACCTCTGGAGCGTATCCGGGCATCGGCGCGGAAGAGCGCGGTCAGAGCGAGGCGATCGGGCAGTCGTTGATGTCCATGGCCGAGCTCGGAGTTCCGGTGATCACGGTCGTGATCGGCGAGGGGGGCTCGGGCGGCGCGCTCGCGCTCGCCGTCGCGAACAAGGTCCTCGTGCTCGAGTTCGCGACGTACTCCGTGATCTCGCCGGAAGGCTGCGCGAGCATCTTGTGGAAGGACGGCTCCCAAGCGTCTCGCGCCGCCAGCGAGCTCAAGATCACCGCGCCAGACCTCTTGCGACTCGGCGTGGTCGACGGCGTCATCGATGAGCCCGACGGCGGCGCCCATCGCGACCACGACGGCGCGGCGCGGCGCGTCGGCGACGCGATCGCCTCGGCGTTGTCCGAGCTCTCCGAGCTGACTCGCGGGCAGCTTCGAGAGCAACGCTATCGTCGCTTTCGCGCCCTCGGCGAATACAGCGAGCGAAGCTGAGCGGGCGTGGTCGCAGGGCCACGATGGGCGCACACTCCGGGCGGAGGTCAGCTCGTGGCGCGTAGGTTCACGGCGCTGTGGGCGGCTTACGGCAAGTTCGCCGTGATCGTGATGGCGCTCGCGGCGATCGCCTCGTGGCGGGGATGTTCGTTGGTGGCATGTTGGGGGCAGGCAGTGTGCGTGATCGAGCGCTGAACGCGCTCGCTGCGACCACACGCGCCCCCCCACACTGTGTGACTGCTTCCGGCGCCGCGGCAACGCTTCCCGGTTCGCGTAGCAGGCGCCATCTGCCTCGCCGGAGGCTGTTTGCGCCATCGCGGGAAGCTCCGAGCGTCTCGCGGGAGCCGTTTGGGGTCGTGTCGGAAGCTCCCCGAGCGGGTCGGAAGTCCGTTGGGTGACGCCGGAAGCTCCGATCCCCGCGCCGGAAGCTCTCGGGTCGCACCGGAAGCTCCCTGGCTCGATTGTGACGAGATTTCAAGCGGTTCGCCGCCCTTGCTGCCCGCCACGCGAGCGCTTCGCCGCGCGAACTCCAGCTTGACAAGCCCAATCTCGTTCGCGAGCCTTCGAATTGCTCTCGTGGGTGGTGGTTTCACCCAAGAGAGCAAACAAAGGGGCTGGACATGAACAAGAAGCGAGAGATCTCGGCAGCAGGCGTGACGTTCGAGACGTTGGAGCAGACGCCGAATCGCGTCCTGACGTTCTTGCTCGCGGTCGGGCTGGTGCCCGAAGTGCGAACGATTTTGCGCTCGAAGGGCTACGACGCGGCCGAGCATCGGCGCGGCTGGACGCTGCTCGAACAGCTCGGCAACCGCGAGGTCGAGAGCGCGGTGACCGCGAAAGAAGTCGCCGACGCGGTGGCGGCGATCGACAACTGGGACGAGCCCAACATCCGTCTCATTCGTGCCGCGCTGACGAGGCACCCCGAAGCGCGCGAGTCCGTGCTCGCCGGGATCAGCGCGGTCAACGGACCCGCGGCGGTCATCAACGTGTCGAAGATCCTCAAGCGGCTCGACGCGCTCGCCGAGAGCAAAGACGGGCGCGCGGCGCTCGCCACGCTCACCGAGCGCGGCCTCGACGAAGCCGAACGCAAGCGTATCGCCGCGCTGGTCAAGATCGCCAAGGCCGGCGACGTCGGCGAAGACGACGCTGCGCTCCAAGCGGCCGCCGAAGCCGCTTCGAAAGCAGCATCCGAGTACGAGCGTGCGTTGGTCGAGTTGCGTCAGTGGTGGGACGAGTGGTCGGAGATCGCGCGGCTCAACATTCAACGCCGCGATTACCTCATTCGCCTGGGGCTCGCGGAGCGTCGAAGCCCGAGCGGTGATGACGAGGTGGTCGACCCGTCTCCGTTCATCAAAGAACCGGCGAATCCGGACGGTTCCAAGAAGGGCTGAGCGGTCACGGCACCAAAGGGGAGCGCTGGCGATGACGCTTCGGTTTCGATTGGGGTCACGCCGCGCGATGAACGGCGCTCCCAAGGGCTCGTTCGACGTCATCGCGGACGAGCTCGTCACGCACGGCGTTGTCGTCGGGATGACCGGCTCGGGAAAGACCGGGGTCGTGACGGTCCTGGTCGAAGAGGCGCTGCGAGCAGGCGTTCCTGTGTTGATGGTGGACGTCAAAGGGGACCTGGCGAATCTGGCGCTGGCGTTTCCGAGCTTCGAAGCGGGGCCAATCGCGCCGTGGGTCGAAGCCGCGCGCGGCGACGATGATGGAATCGCCGACGAAGCGCTGGTTGAAGAAGTGGCCGAAGAGCGCGCTCGATCGCTCACCGAGTGGTCG
This sequence comes from Deltaproteobacteria bacterium Ga0077539, assembly GCA_001465015.1. Lineage (GTDB taxonomy): Bacteria > Myxococcota_A > Polyangia > Polyangiales. The sequence goes on along the minus strand of LNEO01000322.1, from coordinate 8,054 downwards.
ATCACCGAGGACGATCTACGAGAGTACTGCGCGCGGACGCACGTGCGGATCGTGACGCCCGGCAGCGACGCAGGCGAGCCGCTGCACTTGCTCTCGGCGCTCGAACGACGCTCAGCCCGGTGGGACAGCGACGCGGACAGCGCGCGCGCGACGCTCGAAGCCGCGGTCTCGACGGTCTTGCGCTTGATGGGTCGCGAGCACGAGCCGTCCAAGAGCCGCGAACATGCGCTGCTCACGACCATCGCGGAGCGGAGGCTGCGCGCCAACGAGCCGACGGACCTCGCGTCGCTCTTGCCAGACGTGCTCGACCCACCGTTCGACGAGATCGGCGCGCTCGCGGTCGATCGCTACATGAGCGCGAAGGCGCGCGAAGGGCTCGCGGCGGACCTCAACACGTTGATCGCGTCCTCGTCGCTCGCGCGTTGGCGCGAAGGGCAAGACCTCGACGTCGCGCGATGGATGTTGCCGGTGGACGGGAGGACTCCCGCGACGATCGTGAGCGTCGCGCACTTGCAGGACGACGAGCGCGCGCTGGCGTTGGGGGTCGTGCTCGAAGAGGCGCTCGCCTGGGTTCGTAGCTTGTCGGGGACGAGTCGACTGCGAGCGCTGATCGTGTTCGACGAGGTGTACGGGTTTCTGCCGCCGCACCCGCACGCGCCGCCGACGAAGCGCCCGCTCGTGGCGTTGATGAAGCAAGCGCGGGCGTTTGGTGTGGGTGTGGTGCTCGCGACGCAGAACCCGATGGACCTGGACTATCGCGCGCTCAGCAACGCGGGCACCTGGGTGCTCGGGCGGCTGCAAACCGACGCCGACCGCGCGCGGGTGATCGAGGGCTTGGGCGAGAAGGCGAAGGGGCCGATGTCGAAGCTGCTGCAGAAGATCGCCGCGCGGTGGTTCGTGGTGCGCGAGGCGGGTGGCGCCGTCTCGCTGCTGCAGCCGCGGTGGGCGATCTCGTTGCTGCGTGGGCCGATGACGCCGCGCGAGATCGCGCGTTTGAAGCGCGGGTGAAGGCGCACCGCCCGGCTGCGCGATTCGACGACCAAAAATCGGCCAGTATCTGTTTCGAGTTCGACGCGAAGACGGCGAAGACGAGCTCCCGCTCATCGTTCGACGCAAGCTCGCGGAGCTGGAAGGGGAAGCCCGGTCGTCCCCGAGCCCCGGACTCGAATCGTCCGCGCAGGTCGACGGGAGCTTCGACGTTTGGGATCCCGCCAGAAACGACTGGATCGAGACGAAGGACCGCGACTTTCAAGAGCGTCCGCCCGCCTATCCCTGCAAGCCCGAAAGAAATCTGGCGCGGCCTCTCGGGAAACGACGAGTCGGTGTGCGCTGGTCGTCGCGGTCAGCGCTTCGTGCGCTCGATGACCTGCTCGAACAGCGATGTGTCGCGCAGAATTGCATCGAACGACGGACGAAGCGCGCGGCGTCCGGGGCTCGCGCGGCCCCGCGAGACCTCGTTGCGCACGGCGGCCAGCCACGAGGGCCGGAGCAAGTGGAGGACCTCGCGCAAGCGCGAGAGAGCCACGATAACGCCCGGCACTTCGGGGCGCGTGTACGGGGCGCTCCGAGCTTCGCCGGGCAGCGCATTGCAGAGGTCGTCGACCACTTCGGCCTCGGCCATGATGAAGCCGATCGCAGGTTTGTCGCGAAGCTCGTCGGCGCTCAGCGCCGCGAATCCCCAAAGAACGTATCGATTGCCGACGGTCAGGTGAATGCGCTTTGGTTTCAGTGCGAAGCTCGAGTTCAGCCGTTGGTCATCGAGCGACAGCCCTGTCTCGAGCAGCGCCTCGCGAAACAGCTCGAGCACGAAGCGAGCATCGGTCGAGGTTTGCACCCAGCGCAGGAGCGTCTCGGCGAGCGCGTCGACTTCGGCGTCGGCCACCTTGGCGTGGGGTTTTTCGGGCGGCGGCGCGAGGTTGGCGGCGCGTGGGCTTCGCGGTTCGGACGAGAGCGTGGGCGTCGACCGGCCGAATGCACGTTCGACGGTCGAGTCGATCAGTCGTTGGTCACGGAGGATTGTGTCCAACGAGCCTCTTCGCGCTCGCAGAAACGAGCTCGTGCGAGGCCGCGATCCGCGGGTCACGGCGTCGACTTCACGAGCGATCGCGTCGAGCCACACCGGCCGCACTACGTCGATCCAGTCGCGGATCGCTGAGACGCACAGCTTCACGGTGCGCACGCGGGGTCCCTTGAACCAGCCATCCCAGCTTTGGGTCGGAGCTTTGTGCCGCACATCGTTGATCGCTTCGACGTCCGCCGCGATGAACCCGAGCGCGGGCTGCGCCCTCGGGACGTTGTCCGGGCGGCGCCCTGGGAAGGCCCATATGACGTAGCGGTTGCCGACGGTGATGTGCAGACGGCGCTCGTTGAGCCCGAACCCCATGTGCAGTTGCTTGTCGTTCAGGCTGAGTCCCGTCGCGAGGAGCGCTTCGCGGAAGAGGCCGAGCACCAGGCGTCCGTCCGACGGCTGGTCGACGAGCTGACGGATCGTCGCGGCGAGTTCATCGACAGCGGCGTCGATTGGCTCTGCGTCGAATGTGTGATCCGGCGGCAGGTTTGGCTGCGCGAGCCACCCGAGGCCACGAGTCGTCGCCGACGTGGACGAGGCCGCGGCGGTTGGCGCGGGCGTGCGTCTGGGGCTTCGCTCAGCGGCGGCGCGAGCGCGTTCGAGGGCCGCAGGATCGACCGAGGATGCGTGTTGCCAAAGCTGCTCGAACCACGCTCCAACCTCATCGAGCAGCGTCGGATCGCCGCTGACGATCGCGAGCTCGTCGCGCTCTGCGAAGCCTCGGCGGGTCAAGTTCGCGGACCCGAGCATCAACGCACCGGACGAGGCGAGGAGCTTGGCGTGCACGCCAGACCGGTGACGCACGAACTCGTGGTGCGCCGCGAGAAGGTGCTCGAGGGATGCGGCCGCGCGGCCGTTGAAGCACTCGTCGAGATCCGTGACGAGGCGGAAGCGATGTCCAGCGACGAGCCTCGCGAGGACTTTCGCGCCGAGATATGGAGAGACGATCCGCAGCTCGTCGCGCGGGCCGCTCCGATCGAGCACGAATCGCGCTGCGTCTGCGAAGACGGCGCTATTCTCTTCTCTGTCAAAGGCGTGAGCGACAAGTCGCGTCGATGGGAGCTGCGCGGTCGTCATGGGAGCTCCGGTATACCTCTGCGTTTGCAGGGAGGACGGACGCGGACGGAGGGGGATTGGGGTTTCGAGCGCAGCACGGCCACGGGATGGACAGCGACGCGGACGCGTGGCGACGACGTCGCAGAGTGGCGAGCGGCGCGCCGGGCGCGGCGGGCTCGCCCGCGTGGGTCAGATTTCGTCGGATTGGGATGGCCGACTACAGATCCCCGCGTGTGCGGGGCAGCCGCGGAGACGATCGAGAAGGGCGACGCGATCGAGGGTCGATCCCCGCGTGTGCGGGGCAGCCTCGTAGAGGCCGAACACGTGGCCAGAGGTTGCGGGTCGATCCCCGCGTGTGCGGGGCAGCCTGGGCGAGGTTGTTGGACAGCCGACCCTCGACGGGTCGATCCCCGCGTGTGCGGGGCAGCCACCGAACCTGGGTTGAAGCGCATACGCGGCAAGGGTCGATCCCCGCGTGTGCGGGGCAGCCTTCCCCGCGTTCGTCTCGATCCCAGCACCCGCGGGTCGATCCCCGCGTGTGCGGGGCAGCCCGAAAGTACCCGTAGGGACTCGACCCCGTGATGGGTCGATCCCCGCGTGTGCGGGGCAGCCAACTCATAGACGCACCTCCCACATGCGCAGCGGGGTCGATCCCCGCGTGTGCGGGGCAGCCGGGAATCTCTATCAGGGGGCCGATTCAGAGGTGGGTCGATCCCCGCGTGTGCGGGGCAGCCTCGCTCTCTTCTTCTTCGCCGAGGCCGCGCCCGGGTCGATCCCCGCGTGTGCGGGGCAGCCTCGCGACAACCGCAACGGTCGTGCAGTGGGGCGGGTCGATCCCCGCGTGTGCGGGGCAGCCCTCGACCTCGCGCGGGTGCTCGTCGCGCGGCCGGGTCGATCCCCGCGTGTGCGGGGCAGCCTCGCCGAACATCACGCCACCGCTCGGCGCGCCGGGTCGATCCCCGCGTGTGCGGGGCAGCCCTTGTGTGGGAGCACTGCGGCGCATCGTGTCCGGGTCGATCCCCGCGTGTGCGGGGCAGCCAGCCACACGTCCACCGTGCTGTTGCCGCGCGGGGGTCGATCCCCGCGTGTGCGGGGCAGCCTCGTCCGCGTCCGCGCTTTCGGGGGCGGTGACGGGTCGATCCCCGCGTGTGCGGGGCAGCCACCGTCGCGGTCGTCGCGACTGCCGCGCCGACGGGTCGATCCCCGCGTGTGCGGGGCAGCCCCCGCAGGATCATCTCGACGTAGGAGGTGGACGGGTCGATCCCCGCGTGTGCGGGGCAGCCTTTCCACGAGAAAACACACATGGGACTTCGCGGGGTCGATCCCCGCGTGTGCGGGGCAGCCATGATGTATCCCCTCGCGAGCGAGTTCGACGAGGGTCGATCCCCGCGTGTGCGGGGCAGCCCAGCTGACGCACTTCGCGCGCTTCAACACTGTGGGTCGATCCCCGCGTCTGCGGGGCAGCCATCACCTACCCCGCGCCGCAGTGGCTCGAAAAGGGTCGATCCCCGCGTGTGCGGGGCAGCCACGAACCGTCTCCAGAAGCACTACAGCGAATGGGGTCGATCCCCGCGTGTGCGGGGCAGCCTCGAGCGGTGGCGCTTCCTTCGCCGCAACCGCGGGTCGATCCCCGCGTGTGCGGGGCAGCCATCATCCTCGTGGTCGACGATCTGCTCGTGCTGGGTCGATCCCCGCGTGTGCGGGGCAGCCCGGAGCAGCTCCATCTCGGGCGGCGCAACTTTGGGTCGATCCCCGCGTGTGCGGGGCAGCCGCGCATGCAGGGCGCGGGGAACGGCAGCCAGTGGGTCGATCCCCGCGTGTGCGGGGCAGCCGTCGATGGTCAAAGCGAGCGGCCCTCTGCAACGGGTCGATCCCCGCGTGTGCGGGGCAGCCCACTGCTCGCTGGCGCTGCGCCGGGTCTGCTGAGGTCGATCCCCGCGTGTGCGGGGCAGCCGCGGTCCGTCTCCTCTCCGTCCTCGCGGGCGTAGGTCGATCCCCGCGTGTGCGGGGCAGCCCCATGGGTGCTCGCGGCCTTTGCCGTGCGTGGGGGTCGATCCCCGCGTGTGCGGGGCAGCCGCCGAGGCATTCGCGCGCTTCGATCAACGCGAGGGTCGATCCCCGCGTGTGCGGGGCAGCCGCGCCGATGCCCGCCAACCGAAACCGCGAGCTGGGTCGATCCCCGCGTGTGCGGGGCAGCCGCGAGCTCGGGTCGATCCCCGCGTGTGCGGGGCAGCCGAACAGCCCGCGCGACATCGGCAACGTGCGCGAGGTCGATCCCCGCGTGTGCGGGGCAGCCACCGCCGCCGCCCGCGAATAGATCGATGATGAGGGTCGATCCCCGCGTGTGCGGGGCAGCCGAGTCCGATCGCGAGCACGATCCAGAGGGCGAGGGTCGATCCCCGCGTGTGCGGGGGAGCCCCGCGAGCACTTCGGCTTGTCGTTTCGTGAGCGGGTCGATCCCCGCGTGTGCGGGGCAGCCACTGGTCGGAGATGCTCCGGCTCGCGTACCTGGGGTCGATCCCCGCGTGTGCGGGGCAGCCGACGTGGGCCCGATGGCCGAGGCGAGGGGAGCGGGTCGATCCCCGCGTGTGCGGGGCAGCCCGGCGGCCCCGGCCGTCACGCGATGGACTTCGAGGTCGATCCCCGCGTGTGCGGGGCAGCCTGTTCAGTGCGTTCATGGTCTTTCGTCTCCGCGGGTCGATCCCCGCGTGTGCGGGGCAGCCATCACCCGCGCCGGAACGCTCGGGACGGGAGCGGGTCGATCCCCGCGTGTGCGGGGCAGCCATCGTGCGGTGGTTCGAGACCACGGCACACGAAGGTCGATCCCCGCGTGTGCGGGGCAGCCGCGAGCACGGCCTCGACGACGGCCGCGGGCTTGGGTCGATCCCCGCGTGTGCGGGGCAGCCAGGAGAGACCGACCATGACGACCGCCTACACCGGGTCGATCCCCGCGTGTGCGGGGCAGCCCCGCGCATCATGGCGAGGTCAAGGGCCACGATGGGTCGATCCCCGCGTGTGCGGGGCAGCCGTCCGCGCCGCGTTCAGCGGCGTGGAGTTGACGGGTCGATCCCCGCGTGTGCGGGGCAGCCAGACCTCCGGTCACAATCTGTTGCGCTGTGTAGGGTCGATCCCCGCGTGTGCGGGGCAGCCAGGTCCTCGAGCCCGAGCGGCTCGTGTGCACCGGGTCGATCCCCGCGTGTGCGGGGCAGCCGTCTCACTCGAAGAGCTCGCGAGGGCGCGCGCGGGTCGATCCCCGCGTGTGCGGGGCAGCCCCCATGTTCGTCGAGCCGGTCACGGTGACCGCGGGTCGATCCCCGCGTGTGCGGGGCAGCCCCTGCAAGCGCTCCCCCGCTCCCGGGGACCGCGGGTCGATCCCCGCGTGTGCGGGGCAGCCGTCGCTCGCAGCAGGCTCGACGTACGCCGCGGGGGTCGATCCCCGCGTGTGCGGGGCAGCCTGCGTCGCGAAGCACCCCATACACGCGCCCCAGGGTCGATCCCCGCGTGTGCGGGGCAGCCGGGCCCGAGTCCATATCCTAGGGTCATTGTGTGGGTCGATCCCCGCGTGTGCGGGGCAGCCTTTCTGTGGCGGCTTCGACGGCCGCGACGCGCGGGTCGATCCCCGCGTGTGCGGGGCAGCCGTCGAGCGCCACGGCGGCGAGCTGTCCGAGGTGGGTCGATCCCCGCGTGTGCGGGGCAGCCCAGGCCGTGACGCCGGTCATCTTGCCGTGCTTGGGTCGATCCCCGCGTGTGCGGGGCAGCCGCCCTGTCGCGCCCGTGGCTCCTGCAGGGCCAGGGTCGATCCCCGCGTGTGCGGGGCAGCCCAGAGCGCCGCAATGGCCTCTTCGAGCGTCGTGGGTCGATCCCCGCGTGTGCGGGGCAGCCCCCTCGATGACGTACTGCGATGTCGCGTCGGGGGGTCGATCCCCGCGTGTGCGGGGCAGCCAACAGACGCAGGACGTGAATGACTCCGCCCGCGGGTCGATCCCCGCGTGTGCGGGGCAGCCGCGCAGCGTGCTCGCTCTCGCTCGGCGCTTCGGGGTCGATCCCCGCGTGTGCGGGGCAGCCGCCACACGTGCGAGCGACGGCTACGCGGCGGTGGGTCGATCCCCGCGTGTGCGGGGCAGCCGTATTCGCCGACCTCCGCGCGCCGCTTGAGTAGGGTCGATCCCCGCGTGTGCGGGGCAGCCCTGCCACTCGCGCGCGTGCTCGAGCCTCTTGCGGGTCGATCCCCGCGTGTGCGGGGCAGCCTGCGGAATGAATCGCGGTCAAATCCCGGCTGAGGGTCGATCCCCGCGTGTGCGGGGCAGCCCGCGGTGCGCGCATCGAGGGTGATCGCGTGGTGGGTCGATCCCCGCGTGTGCGGGGCAGCCCCGAATAGCGTCGCGCCAGACGGCGCCCGCGAGGGTCGATCCCCGCGTGTGCGGGGCAGCCTTGAAAACCGGTCGCCCGCGCTTCTCAAGTCCGGGTCGATCCCCGCGTGTGCGGGGCAGCCATCACGTCGCCGCCACCGCATAGACACGGTTTGGGTCGATCCCCGCGTGTGCGGGGCAGCCAGCATCAACGCGCTCGTCAGCGTGCGCGCGGTGGGTCGATCCCCGCGTGTGCGGGGCAGCCGAGACGGCGAGCGCGCGGTGCTGAGCCGCGAGGGGTCGATCCCCGCGTGTGCGGGGCAGCCGGGCGAGCTCGAAGCCGGCGGCGTTCGCGCGAGGGTCGATCCCCGCGTGTGCGGGGCAGCCGTGATCAGCATCAACGACCCCACCATGGTCTAGGGTCGATCCCCGCGTGTGCGGGGCAGCCAGCGAGACGGAGGGCACGCGCGAGAGCGTGGCGGGTGTCCCTGGCCACGCGAAACTGACCCACCTCGGCCAATCGAAACTGACCCACGGTGGGCTCAGTCGAGGTTGGACAACGAGATGGGCGGACGGCATCC
>LNEO01000321.1 GCA_001465015.1 Deltaproteobacteria bacterium Ga0077539 | reverse complement strand
CAGCTCGCGGCGTATGCGCGTGCGGATGTGGCCCCGAGCGCGCGCCGTCCCTTCACGCTCTACGTCGACGAGTTCCCGTCTTTCGCGACGGAGAGCTTCGGGGATCTCTTGGTGGAGGCGCGGAAGTTTGGCCTCGCGCTCGTGCTCGCGCACCAGCACATGGCGCAGCTCTCTCCCGCGCTCGGCCGAGCGGTGCTCGGGAACGCGGGGACAACCATCGCGTTTCGTGTGGGGCCCGAGGACGCGGAGCAGCTCGCGCCGTTGTATGCGCCAGAGCTTCGCGCAGAGGACCTCTCGAAGCTCGCGCGCCATCAGATCGCGCTTCGCCTCGCTGTGAACGGTACGACCTCCGCGCCCTTCACGGCGGAGACGCTGCCGCCCTTCGAGGACCACGAGCGCACTGGGCAGGACGCGCTCATCCGGCGCATCTCGCGCGAGCGATACGGCACGCCCCGCGCGCGGCGCTATGCCCAGCTCCGCGCGCAGCTCGAGTGACCGACGCGGATGATGGAAATCGTCCGCGCATAGGTACTGGTACGCATGACAGCTCCTGCCCGTCGTCGCTACGACACGATCCTCGCGTCTTTGCGCGCGGAAGAAGTCAGTTAGTGACGGTGCAAACACCCCAGCTCTCCGTGAACAGGAGCGCCGCCGGAGGCAGTTTTTTCGGCGGTCTTGCAGCGCGGTCTCCGTGGGGTCTCGACGGGACAGGAGAAGACGATGGGTTCCAAGAAAAGAGCGACTGAGCGGTGGCTGTTCATCTCGATCTGGGTGACGATGTTCGTCGTGCTCGCGTCGTGCTCGCCGACCGTTGATCCCAGCAACAATCCCGGTCGTGGGTTCGTTGGGCCGTGCCCGGCTGGACAGCGAAAGGTCTGCGTCGGGCAGTGCGCGGCAGTCTCGAACCGCGACGGCGCGAGCTGCGACCTCGATCCATGCGTGCCGGGCTCGCGTCCCGCGTATGTCTGCGGGCCGAACCTCCGTTGCGAGCCCTGCTCGTTGAGCGGAGATCGCGTGTGTCAGCCCGGCGAGGGAGTCTGTCGCGCGATCACGCCGCCGCCCGAGCAGGGGCCGGTCTCGCCCGTGTGTGACCCACACACGCCCCTCGGCTCGATCAATAACCCGTGCCTTCAAACGCCGGGACAGTTCTGCCGCAGCGTGACGTGTGGACCGCTCGGCGTCCGAAACGCGCCGGGTCTGTGTTCGCTTCTCCTCGCAGAAGGGCAGGAAGACTGTGACGCGGACTTTGCCAACGTGTTGAACCCGCCCGCGACCGGCTTCACCGCGTGTAGCCCGTGTGGTCCTGGTCTCGCGTGTATGCGTCGCCCTGATGGAGCGAGCACGCCGCGTGGGCGGGGAACGGTGTGCCTGCGGCGATGCGATGCGGTCGTCAACGCTCCGTCCACCGTCGTGAACGCAGCCTGCCAGCCTCCAGTGAGTGACGGGGTACTCGGGCGCGGCACCTACGACTATCGTTGTGAGCTGCACTCACGCAATCCGTCAAACCTCGGTAGCCCAGGGACAAACGTCGTCGCTGTCTGCGTGCGTGCGACGCCGCACAGCGCGACGTGCGGCACGCTGCCGTCATACGAGTCACGGCCGACCACCGACACGATTCAGTCGCTCCAGGACTGGTGCCCGGGCTTCCCCCGACTGCCGAGCGGTCGTTGCCCGATGCTTCGTCCCGGCACGCAGGAGCAGCAGTTCGTGGTGTCGAACCGGCAGTACACCGCGCTCGAACCCGCGGGCTCACCAGCGCAGCCGGAGAACTTGAATCCGTGTGTCCTTGGCTGCGACAGCTGCCAGCCGAACACGCATCTGCGCGGGGCGACGAACGATCACAGCAACAGCTACGCGTGTTGCCGACAGCAAGGTCAAGGTTGCGATCAGGACTCGGACTGCTGCCAACAGGGGACCATGCCCGCGCGATGCGTGCCGTACAATCCACCAGGAGCGACGCAGCCTTCGGGCAGCATTCAGCGCGTGTGTCGTCGTGGGTGCGATCCTGCGATCGAGACGTCAACCGATCCCAACGCGCCCAGATGTCCGGGCAACACCGCATGCACGCCAATGGCGGGCCGTCGACTCACGGCGAATCCGTGGCCGCAGCCAGCGCCGGGAACGGTCGCGGGCAGCATCCCAAGCACCGGGACACCCCCTTCACCCGTGTGCATGCCATGCGGACAGGAGGGCGAGCGTTGTTGCGAAGGGCTTGGACGCGCGACCTGCGGGGTCGCGGCGGGCCCGAACCTGATCGCGAACGGCCAAGGCTCGGTCGTGCTTCCGAACCTCGTGTGCGCCGCAGGCGTCTGCCGCGATCGGCGACAAACGGACGCTGTGAGTGATCCGCCCGGCGCGCCGTCGATGCCGCCCGGACAACGTTGTGGTGATCTCGGGCAGGCGTGCTGCCCAGAAGCCACGGGCAACGGACTGGCATTTCAGTCGCTGCCTGGAGGTCCGACGCGCATTCCTCAGGGGTCTCGTTGTCGCGCTGGCGGAATCTGCGGCGCGAACAACACCTGCGTTCGTTGCGGTGTTCAACCCGGGGATCCTTGCTGCGACTTGGACCTCTCGAACGTCGCGAACGTCGCCGTTACGGCTCGCATCGGGACGCCTCCCAGCGTGACTGTCGGTGCACCGCGAACGCCGCTCCAGACGCTCGCAGGGACGGCCGTCCCCGATGACTTCGTTCCAGGCCTGTTCGCCTCGAACGTCTGCGGCGAGCAGCGACGCCAAGTCGATCTCACCGAAGAGTTGATTTGTCCTCCCGCCGCTCCGAACGCGCTGACGCCTCGTCGATGTGGTCCTTTGGGGCTCGCGTGCGTGCAGTCGGCAGGCAATCCAACGGACGCGCGACACAACGCCGCGACGGATGGCCCCGGAGTCTGCGTCGCGTGCGGACTGAATGGGCAGCCCTGCTGCGACGGGCAGTACTGCCAGCGGGCGACGGACTCGCTGCTTTCGAATCGGGCGCAATGCGGTTCGAACAACTTGTGCAATGGGTGCGGCGGATGCGGTCAGCCGACCTGCACCGGCTGCATGGTTCGCCCCTGCGATGCCCCGTGGGTTGCGTTTCAGGGGCAGTGCGTGCCCCCACGGGGCATGGACACTCAGGACGGTCTTTGCCCATGAGTCTCAATCAGATCGCTCTTTTCGTGGTATTGAGCTGCGCTCCGATGCTCGGGTGCGGTGTCGCCGTATCGCCGTCGCTCGATGGCGCGACGACCGACGACGCGGCGGCTGATGTGCCACTGGATGCGCCGGACGATCGTGTGGTCGTCGAGCCACCTCAAGATGCGGCACCGCTCGGACCGCTTAGCGGTCGTGTGTTGCTGCTTAGCCGATTCTCGGAGTCGGCAACGGACGACTACTTCTTATTGTATGGAAGCATCTGGTCGATTGAGAGAGGGGACGTCACGATGACGTTGGTCGGCGGATGCACGCACACTGTCACATCGGCGACGACACAATATCGCAGCGCTGGTGAGCTCGTTGTGCGCTGGGCCGGACAACAACGCACGGCTCCTCCCGCCACCGAAAACGGGTACATGCTTGGAATCACTCAACCAGTTCCGCGCGCAGGGGATGAGGTTCGGATTCGCGCGAGTGGGCAAGACGCATCAGGCTTCGAAGCAGCTCTCGTCGTCCCGCCGGTCCCAACCGTGACCGAACCGACCGGTCCCGATGTTCCACAGCCGCTGCCTGCGAACATCACGGTGCGCTGGTTGCCGAACAACGATCCAGGACTCGAACTTCGCGTGGTGCTGAGCTGGGTAGAGTCGGCGGGCGGCTCCCATCTCGTGCACTGCGTCGCGCCCGCGAGCGCCGGTCGCATGGACGTTCCTGCGGAGGTCATGGCGTTGCTCCGACCACTTCCACGGCGGCGCATGAGGGTGTCCTTCGCGCGCACCGTTCGAGTGCCGATGGGCGCGGAGTCGCTTGAGTTTCGCGCCGAGCGTGCGGCGGGGTTTGCGACATACGAGTAGCTCGACGAACGGCGCGAAAACACACGCGTTGATCGTCCTCCGGGTTGCTGAGCTGTGACAGATCTTGGTGGCGTGCCTCGTGACCGTTGTGCTGCAGCAGCGCGGGGCGCGTCCCGGTTCCGCTGCTTGTAGGGCTTGAGCTGCGCGTTCGGCCACGCGAGCGAGAAAAACGACCGCCCTCCCGCAACCTCGCCGCGCGCTCGTGGATAGCGCGCCCATGATGCCACGCGTTCGTTTTCTCCGGGACGATGCCGCCGTGCGGACGGTGGTCGAGGAGCTCATCCCGCCGCTCTGCTACGTCGAGGCGGTGGACGCGGTCGACGCGCTCACTGCGCCCGCAGCGTGGCCCCACGGCATCGTTCTCAACGCGCCACACAACCGCCTCGTGCGTGGTCTGCTCGAAGAACACCGCAACGTGCTCGTGTGCGTGCTCTGTCCCTCGTTCAGCAGCGCTGCGTTTTCACGCGCCGCAGACCGGCTCTTTCTCGCCTCCGTGGGAACCGTTCGCGCCACCGTTTCGCGGTTCGTGCACGCGCTCTGCCCCGCGCTCACCGAGCTCGATCGCGCGCTGTCGGCATACGCGGACCAGCTCGGACTCTCGGGCGCAGAAGCCCGCGTTCTTGCGCTCGCCGTGGCGGGACACACGCCAGAGGGCACAGCGGCGCGCCTCAGCGTGTCCGTTCGGACCGTGGAAGGACAGCTCGCGAGTGTCCGCCAGAAGTCCGGAGGCAAGACGATGCACCGCGTGCTGGTGGACGTTGTGTGGTTCGTCGCGCAGGGAGGTGCGCCCAGGTCGCTCCCCGTCCCGAAGGCGAACGGTGGGTGAAGATGCACCCCTTCTGTCGTGAACCAAGCGACGTTTGCCGTCGTTTCGTGTACCACCCGCAGAAGCGGCCCTGCTGTGGGCGACGCTCTCCCGGACTCGTGCCATGACCAACGCTGAACTCCACCGCGCCATCCGCGCGCTCGCCGAAGAACTCGCCGACGGCGTGATTCGCCTGCTCGTGACGCTTCCGCTTCACAAACTCGCGCCCGCAGTGGATCGCGATGCGCCTCCCGCGACGACGCCTCGCGCTCGTCCTGCCGCTCGCGCGCCGAAGCCGCCGCGTACGAAGTCCGCGCGCGGAAAGGCCCCACGCACCGCCCCCTCGAACGCACGTCGGCTGAGTGTCGAGATTCTCTCGGTGCTCGTGCGAAGCAAGGCGTGGATGACGGCCGAGGGCATCAAGCGTGAGCTCGCCGCGGCTCCGGATCGGCACGCGATTTCCCAGGCGCTCCGCGTGCTCTACGACGACGAGTTGATCGCAAAGCGCGGAGCCACCCGCGCGACGGAGTACCAGGTGACGCGAAAGGGGCTCGACGCGAGCACGTAGCCGTGCGCGATCGGGAAATGAGGACAGCTCATGATGGGGATGCGGAATCGAAGGTCGTGGATGGCTACAACCGTGGTTGATCGGCCTCACAGCAAGCCCAAGGCGGAACGGGCGGTACTCGCGCTTGGCGCGCTCTTCGCGGTGCTCGCATGGGAGGCACGCGCTGAGGCGCAGTCGGTGCCGCTCGTCGTCGTGACGAGCGCACCGCGGGGCACTCCTGCCGCCACAGACGCGGACCTCTCGACGCTCGCTCGTGGTGCGAGCGGTCAGCTCGTGCTCGGCCCCGCGCTCGTCACGCAGTTGCAGGAACGATACGGTGCGCCAGACGCGAGCGGGGACACCCTTCGCGAGGTACGCGAGCGCGTTCCTCGCAGCCGCAGGCAATACAACGAAGCCCTCGGAACCTCCCACGAGGCGGACACGCGTCCTGCGCTCCAGTCGCTCGAGCGCGACGCCGATCTCTTGCTCGCGCAGCCCGAGGCGCTGGATCGCATGCGCGAGAACCGCGAGGCGCTCATCTCGGCGCTGCTCTTCGTCGCAAACGTGACGGTTACGTCCGAGCCCTCGCGCTCCGCCGAGGCCATCCGCAAGCTCGTCGAAGCGCTGCCGGATCTGACCCTCACCGCGCGTGTCGCGGGCGAGTCGGTACGCAACGCATACCGCGAGCAGGTCCGTCAGCTCGCGACGGCCTCCCTCGTCGTGCAGAGCGTTCCGGACTCGTGTCAGGTGCGGAGAAACGGCATCTTCCTCGGCAATGCGCCCGCACAACTCCAAGGGCTCGTCCCTGGAACGCATCGCATCGCGATCCGCTGCGGCGGACGGTTGTCGCTCGTGCACCGCGTGAGCGTTGGCGCGGGCACCACGAGCACCGTGCAGATCGACATGGGGCTCGATCGCGCGCTCGAACTCGGCACCTCTCCAACCCTTCGATATGAAAACGTGGGTCAGCTCGAAGCGCGGATGATCGGGGACGTGTCCGTGTTGGGCTCGGCGCTCGGCGCAGATCGCGTCGTCGTGTTTCGGCCCGAGGGACGGCGGCTCGTCGTGGTCGACGTGATCGCCCGCACGGTGGTGCGCGAGGTGAACGAGCGCGAGTGGAGCGACCTTCCTCGCGTCCTTCGCGCGCGTTCGACGGGAACGACGACGGCCGCAGCGCGCGAGACGACCGCGTTGCCCGAGGTGCGCGTGCGCGTGCGGCCACGGACCGCTCCAACCGCGCTTGCACCGGTGCGCGTCACGAACGCGGCACCGAACGGCCCGCAGCTGCTCTTCGGCATCGTCTTCGGCGCATCAGGACTCGTGCTCGCGGGAGGCGGAACGGCCGCGTGGTTTGGGGCGGACATCGTGCGGTCTCGCTCGCTCACGATTGGTGATGAAGGTTCGGTGCTCGGTGGGATTCGTTCGAGCGGCGCGAGTGGAGAGACGGCGCTTCGTTCGCTCGCCGTTGGGGGCTGGATCGCGGGTGGCGCGCTCCTCGTCGCAGGAACGAGCCTCTTCGTGCTCGGCGCGACCCGCCGAGAGCCTTCGCTGCCCACGGTTCGTGCAGCGTGGACGGGTCAGGGAATCACTGTCTTTGGAGCGTTTTGATGCACTCTGAACGTCGCGTTCTTCGCGTGTATTTCGCAGGCGTGCTCATGGGGGCGGTGGGCACCAGCGCCTGTGCCTCCGATGGCAACGCCGAGATGAACCTCGTGCTGACCGACCTGCGTACCGCGCTCGGCACATCGAGTCGCCCCGAGCTCGTGAGCCTCATCGTGTATGCGCCGCGCGCCCCGGGCGCGCCTGTGCCCGTGCCGCTCGTCCCCGAGCCTGGGTGGGACCCGAGCCGCGAGGCCCGGCGCATCGCAAGCTGGAACGGCGAGGACCGCATGCCCATGCCCGTCTCGTGGTGGGCAGGAGGGGCAGTGGATGCGCTCCGCGTGCAGGCGGTCGTGGCGACCGGCGTATGCGGGAGCGATCGCACGGTGCTCGCCGAAGGGGATGCGCGTGGCGTGAACTGGATGGCGGGAGATCACCGCGCGATTGCGGTCACGCTTCGGCCGGTGACCGCCCCCATCGAGTCCAGCGCGGGGTGCCCATGAGCGCGCTTCGATCGTTCTTCACGCGCACGCTTGGCGTGCTGGTGTTCGCGGGGCTTGGTGCCTGCGGGTACACGTGCCCGCCCGGCAATCCGTTGGGTCGATTCGGCTGTCACGTCCCGTGCGAGGATCTTCCCTCGCTCGCACGGAGCCGCTGCACCGTGATCGCCGCAGATGCCGCGCGAGACGCCCGCGTCGATGCTACTGCGGACGCGAGCGAGACAGGCGTGGACACAGGGCTACGCGACGGTTCGATGGACGATGCAGATGTCGCAGACGTCCCGCGCGTTGATGTGGTGGATGAAGGGGATGGAAGCGTCGCAGCAGACGTTCCAGACGCGAACGACGCGTCCATCGTCGTCGATCCCATGCTGCCTGCGCCGCGCGCGATTGCGCCGCTCAGCACCAGCACCGTTACCTCGCAGCGTCCGACGTTGCGTTGGCAAAACAGCGCTCGAACAGATGGGGCGGTGGTCGAGCTGAGTCGTTCTCGTGATTTCGCGCGCATCGAGCAATCACCGCGCGTCACGGGTGACCGCTTTCGTCCGTCTGCGAGCCTTGCTCCTGGCGTGTGGTTCTGGCGCCTGCGTGGCCGAGACGGATCGAACGAAGGAACGATGTCGACGAGTCCGTGGTGGTTCCGCGTTGGTGCGGCGAGCGCGCCCGTCGACACGAGCTTCGGCACCGAGCTGGACGTGAACGGTGATGGGTTTGCGGACGTTGCGATTGGTGCTCCGAAGGCGGAGGGAGGGCGCGGCAAGGTCGATGTGTACTACGGAAGTGCGACAGGACTGCCCGCAGCTCCGGCGGTGACGCTGCGTGGCGTCGCGAATGGCGATGACTTCGGCGTAGTCGTAAGTTCCGGGGGAGACATCAACGGCGACGGGTTTGCGGACCTGTTGGTTGGTTCGTCGTGGGCAGATCCCGGAGGGAGGATGAACGCAGGCACCGCCAACATTTTCTACGGGAGTGCGACAGGCATCGGCTCAACGCCGAGCTTGGTGCTCGAAGGACGCAACGCGAACGACTTTTTCTCTTGGTCCATCGCTGGAGCTGGTGACGTGAACGGCGATGGGTACGCAGACATTGTCGTTGGTGCGTACTGGGCGGACCCGGGCGGGCGAATGGAAGCTGGAACTGCGAGCGTCTTTCATGGATCGGGCGCCGGACTGAACGCCACTGCTGCGCGAGTGCTCGAGGGCGCCGCTGCTGGTGATGGCTTCGGTTGGGACTCTGCGGGTGCGGGCGATCTCAATGGCGACGGCTTCGGTGACATCATCGTTGGAGCGCCTGCAGCAGATCCGGCGGGTCGCATGAGTGCGGGTTCTGCCAGCGTGTTTCATGGATCACCATCGGGAATCTCCATGACGCCAGAGCGGACGCTGAATGGAGCGGCGACTTCCGACTCGCTGGGTGTGTCGGTATCTGCTGCGGGCGATGTGAACGGCGACGGCTTCGCAGACCTGCTCATCGGCGCGAACCTCGCCGATCCTGGTGGACGGATGGACGCTGGAACGCTCAGTGTATTCCATGGCAGTGCGAGCGGCGTGGGTTCGACTGCTGCGCGCGTGCTCGATGGCGTGGCCGCCGGCGACTTGTTCGGCTGGTCTTCAGCAGCGGTTGGTGACGTCGATCAGGACGGGTTCGACGACATCCTTGTCGGTGCGCACTTCGCGGATCCGCTGATGATGAACGACGCGGGACAAGCGTATCTGTTTCGCGGCAGTGCGTCGGGCGTTCAGGCGCTGGCGCTCCGCACGTTTGGTGGCGTTGCTGCGGGCGACTACTTCGGCGTAGCACTCAGCGGCGCTGGTGACGTCGATGGTGATGGTCGTCTCGATCTCATCATTGGCGCGAGCCTCGCGAATCCGGGCGGAAGAATGGATGCCGGCACGGCGAACCTTTTTCTCAACGCAGCGGGCGGGTTCTCGATGATTCCTTCTCGGGTGTTCGAGGGGCAGAGTGCCGGCGACTTCTTCGGCGTCGCTGTGGCAAGCGCTCGTCGAGCGCGCTTGCGCCATCCGTGGTGTTTCACCGCCAGTCGATCACGCTACACGGGAGCGTCACTGCGGTAGTGGCGGCGCGATTCGATCGCGCAGTCGAAGCGCAGGTTTTTCGACGCAGACGTGCAGCACGTACGCGAGCGACCAGCTCAGAATGCAGAGCAACACGAACGCAAGAAGCCAGCGGGTGTGCGCGGGCCATCCTGCGAGGAAAAAGCCGACTGATGCGAGCTTTACGACGTGATCCATGAGCGGGATGTGCACGAGATACACTCCGTACCCGAGCGTTGCGATCGGCAGCCACAACCGCGCGCCCAAGACACGTGGGAGCCATGCTGTTGGCGGGCTGTGTAGCAGCGGGAGCAAGATGGCGGCGTAGGCGACGCTTGTGACGCTTCCCCAGGCAAAGAGTTGCCAATTCGAGTGCGGTAGCGCTCCGTGAGGAGGAAGCAGCCACGCGATCGCCGCAACCGCGATCGCGTACGACACGAGGCGCGCGACACCCGCTCGAAAAGCGCTCGTCAACGAAGCGCCGAAATGGTGGTGCGCATACGCGAGCAAAACCCCCGCGACGAGGGTGTCGAAGCGTGTATGGGTGAGGACGTACATCCAGCGGAACAGTTCGGGATCGCTCCATGGTGTCCTCGCGGCCCAGAAGATCGCGTGGCGAATGACGAGCGCAGACGCCCACAGTGCGCCGAGTGTGACGAGGCGAGCGCGATGCGATTGCAGTTTGCGAAGCAACGCGAGTAGCAACGGTGCGGCCAAGTAGAAGTGCTCCTCGACGCAGAGCGACCACGCGAAGGGCATCACGATGTAGTTCGTGTTCGAGCGCAGGTACGGCGTGAGGTAGACAAACTCGGGCCAGATCGTTCGGAGCGGCAACGCGGGCTTCTCGGTGCGCCACAGCACGAACAGGACGAACGCGTAGAGCGGGATCGTCCGAAACGCGCGACGCGCATAGAAGCGAGCGATGCTGTGCTTGTTGCTGGCTGCATCGGACAACAGGATCGAGCCGATCAAGAAGCCCGAGAGCACGAAGAACAGGTCCATGCCGAACCACACCGCAGACGACCATCGCGTGAGCGTCGACGGCGCGAGCATCTGTCCCCACGCGAGCACGACAGTCACGTGAATCTGCACGACGCTCAGGATGGCCAGCACTCGCAGCCCATGGAGCGCGGGAAATTGATTCGACAGCAGTGATAACTGCCACCAGGATCGCGCTGGCTGTTCGGGCGCCGTCACGCAGCGAGTGTGCCCGGCCGAGTTTGCGGTTGTCGAAGGAATCGCGCGTGGCCGCTTGCGCTCGGCGGCAGTAACTCGATCCGCGACGACTGCGCGCGGTGCCGACGTGAACGCGGTGGGCTCCTTGCGAGCGTGTCGCAGAAACGCTCATCGAGCCCCTCGTCGGGCGCAGGAGCGTCAACTGCTGCGGCGCGATGACACGGCGCTTGGCTTGTGCCGCTCTGGTGCGCACGACCGCCACAGGTTCCACGCACGCTCACCGCGCACTGATCGCGGAGCCACGCACCACGCTCGGGGCGAGTCGCGCGACGAGAAGCAGTGGCGGATCGCTGCGGCTCGTGGCGTGGCTTGACTTTCCAGCCTTCGCTCGGAACGCTGAAGGGAGCGGCCGAATGTGCGGTCGCCGTGCGTTTGGATATGAAAAACGGCGGGGCGACGAGGTCTTGACCCCCTCATCGCCACCGACGTCAACCACACGAGGCTTGACAATGGTCGATCATCGGTTGTTCCGCCGGGCGATGACGCAGAGAGTTCCCTGCGACGCGCCGTGGAGTGACGTTGCGTTTTCCCCTGCAAATCACGCGAGGAACGATACCTCGCGTGAGCGGGACATCGCAAGGCTGCGCGCTCGCATCCGCCGAGCGGCTATCACGAGCGGAGTTCGGCTTGGTGCGTGGGGTGTGGGCGATGGGCTTTGCATCGCGGCGCTGTCCACGCCGCTCCGAGACTGGCTCGAAACCTTGGGCATCGATGTCGACACGGGCTCGACCGGCTGGAGCCTCGTCGGGCCCATGCTCGATCGTGCCGAGCGCGATGTGCGCGACGAACTCCTCCGCGAGCAGCAACAGATCACCCTCGCGCTGCCGAGCATCAAGAGCGTCGAGTCGGTCACGGCGATCCTCCCGCTCAACGCGCAGGACACCTGGAAGATTTCACTCACGAGCCGAGCGTTCATCGTCGCCGAGTGTATGCCGCTCCATCATTTGCACGGCGGGTTCTACGGCGCGCTCACCCGCTGGCACCTTCTCGCCCTCGACGCGAACGAGGTCGATGAGTTGTACGAGCCGTTCGTTGCGTCGCTCGCGGCGTAGTTCATTCGCGACGTTGCGGCGGGGAGCGAGAGGCTCTCCTCGGCAGGAAGGAGCGAACGGCGCTCCACTCGCTGCAGATCGCCCGATACCCGCGAAAGACCGCACGCTACTCGGCGCCTGCGCGGTGTCAGGGCTCGCGCGACAACTGCCCCGCGACGTACGCGTGTAGGCGTTCGTTCGCGCGGTCGAGATCGAAGAGCGACGCATCGAAGCCGGGCGGGGCCCAATCGCTCAGCGCCTCGTGCTCGGGGTGTCGTGGGTTCGCGAGCGCGTCCACGAGGAGCGCGTAGCCCGAGCAGCCCCCGCAGTCCTCCGGCGGACACGCACCCGCGCCTGCGAGACACTCAAGCTTCAGCGAGCGGTCAGCGCCGAGCACGCGGTCGATCACGACCTCGTGACGCCAGCAGTCGCCGAAGTCGTACTCGTACTCGAACGAGACGCCTGCGCGCGCGACGTTGCCGAGCGTGGTGGAGCGGTCGTCGAGAGCATCCAGATCCTCGTCGTCGATCGGTACGGGAGGTGTGTAGCGCTTCTCGCCGATCGTGAATTGATGCAGATGCGAGTGGGTCCACCCCATCGCGAGCTGGATCACGTCGTGAAGCTCACGAAGCGAGTAGGTCAGCGGAACCGAGACGCGGCGCCAGACCGGCGGGGTCACCTCCGCGAGCGTGACGGTCACGATCGCGAACGCTGGGACCACGGTTCGATGTGCAACGGCTCGCTCCCTTCGCTGGGCGGGACGGTCCGTGCTCCATCGCTCCTCGTGTCGCAGGGCTTCGAGCTGGCCCGTGAGCGATCGTCGTCCGTCCGCGTGGAGAAGGAGCCGGCCAAGCTGTTCGAGGTGGAGCGCTTCGAGCTCGTCCCATGGCAACGCGGCAACCTTCCTCAGCAGGGCGCGAAGCGTCCCTTGCTTCGCCTCCACCGCCCGCTCGATGCCCTTGATGGTCGTCGCGCCGATCGTCGCTCCACGCGCACGCGAGAACACGCATTCGAGCGCTTCGCGTGTGCTCGTGGCGGACGCGATCGCACGCGCGAAGAGCGGTTCGATGTCCGCGAGAGGCCAGCCCGTGAGTTCGTGGATGTCGGCCGCAGACATCGCCGCGACCGAGCAGAGCAGCCAGACGCGACGCTCCGAGAGGTTAGTCATCGTTCTTCCGCCCGAGTATCGGCCCTACGCGTCCTGGTCAACCTCGGCGTCGTTCTGCTCACGCAGCGACGAGAGCACGAGCGAGCGCAGGCGCCGCGCGGTACCAAGCGCGTACTCGAGCTCGTGCGTGCGCAGCTCAGCGATGATCCGGGCGAGCTCGCTCATGGCGACGTTCGCGCGATCCTCCGAGAGCGTGCTGAGAAACGGCTCCGTCGCATCCGTGAGCCCATATCCTTCCCAGACCGCGAGTTCGAGCAGATCACGCAGAAGGATGTCGAGCGGAGCCTCGCGAACGAGGTCGAGGTAGCGGCGCTCGATCGCGCGGTATGCCTCGGCGATGTCCGCGCCCGAGTCGTCGACGTGGTCCATACACTCGATGACTGCCGTGAGTGCCGCGCGATGCAGCGCGAGCTGTCGGTGCGGGCAGGACAGTCGCGCGTTCTCGCGCTCGACGGTGTCCTCGAAGGTCATCGCGATGGACGACGCGTCCGACCAGCGGCTGAACTTCGCGTCGCGCATCACCGCCTCGAACAGACGCTCATACTGGCCTGGATCGACCGGAAACCTCGGCCAGTGTCCACGCAGCGCGCGCAGTTCGAGCATGCGCCTGGGTGGGTGCTGCATCGCGTGGGTTTTTGCGTGGGGACCGTCGTGCCACACGCGCTTGAACGCCTTCTTCTTCAGCCAGTCGCTCGTGCGTTCCTCGTCGTCGAGGAGCTGCGCAGGCGTCATCGCGAGCGACGAGAGGCGCGCCTCCAGGTCATCGATCTGCGCAATCATCGCCTCCGACGCGCTGTCGCTCGGTGACTTCTTCATGCGGGTGCGGAAGTCCGCTCGCATGCCACGAAGCCCCTCACGTTCGTCGAGCGCGAGCCGCAAGAGCCAGCGATCCCAGTGGCAGAACGCCACGCCATCGTGCTTGCGCCAAGGCTCAGGGCCCGAGCGCGGGGCGTCATCGAGCGGGCGGTTTGTTGGGCTTGGTGGCGAGCGAGACACGAGTCACGGATACCGCAGCGGTGTGGCGTGTGTCGCGGGCGGCGTGGACGAGGCGCTTCCGTTCGTCGAGCCCCACGCTCACGCTTCCGCATGCTTGTCGTCGTTCCGCGCGAGTCGAGGGCTGTGCGTGTCGACGCCTGCTACGCGAGCAGCGGTCGTCGACCTTCGCGCCAGAGCCGAGCGACCTCATCCGCGCGCTGGTACGCCTGATCGTGGTCGAAGCAGAGCTGATCGAGCTCGTCGAGCACGGGGCCGCAGCCGCCGGAGCCGCACCAATTGCCGTGGATGTTACGAGGCAGTCCGTGCGGCGGGCGGTCGCCGGAGCGGTTCTTCCCGAACCACTCGCGATCCGCGAACTCGACGCCAAGGCGAGCCTTCTCGCGAAGCTTGGGGTTCCCATGCGCCTTCGCGATCTGAACGGCACCAGCGCGCAGGCGTTGGTCAGCCTCCCGTCGAATGCGGCGGGACTCTTCAGGTTCGGCGGTCAGGTGCAGGTACACGCCGGCGCCGAGCACTCCAACGGTGAGCAGTCCAACAACAAGTGCAACGTCTGAACGAGACATGCAACGCAGGGTAGCTGGACGCGGTCACCCCGCAATTCGACGCGGACAGAGTATGTCCACTCTTCCGCAGCAGCCCGAATGAGAGAGTTGCTCCCTCGGACGCCGGTGCTAGCGCGAAAGACATGGCGTCGTTCCCGGTTGTTTGCCCTGGTTGCCTGTGCGTGTATCCGAGCCCCGCGGACTGGTGCGACGCGATCGAACGCGTCATGCGCCCAGAGCAGGTGAAAGACATCTCGCGCCTGCTCGCGCCGCAGGTGCGTGCCGGATACGCGGCGGGAGACGTCGTCGCGAACTACGTCCGAAGCGAGCTCGCCACGAAGCGCCTTCGATACATCGCAGACCCCGCTGGTTGCGATCTCTGGGGCCCGCCTGCGGCGACCCGCATGCGCGGTGGAGGGGACTGCGACGACCTTTCGGCGTTCGCGCTCTCGGTCCTGAACGCGATGGGCACGCCCGCCACGATGCTCGTGGGCTTCCTCTGTCGTGATCGTCGCTGTGAGGGGCACGCCTGGGTCGAAGGAGGCGATCGTCGTGGGTTTTTCCTGCTCGAAGCGACCTCAGGCGCTCTGTATCGAAACGCACGTCCGTCGAGGTATCGCGCGCACTACTCGCTCTTTCCGGGTCGGTGCCTCGACCTCCGGGACACAGGGATGAAGCGCGCTGGGCAGCGCGTCGTGGGCGTGTGACCCGCTCGCGCCGTGTGCGCACAGCTTGTCCACAGCCAACACACGCATTCAAGAAATTCGTCCCCTGACGCGACGCGCGCGCGTCCGGCACGCTTGTCCTGGGAGGAAACGGGCCGCCTGCGCGCTGCATCGAGCTCACGCTCGGTCGCGAAGCTTCATACGGCCTCGTGCACTGGGGTCGTCCCGTCCCTCCTGCACGCGAACACACGCGCTCATCGCGCGACATCCATCGCACTTTTCGTCGCGTGCAGGAGGAGACGCCCATGGACGATCCCCCTCCCATCAACGTCATTCACCTGGAACGCATCCGTCCTGCCAACCGCGCCCTGCGCGCCTTGGTGGGCGAGAGCGCGCTCATGCAGTCGCTCCGCGCGGACATCGAGCGCTTCGCGCCGTCCACTGCACCCGTCGTGATCGAAGGCGAGAGCGGAACGGGCAAAGAACTCGTCGCTCGCGCCCTGCACGCAGAGAGCCCGCGCCGCACGCGTCCGTTCGTCGCAGCGAACGTGGCCGCGATCGAACCCACGCTCCTTGGCTCCGAGCTCTTCGGTCATGTGCAGGGCGCCTTCACCGGCGCCCACCGCACGCACCGCGGGCTCTTTGAGCAAGCAGACGGCGGCACGCTGTTTCTGGACGAGATCGCAGAGGCGAGTGCTGCTGCACAAGCGTCGCTCTTGCGCGTACTCGAGACCGGTGAGCTTCGTCCCGTCGGAGGAGAGGGGATGAAGCGCGTGTCCGTGCGGCTCATCGTCGCATCGCACGAGAACCTGTCGGAGCGCGTCGCGCAGAAGCGCTTCCGCAGCGACCTGCTGTATCGCCTTCGCGTGCTCGTGCTTCGGACACCCTCGCTTCGCGCGAGGCCCGAGGACATCCCAGAGATCGCGGACGCGTTCTTCGCCGCACTCCACGAGGAGCTCGGGCCTCGTACGCTCAGCGCGGACGCAGAGGCATTGCTTCGCGCGGCGCGCTGGCCGGGCAACGTGCGGCAGTTGCAGAACGTGCTCCGTCGCGCGGCGGTGCAGAGCGACCTCGCCCTCCTCGGTGCCGCGGAGATCGCGCCCGTGCTCGCCGCAGAAGACCTGGGCAGCGTGCCTGTCAGCACGCCGCCGAGCGCCGCACTGCTTCGCGCCGTCCTCGTGGCATGCGGCGGACGCATCGCGACAGCAGCACGGAAGCTCGGGGTTGCGCGGAGCACGCTTCGCGCACAGCTCAAACGAGCCGGTGTTGTCGTTGCCCGCGCATCGCTCGGTTCTCCAAGCGCGCGAAGCGGAAGCACGGGCCACGGTGGCTCGCCATCCGCTTCGTGCACGGAGGAGGACGGAGTTTCATGAATACAGGCACGGATCATCAAGAGGTCGCGCGCATGCGCCTGCCGCTCGCGGTCGTTCCCGACGACCACGAGGGGCCGAAGCGTCCCGCGATCACCGTCAGTCGGATCAAGCAGTACCTCGCGTGTGCGCGGCAGTATGCGTTCGAGCACGAAGAGGGGATCGTCCCTGCCTTCGAGCCCGCCGCACGCGCGTTCGGCCAGGTCATGCACAAGGCCCTCGAATGGGTCCACCACTACCGTTCCGTGGGTGGGTATCCACGTGCGGATCAGGCGGCGGATGTGTTTCGAAGCAAGTGGTTCGATCGCCCCAAGAACGGGCTTCGGTACCTCTCGGGCTTCTCCGCCAAGGTGTATGAAGAGCGCGGGGCAGAGCTCATCGCCCGCTACGTCGAGGCTTGCGCGGACGATGCGGTATTCGCCGTCGAACCCTATGTGCGCGTGCCGCTCTCAGACGCCCTCGATCTCGCAGGGCGGATGGACCTCGTTCGTCCCGACGATCGCATCGTCGAGTTCAAGACGGCCCATCGACAGCCATTCGGAACGCGCGAGCACCTGCTTCAACTCGCCGCCTACGCGTTCGCCTACGAGCGCATGCACGGCGTGCGTCCGCACGTCTCGCTCGTCACGATGGTTGCCTCCAGCGTTCCGGAGGTCATCGTGCGCAACGTCCGTGTGAGCGACAACGACCGCGCGTTCTTCGTCGCGACGGCGCACGAGGTCGTGCGCGGGATCACTGCCAAGGTGTTTCCGCCCACACCCGGCGCGCTCTGCACGCACTGCCCGTTCGCCGCGCCCTGCGCGCAGTGGGACGGTCGTGCTGCGAACGACAACGCGAGCGCGGAGTGATGCCACGCGCCACGCGCGAACTCCTCCTCTACGCGCACCTTCGTCCTCCCGGAACCACACGGATCACTCGTGAGGTTCCGGGGATTTCTTCTGGGGCTGACACCCGAGAGCCCGCACGCACGCGGACTGCTCTTCTCCCGGCCCCAGGAGGTGATCCACGATGAACCTGAACGACACAGTGTCCTTTCACGACGTGCACGAAGCCGTGCGCGAGCGCGCCTCTCGTGCGCTGCCCGACACCCTCGTCCGCTACGCGGATCTTCGGTTCACGCCCGAGGGATCGCTCCGCGCCCCGAGCCTGCCCGAGCTCACGTTGAACTCGTGGTCCAAGCGGCAGCTCGCCGCGCTCCTCGGCGTCCGCTGGGAACGCTGGTTCTCCGACGCCGTCTCGGGCACCGAGCGCGCGGAGGAGACCAATCGCCGCCTCACACGATTGCCCGGCGAAGTGAAGCTCCGCACGATCCGCGAGGAACGCGCGCCCACAGGCGTCGTGCTCCGCGCGATGCTGGGGCCCAACTTCTCTCCGATCGACGATGTGCGGATCTTCGACACGATGGCTGAGACCTTCGGTCGTGCGCTCGATACGTTCCGCTTCACGCGCGTCGATCGCACGGACGCAACCACCATCTACAGCGCGGTCCACGTGGACGTGCGCAAGGTGGGGGACGATGCGCTCCTCCCCGGTTGGACGCTCAGGAACAGCGAGGTCGCGGGCGCAGCGCTCACGATCGACGATGCGTGGCTGCGCCTCGCGTGCATGAACGGGCTCATCGTGTCCGTGGGCGAAAAGCGCCTGCTTTACCGCACGCATCGCAAGATCGACCCCGATCAGCTCGTGGCTGCGCTTGCGGTCGCGATGAAGAATCTGCCCTCCCGTTGGGGACAGACGCTCGCGCTCATGGAGGCAGCTCGCTCGACGCTCGTGCCTCACCCCGACGCGGCCATCGAAGCGATGCTCGAGAACGCGGCGATCCCGCGCGAGCTCGTGCGCGAGGCGCAGACCGTCGCGCTGAAGGACGGGGATCACTCACGGTATGGCGTCGTGCAGGCGGTGACGTATGTCGCGCACGGGAAGAACGACGACCCCGAGCTGCGCTTCGTGCTGGAACGCTCTGCGGGTGAGTACCTCATGGCCACCGAGCCCGCGAGCGCGGCGAACGACGGCAGCGGGATCGTGGTGCGGGCGGTGTCGTGACGGCGTGTTGTTGGGCTCTGCCGGTCCTCGCGTGAGGGCCGGTGTTTTGGACTCGGAGATCCCGCTTGATGCCGAGAAGCAAGAGCAAAATTGTTCTCGCAATCTGCTTGCATTTGCTTTACTCGCGCGAACACGCGCGTGTAAAATCAAACACTTCCACCAACGGTCGATTCTGTCATCTGTCCGCTTCGTCGACAACTCGCGAGTAAGCATGGAGAAACTCGAATGAAATCTGACGCAGCCAAGTACTCGATGACGATCTCGCGGCTCACTGTCGACAAGCTTG
>LNEO01000320.1 GCA_001465015.1 Deltaproteobacteria bacterium Ga0077539 | reverse complement strand
CGCTTGTGCCCTGGATGGCACGTTCAGCTCCCTCCGATCGCCGAGCATTTTCTCACGCCGTTGCCTCGGGAGCTCCGGCTAGTTTTCGGCGCCTATGGGCGTCACGCCCACCCGCGACATCGACGACGGAAAGGTCACCGTCGTCGTCGGCGCCACGCACGCCCCCGAGACGCAGTTGGACCCCGCGGCGCAAACCCGCCCGCAGGCGCCGCAGTGCGTCGCGGTCGTGTTCGTGTTGACCTCGCAGCCGTTGGCCGCGTTGCCGTCGCAGTTGGCGAAACCAGCGTTGCACGCAGCGACAGCGCACGCGCCAACGGCGCACGCCACGGCTCCGTTGGGGATCGGCCCGCACACACGGCCGCAGCCGCCGCAGTGAGCGACGCTCGTGTTCGTGTTGACCTCGCAGCCGTTGGAGGCGTTGCCGTCGCAGTCGCCGAAGCCCGCGACGCACGCCCCGAGGCCGCACATGCCCGCGGCGCACGACGGGGTCGCGTTGGCGAGCGCGGCGCACGGATTGCCGCAGCGACCGCAGTGCCGAACGTCACCGCGCGTGTCGACCTCGCACCCGTTGGCCGCATTGCTGTCGCAGTTGCCGAAGCCTGTGGTGCACGGGCCGAGCTCGCACGTCCCCAGGGCGCACGCCGCCGAGGCGTTGGCTGGAGTCGGACAGGCGTTGTCGCAGCGACCGCAGTGGCTCACGTTGCTCGTCGCGTCGACGCACTGCATCGAAGCTCCAGCACCACAAATCAAGCCAGGCAGCGGGCAGTCGACCCGGCACGCGCCGCGGACGCACATCTGTCCCGTCGGGCAGGCGACCCCACACGCGCCGCAGTGGCTCGCGCTGCTCTGCGTATCCACGCAGCGATCCTCGCACCGACGCTGACCCATCGCGCACTCGCAGGCGCCCATCCTGCATTCTTCGCCGGCGCCGCACGCGTTGCCGCAGACGCCACAGTTGGCAGGGTCCGTGTCGAGCGTGACGCACGCTGCGCCGCACATCGTCGTCCCGCGAGCGCAGCCCGCGCCGCTGTCCACGCCGCTGTCCACGCCGCTGTCGATCGGCACGTCCACCGTCGGCGCGTCCGAGCTGGTGGGTGCGTCGAGCGCTGCCTCGCTCGTCGCGTCCGCGCGCACCCTGGAGTCGAGCGGCGCTTCGACGTTCGCGCACGCTGTCGCCACTGCGACGAAGACAACCGAGGCCTCGCGAAACGACCGTCGAATCATCGATCGACGATAGCTCACCTCCGATCAACGCGTCGTGTCGATCAGGCTCGATCGCGCGATGACCTGCCGAAGGACTGGACGCGACAGCGGCTGGCCCACGGCGTGAGCGGTGACCGTGAGCTGATCGGGCGTGGCGTCGACGATCACGAAATTGTCCCGTGATGTACAGTTCGCGGTGTCCAACATGCCCGAGCAGCCGTTGGTGCTCGCGCGGTTGAGACCCGACGAGGTGATCTCGGGAATCGTATAGTTTCCCGGACGAGGGTTGGAGACGAACGTGGTGCGGTGAATGTCGCCGCTCATGAATACGACGCCGTCGATGTTCTCTCGGTCGAGCATCGCCAACAGCGCCGAGCGCGCGGCGGGAAAGCTCGCCCAACTATCGGAGCTCCCCGTCGCGATGAACTGACTGCCGCACGCGATCATCTTGAACGGCGCGTTCGAACTGCGCAGCGCGCTCGTGAGCCACGCGGTCTGCGCTGCGCCCAACGGGCCGTCGGCGAGTGGCGGATTGGCGAGCTGCGGTCGGCAATCGGCTCCGCCGCCGGTGACCTCGGGGCGAAACGTTCGACAGTCGAGCGCGAAGAACTCCACCGGACCTTCGCGGTGCCTGAAATAGATCCCGCGTCCGCTCTCTCCGTACGAGGGGTTGGCGGTGTACTCGCTGAACACCGAGCGCGCGCGATCGCCGCCGACGCACCGCCCGTTGGAGTTGTTCTCGACAAAGTCGTGATCGTCCCAGATCGCGATCGTGGGCGTCGTCGAGGTGACCGCCTCGCGCGCGGCGAAGCGACCCATGGTTCGATAGTGAAATCGCTGGGCGCCGATCGAGTCGCTGTCGGCGTAGTGGTTGTCGCCGCCGAAGAAGAACAGCTCGGGAGCCGCCTCGCGGACCAGCGTGAAGACCGCGGTCAGCGCGGCGCGACGAGCCGTGATGTCGTCCGGCGCGAGCTCGGTAAACGACGCGCGCCAGTTGTTCGTCAGCGGGTCGAGCATCGTCGTCGATCGGTTGAGCGACTGCGTTCGCAGGTCCTCACACGAGCCGAAGCCGAAGCGAAAGCGCGACGCGCCCGGCGGAAGGCTCGCCCGCAGCCGGCGGATCGGCTCGCTCGTCGAGCCGGCGACCTCGACGCGATAGTAGTAGTCCTGCGAGGGATCGAGGCCGCTCGCAGTGAGCGTGCTCGCGAAGTCACGGTCGGGTGTCGGGTAGGACCACGCGACGACCGGAGCGCCGGCGAGGGTCGGAGTGGTTCCTACGCGAAGGCCGACGAGGCGCGTGGCGTCGGTGCGCACCCAGACCCGCGCGCCGTTGGCCGTCGGTGCGCCGAGCATCGGTCCGACGGGCAACATCGAGTCCCCCCAGCAGCTCGTGCACGCCTGGTGAAGCCCTCGCGGATCTGTGTACTCGCGCACTTCGCCGGCGCTCGAGCCGGTTCCGATGTGAACGCCCGAGAAGCGATTGCAGTACACCGGCTCGCCGTCGAAGCGCAGGTCCATGCACGCAGGGGAGTATCGATCGTTGTTGGCCGCGCTCGACGTAGTTCGCAGCCGCACGCGCGTCACCGCCGCGCGCGGGACGTTGGCCGGGATGTGAAATACATGGGTTTCGCCGGTCTCGTTGTCGTCGAGCTCCTGGTTGTTGAGCGGAAAGCAGCTCGTGGCGTTGAGGCACACCTCGAGCCCGTCGTCGGTGCCAGCGTTGGTGATGCTCGAGGTCTCGAGCGTCACCGTCAGCGTGCGAATCGTGCTCGGAAACATCGGGGCAGCCGGCGGCGGCACCGCGACGAGCGTGGGCCTTCCGCTGTCTGTGGCGCTCGCGTCGAGCACGTCGACCACGTCGCGCACCGCGACATCCATGGGCGACGCGACGTCTTCGGCCGAAGGCGCGTCCAACGTCGCACCGGCGTCGTCCGGGACGATTGCGTCGGCGACCGCGTCGATCTCGCTCGAGTCGGGCGGGCTCACCGGCGCGTCCTGGCCACGACCGACGTCACGGGCAGCGTCGCTCGTCGCTCCGTCCGTGGGTATCTGCAGGTCAGCACAGGCCGAAGCGGCGAGCAGCGAGAGCGCGAAGAGTCGATCCGAACGGCGCATCGGTCGCATCGTACCAGCGGTCGCGAGGACTGTTTGGAAGAGAAGCTCGGAGTACACTGCCGCGAAGCATGCTCGCAGGAATCCGTGACTGCACGTCACGCGACGGTCTGCGGCACCAAAGAGAGAGCCCGCGCGTGGCGCCCACGGCAGACGCGCCCTCCGCACTTTCGTGGGTGGTAGACTTCGACGATCGCGCACACTTTTTCAAGAGCAGCTGCTCCAACGGGCTGAAACTGGCGGCGGGGCTGCCGTGAAGCGCGCGCTCAGAGTCTTTGCGTACATCGTCGCGACGATCGTGCTCATGTTGGTCGTCGGGTGGATCAACCTCGAGCGGATCGTGCTGGCGTCGATGCGGCCGTCGAAGCCGTTCGACGCAACGACGGTTCCGCCGGCGCCGGACTACGGCCGCGGCGAGAGCTGGAGCGCGTTGCCCGAGCGCGAGGACGCGGCGGACGCGGTTCCCGATGGGGCGCGACGAGCCGACCAGCGCGCGGCGCGAGCGGACGTGTTCTACCTGCATCCCACCTCGTTCATCGCAGGCCGGTGGAACGCCGCTGTCCCCGACCCGTCCGTCGATCCGGGGACCGACGCGCTGTCCACACGAATTCAAGCCAGCGCCTTCAACGACTGCTGCGCGGTGTACGCCCCGCGGTATCGCCAGACCAACGGCCTCCCCTTCGTCGAGCCGAGCGCTGACGGTGATCGCGCGATCGACGTCGCGTTCTCCGACGTGCGGCGCGCGTTCGAGGCGTTCGAACAGAAGCGCGGCGCGCAACGGCCAACACGCGCACCACGTCGTATCGCCCGACGCGATGGGAGCTTCGCCTCCTCGAGAACGCTCCGCGGGTCTGCGTCAACCCGCTGAGCTAGCGCGCCGACGGCGCGGCGGCGAACGCCTCGGAGAACCTCGGCGCAGTCTTTCTCGAGTCGAGCGATCCGAGCGCGACCCGCCCGCGCCCGTCCTTCGCCGACGGTCAGTGCGTCGATGGCCTGCTCCGCGTTCGCCGCCTGCAGCCGATGAAGCGGGCGTTCATGAGCTCGCTGCTCGATCGCGTCATGGGCGAAGGCAACCTGCACCCCGTCGAGTTTCAGCTCTACTGGTCCAATCTTCGCGCCAACGTCAACCTTCGCGTCTCTCGCGCGCTCGCGCGGTAGATATCGACGAGATACTTGCGCGCCGCCGGAGGAATCGCCTGCTGCGCGAGCGCGACGGGCTCGGCGTTTCAGCGCGGCGAGGTGCGCTCGAGCGACCGAGCGAAGCTCGGCAAGTTGATCCACCCCAACCGATGCGCGATGAGCCTGTAGGTGTTGACGCCGGGCGCGCCTCCGATCGGAAGGTCGTAGTAGCCGCGCAGCCTGACCAGCACGGTGCGCGCGCGTCCCGCGGCGGGCGCGTCTGGCGCATCGAAGCGAAGATCTACTCGCTGACCGCTGGTCAGTGATACGCGCTGCCCGTCCGTCGCCGAGAGCGTCTGGCGCACGTCGCGGCCGTCTTGCGCGATCGCAGAGGACGGAGAGAGCAGCCTCGTCTCGACCACGGTGGGATCGATCGCGGCGAGCTCGACCGACGCGAGCTCCCAGAAACGCGGCGTCGCTTCGAGCGTCACAGTGACGTCGTCGCTCGTCGAAACGTCGATCGGAACCACGAAGGTCCTCGGCACCGCCGGACCGATCGGCGACACAAAGGACCGGGCGATACGGGTCGAACCAGCGCTCACGTCCACGGCGAGCGGCAGCCCCAAGCGATGGATCTCGTCGTCGAGGTACTGGCGATAGCACGCGCAGCCCTCGTCCGAGCGCATGCGAAGCAGCGGCTCGAGCCCGCGGCCCATCGTCGCGAGATATCGAACCAACGCGTCTTCGGCGAACTGCGTGTTTCGGCCGCGCACGACGAGCGCGAGCCGGCCCTGGGGGCGGGTCGCGAAGCGCGCAGTCAGTCGCTGAACGAGCTCTCCCCGAACGCCGACCACCTCGCTGCGACGCTCGGTTGTGGGAGCGGTTCGTTGGGTGACGGCGTAGAGCGTTCCGTCCGCAGCGGGGAGGACCTCGGCGCCCGAGGGAGCGTCGGAGACGAGCAGCGAGAGTCGATCGATGTGATCGACTTCTTGCAGGTCATTTTGCAGCCGAACGCGATATTGCCCGTCCACGAGCCGCAGCGACTCGAGGCGATCGACGTCCTCGCGCTCGGCGCCGCGGTAGAGCGCAGCGGACGCGAGGTCGGCGTCGATCTGGTAGCGCTCGCCATCGAACGAGTAGAGGTGCGGGCAAGAGCCGCGAGCGCTCGCCGTCGACAGCCACGTGAAGAGCGCCCCCCAGACGAGCGCGCCGAGCGTGGCGAGCACGCCCAATACGACAGCGGCGACCGCGAACCCGTGTCGCCTCGGCGCGGCGTCTGGTCCCTTCAAGTCGACGATGGCGATGATCAATCCGAGCGTGCCGATCAACCCCACGAAGGGGATGACTCCGCCGACGAATCCGACGAGCGCCAAGACGAAGGCGACCACCGCGCCGGTCGAGTGGGGAGGGAGCTGTTGCGGCCCTCCCTGCGTGGGTCCCTGCGGATAGCTCATGGCGTCGATCGACTCTCTTTCGAAGGCTCAGCGCCGTCCGCCCGAGGACTGTGTCGGGCGGGGTTCGTCGCGTTCAGGACGGGGAGGTGGCGCTTGTTCGTCAGGTCTTTTCCAGCGCCTTCGCTCGCGTCCCGAGCGCGCTGCTCGTACTCATCGAGCCTCGCGCGGTCGCTCGCGCAGTGCCCTTCGAGCAGCCCAGCGACGGACTCGAGCTCGCCCGAGAGGTTGGCGCCGCACCAGGTCGGGCACTGCTTGTCGCCCGTTCGATACGCGGTAAAAAACGGGTGGGCGAGCCGCGCGGCGAGCTGACCGCGCGTGTTGCTCCGGTCGAGCGAACAGTCGTCGGGCGCGAACGGAACGCGCAAGCACGGCGCGATCTGCCCGGTGATGCCGTCGACGTAGATCGACTCACCCGCGCGCGAGTGGCAACCGGTGTGCTGTTCGACCTCGTCGAGGTCGAGCAACGGGAGGCCCGGCCCCGCGCGGACCGCGTCGAACCTGGCCGTGTATTTCGCGAGCGAATCCCCAGCGAGCGAGAGCTCTTGCACGACGCTCGCTCCCTCGGACGAGAGCGGAAAGTACCGAGAGAACACGCCGACCGCGCAGCCCGAGGCGCGCCTGGCCTCGAGAAACTCGTCGGACACCAGGGCCTCGTAGTTCTTCTTGGACACCATGCACGAGAAGCCAAAGAGCGCTCCGTGCGCTCGCAGCCGGGCGATGGCCGCTTCCACGCGCTTGTAGCTGCCCGCTCCGCGGCGGGCGTCGTGCAGAGGCTCGGGGCCGTCGATGGACACGAGGACGATGACGTTGCCGAGCGCGCCGAGCCTCGCGGCGAGCTCGTCGTCGATGTGCATTCCGTGGGTGGCGATCGTGAAGAACACGTGCGGCCGCTCTTCGATCACCGAGAGCAGCTCTCTCGCCCACGTCGGAGAGAGAAACGGCTCTCCCTTTCCGATGATATGAATTGTGAACACGCCGCAGGAGACGAGCTCGTCCACGAGGTAGGCGATGCGCGCTCTCTTCGGCGCGCTTCCTCCGCGATCGTCCTGCGTGTAGCAGCCCTCGCACTGAAGGTCGCACCCAGGAGAGAGCGCGAGCTGCGCCTCGGTCAAGAGCCTCGGCGCGACGCCGAAGCGACCTTTGTACTTCGCGAGGACCTCGTGCCTGAGCGCGGTGAGCGCGCCGATGCGAAGCCACGCGTCGAACCTGGCGGCGACCTGGTGCCGCGCTCGCTCACGAAGAAACGAGCGAGCGCGGGCGAAGGTGCCGGACTGCTCGAACTGCGCGACGTACCGCTGCAAGAACTTGTAGTACGGGCTCGACTGCGTGCAGCACTCGGCCTCCATCTTCACGAAGGCGAGGACCGCGCGCTCGACGAGCCTCCAGGGGACGATCGCCCTTAGCCCGAGCGCCCAGCGCGCCAACGTACGCGTGAGCCTTCGGCTTCGCGGCGAGGCGAGCATGGCTGCAAACGACTCGAACCAGCGCAGCGCACGCGGACGCGCGCCTCGATCGGCGACGACGAGCTCCACGAGAGGCAGGGTCGCGCTGGACGCGCGTGCTCGTCAATCGATCAATCGTCGCCCCTTTTCCCCGCGCGCAGGATCGAGCGGGGACGGTCCTCAATAACTCAACAACTCAGTCAAACCACCGTAGTTGTTGGCAAATCTGCCACAGCTCAGAACATCCGCCAATTCCCCAGCAGATCCGACAAGTTGACTGAGTTCTTGAGTTATTGAGGACCGTCCCCGCTCGGTTTGTCCCCGCTCGGTTTGGCAGATCCGATCAAGTTGACTGAGTTCTTGAGTTCTCGAGGACCGTCCCCGCACGGAGCGAAGCCACCGCGGTATCGTCGTGGCCATGGCGAATCGACTGCGACTCGTCCCGACAATGATCCTCGTGCTCGCGAGCGCGCACTGCGCGAGCGCGCCCCTGCAACGAACCCACTGCGGTTGGCTGCGTTCGCCGTTCGATCCGCTTCGGAGCGCGCGGCGAGCGCTCGTGCCAGCATCAGAGCCCCCGCTGCAGACCTTCGCTGAGCTCGCGCGAGAAGTCGCCGAGCACGATCGCGCCAACACGGGTCGCGGCGATTGGGGGGCAGCGGCGTGTGCAACGCTCGCCGAGCGACTCGAATATGTGGGTCGACAGGGTCCGCGAGCGACCGCGGCGGACGCGCTGGTCGCAGCGGCGGTCGTTCACGAGCGATGCAATCGCCCGCGAGACATTCCGCGGGTGTTGGAGCTCGCCGACCGACTCCAGCCGCCCTCCTGCAGCGTGCGGGTGGCGATCGGGCACATGTACGAGCGCGCCGGGTACCCGGAGCTCGCACACCGCGTCTACGCCACAGGGGCTTGCGCGGACGCGATGCTTCCGTACGGACGGCTGTCGCGATCGCTCGCAACGAGATTGCAGCCCGTGCACGCAGCACAAATGCGCGGTCGCGCGCTGGGCGCGTATCGCATGGTGTTGCGCGAACGGGTGACAGACCCTCGCGCGCTCGCGGGCCTCGCGCAGGTGTACCTCGACGAGGCGCGGGCGACGAGCTCGCAGCTCGCGCTCACGAGCGCCGAGAGCGCCAGCGCCAACGCCGTGATCTACGCGGCTGCGTTGCCCGTGGACTCGCCCGCCGCGCGCGAGGAGCACGCGCACATCGCGCATGCTCGGGCCGAGGTGCTGGTCGCGCTCGGGAGAATCGCTCCCGCGATCGATCACTATCGCCGCGCGGTCGAGTTCGCGCCGGACGCCGACGAGCCCCGGATGAACCTCGCGAGCCTGCTCATCAGCACCCGCGATTTCGCAGGGGCAGCGGCGCAGCTCGCGATCGTAGTCGAGCGACATCCGACGTACGACGCGCTGCTCGCGCAGGGGGTCGCCCTCGCTCGTCTCGGTCGTAGCGACGACGCTCAGCGCGCCTACGAGCGGGCCCGCGACCTCGAGCCGAGTCGACCCGATGCGTTCTTCAATCTCGGCTGCCTCTACTGGTCGTGGGGTGCAGGATGGTCAGACCGTCCTCGGGCGATCCAGTACCTCGAACAGTTTGTCCAACTGGCGAACGCGAGTGGAAATCCAGCGAGGTACTCGCCGGAGCTGCAGCTGGCGACTCGCCGCGTCTCGACCATCGAGCGACGATCCGCAGTCGAGACGGCAGCAGCGATGAACGCGGTGAACACGCCATAGTTTCGAGCGCGCCTGCGTCGACTGGGGACGGTCCTCAATAACTCAACAACTCAGTCAACTACCCGTAAGGATTGACGAATCTGCCACGCCTCAGGGCAAGCGCCGAATCCCCTGTAGATTCAACACGTTGATTGAGTTCTTGAGTTATTGAGGACCGTCCCCGCCCATAGGCGCCGAAAACTCCACGGCATAACAAGCGAGTTGGAGTTGCAAATCGAGAGACGAAACGACGTTTGTCACCAAGCCGCACGGCGGCCCCCACCCGCGCTGCTCGATCTCAAACGTCGTTTCGTCGCTCGGTTTGCAACTCCAAGTCGCTGTTTGTGCCGTGGAGTTTTCGGCGCCTATGCCGTCCCC
>LNEO01000319.1 GCA_001465015.1 Deltaproteobacteria bacterium Ga0077539 | reverse complement strand
AGTTCGAGCGGCAGCGAGAACGCCTGCTGAGCTAGCTCGAGCCCATTCGCCCATCGGGTCTGCGAGGCACAATGCGCGGCAGCTCGCTGCCGCGCCGCGGCTGTCGTCGCTCGCTGCCGCGCCGCAGCTGTCGTCGCTCGCTGCCGCGCCGCGGCTGCCGCCCCGCACGCGGACCCGTCGCGCCATCCGTCGTATGGAAGTAGATGCACCCATCACCAATGGCGACGCGACGAGCGTCGGATTCGTGGGCAAGCGAAACTCTCTCGAAGGGACGGTCGCGCTCATGGCTGCACCTTAGCTTCCGACTGCGAAGCGTATCTTCTCCCACGCTCGCTGCATGGCTTTGTCCACGAGGGCCTTGGCGACCCCGTGCTGCTCTGCGATCTCGTGGTGGGTGCTGCCCGTGAGCACCAGCTCGAGCCACGAGAGGTCCCGCGCCGAGAGCAGCGGACGAATGTGGGTCATGAGCGCGCGCGCGTCGATGCGGCGCTCGACGGCCGCGTGGTCCCCGTCGCTGCTCAGCGCGTCCCACCCGCTCGGCCCTTCATCCGAGTCCGCGCTTCGCTCGCGAACCGCGTCGCGTCGCGTCTTGTGCGCGCTGGATTTTACGGTGTCGATCGCGAGTCGAGTCAGCACCGAGAGAAACAGCGCCAACGACCACGAGTCCGCGGGATAGCTCTGCAACAGCCGCACGAACGCGTCGTGCACGAGCTCTCGCCGCTCGTCCTCGGGGATCTCTCGAAACCGCCCGAGCGCGCGGAGCCCCGACTGCATCGCGAGCGCGAGCAACGCTCGCTCCGCCTCGATGCGCGCGGCCCGCCCTTGCGTCTCGCGCCAACGCTCGATGGCCTGCGCCCACTGGTCGTTCATCGGCTGCTCGATGGTACAGTCGTCTGCGCGAGGGCGAAACTGACCGCGCTTCCGCTCGTTGCCGGAGCACCAGCGCGGCATCCGTTGCGCTAGAGTCTCTTCTTCCGCACTGCTCCATCGCTCAGGCTTCGAGCGGGCAGAACCCTGCCGTGAGGCTCGAAAATAACGCGGCGCGTCGCGAATTCCTTACAGCGCTGTAGACGATTGGCGAGGCCAGGAATGCGGTCGCCGAGCGAGCGCGTCATGAAAAATGAGGCCCACCCAGGGGACGCGTTCATCCCGATGAGCGCGCAGGAGAAGAGCCCGGACTCAGAACGGCATCTCTTCGTCGCTCGGCTCGAGTCGGCGATCGAGCTCGCCGCGCGGCCAGCGCTCCAAACACCGGCGCACGATCTGCAATCACACCCGCTGTCGCCGTCGATGGGGACTCGACACATCGACCGCTGGGGACTGCAGTCCCCACAACAGGACTCCTGACGGGTCTCTCACTGGCCTTCGCAAACTCGGTCATCGCCGCGGATACACGCGGCAGATCGCCGCGGACGTGGCGCGCTCGTACGCGGTCGTCGGCGACGGCCTGCATGTTGCTGATACGGTCGCAGGAGATCGCCATCGCCATGTTCATCCATCGAACGCTCTCGCTCTCGTTGCTCGGGTGCCTCGCGCTGCTCGCGGCGTGCGGAGGAGTGGACAGAGACCGCCGTGGCGAAGCCGGCGCGGACGGCGCAGTCACGAGCGAGCGAGACGCTGCCGTCGAAGGCGACGGAGGCCGCCCGAGCTTCGCGGCGCTCGACGCGTTGCTTCGCGAGAAGGTCGCGAGCGGTTCGATCAGCGGATACGCGGTGCAGATCTTCGACGGAGACGACACGCTGCTCTTTCAGTCGCAGGCGGGGGTCTGCCGCAGCCCTCAGTCCTCGTGCCCGAGCGGAAGCCAGCCGTTTACGACGGAGCTGGTCACGGGCGTGGCCTCGTCGTCGAAGTGGGTGACCTCGACCGTGCTTCTCGCGGCGATCGATGAGCGTGTCGCGGCCGGCAGGATCGCGAGCGTCGCGGCGGGGCTCGACGCGACCGTGGGCGCGACGTTGTCGACGACGTGCAGCGCGAGCGCGCTGGGCCGCGGCGCGGCAGTGACGCTCCGGCAGCTCTTGTCGTTTACGAGCGGGCTGCTCCCGGATCACCCGTGCGTGGGCAACGAGTCGTTCAGCATGCAGCAGTGCGCGTGCCGCATTCTCGCCGACTCTGCGGCGGTCGAGGTCGCCGGTCCTACCGCAGGAACCGCCGCGCGAAACGCGCAGCCACCTGGGACGGCATTCAAGTACGGCCCCGCGGCGCACGTCGTCGCGGCGGCCATGCTCGAAGTCGCCACGGGTGAGTCCTACGGGGCGCTGTTTCAGCGGCTCGTGCGCGGGCCGACGGGCCTGTCCGCGACCTATCAAGATCGAACCAACATCGCAGGATCGATGCGCGCGTCCGTGAGCGACTATGCGCGCTTCGTGCGCGCGATCTATCACTCGGGCGCGCCGGGCGGGCTGTTGTCAGCGGCCGCGCTCGCAGAGCAAGAGCGAAGCCAGTTTGCGCCGGGCATCGTGCGTCTGTCCCAGCTTCAGCCCGGGCTCGAGTACGGACTCAACACCTGGCGATGGTGCTACCGCAGCACGAGCGCCGAGCGTCTGCTCGCGTTTGGTCGGACACCGGAAGCGTTCAGGCCCGAGGATCTGCTCGGCATTCAAGACCCGAGCTGCGCGGAGATTCACCAGCAAGGGCACGGCGGCAAAGGTGGGTATCAACCCTTTGTCGACCGTCGTCGCGGGTTCTACGGCGTGTTCGCGATGCGCGAGCCCTCTGAAGGCGGCGGCGACCAATACTCGTACTCCGAGCTGTCGCTGACGGCCGTCGTGCGACTGTACGCTGGGCTGGCGGTCGAAGAGCTGCGACGGCGTTAGCGCGGGTCGACGGACCCGGAGGGGGGAGCGCCATAGGCGCCGAAACCTTCACGGCTGAAACAGCGAGTTGGAGTTGCAAATCGAGCGACGAAACGTCGTTCGACATCGAGCCGCGAAGCGCGGCGCCCACGTGATGCGCAACGCCCCGAGCGAGCGAAA
This sequence comes from Deltaproteobacteria bacterium Ga0077539, assembly GCA_001465015.1. GTDB lineage: Bacteria > Myxococcota_A > Polyangia > Polyangiales. Next base: position 540 of record LNEO01000319.1, on the reverse strand, counting down.
CGACGTTTTGCACAGAGCCGCCCGGCGGCCCCAGTGAGGAGAACGACGTTTGGCACAGAGCCGCGGGGCGGCCCCCACCCGCGCTGCCGCGCGCCCCGAGTGGGCAGAACGACGGTGGACGCAGTGCTGCTACGCAGCCCCCACCCGCGCTGCCGCGTGGGCGCAGTGCTGAAGCCCCCACCCGCGCTGCCGCGCGCCCAATGAGCAGAACGACAATGGGCGCAGTGCTGAAGCCCCCACCCGCGCTGCCGCGCGCCCCGCCCCCGCCTGGAACGGCAGGGGCGGCGGCTTGGCGTTGTTGAATCGTGGTAATTGTCTGACAGGTTGATTTTGTGGGCCACTGCTCTGCAAGGGCCTCAGGGGGCTCGATTCCTGTACCGCCGTGCTCGATCGAGCATCGCTTCGCCCTTGCAGAGCAAGGGCCATCACGATACACGTGCGCCGCTTTCGCCAGCATTTTCCCAATGCAAAGCCGCCGCCCCTGCCGTTCCAGGCGGGGGCGGGGCGCGCGGCAGCGCGGGTGGGGGCTTTAGCACTGCG
>LNEO01000318.1 GCA_001465015.1 Deltaproteobacteria bacterium Ga0077539 | reverse complement strand
CAGACTAAACAACTCGTCGAGCGCGATCTTCCCCGCCGGGAGCTTGATGTGGTTGATATACCGCAGGCTGACTTGTTCGACGAGGACAGCTTCGACCGCTCGCGTGTAGCTCGCCAAACAACCGGCAGCGTCTCGTTGAACTTGCTCCCACGAGGTGTACGGCCGCAGCCGGCTGAACGAGAAGCCGTCGCGCCGCGCCTGCACCACGTTGCGCCCGTCCTCCGAGACGAGCGCGTAACCGATGGTTCGATGCTGCGACGACATCGAGGTCCGCTCCTTGTGAGGCTCGATGGTGAGCTCTCCGCTCATCTGCCTCTGCACGAACTGCTTTGGATATTGGTCTCGAAGGGACTCCGCGAACTGCAACAGCCTCTCGATCAAGGGCTGTTGTGTGTCGGCGAGCCTCAAGTTGATGACGGCCTCGGTGATCGGTGCGCGATCTCCCAAATACTCACGGGTTGACGTCAACTTGCGCAGCGTCATGAGCCGCCTCTCACCATCGGGTGCACAATGGTAGCGGCTTCGATCTGGACGTTCAATCGCCTACTCAGGGGCGCAGACTTCTCCTTGATGACCGCGTAAAACCTGCGGGCAAAGTGCAGACGTAGGCCGGAGATCCGCACCAAGGTAGAACGAGGCCATGAGCGACGCGGCGCACAGCGAGGTGGAACGGATGGACCTGACGCTGAGAACCTCCGCCGTCGATGCGATCCAGCGTCAACCAGACCGAGCGTGAGCTCGCCGCGTTCAACATCGCGTGGTCATACTCGTTGCTCGGCGATCACGAGCAAGCGTTCGCGGCGCTGTCGAACGCGCTCGACGTTGCGTCGCCGTCCCCGCTGCTGGCTGCGCTGCACTTCGAGATCGCTGTTCGAATTCGGCGCAAAGACACGTCCGAGCTCGCGCGGCGCGTGTTGTTGTCGGGAGGTGAACACGCGCCACCGAACTCTTGGAGGCTGGTCGGACGAACCTTCGTCCACGCTCGCTGCTGGTCCGAAGCGGTTCAGGCGTTCGAACGCGCCGGTCTCGGCGAGCTGCGCGTCGCGGCGACCGTCGAAGCCGCGTCGCTCAACGACTACGCCGTCGGGCTGGCGCACCTCGGCCGCAGCAACGAGGCGAGCGCCGTGCTCGAGCGAGCGTTGCAGCGTTTTGCGAACGACCCTCGAATCGAGGCGACCCTCCGCGCGTTGCAACGCCAGCGCGCGGACGAGGTGACGGCCGTCGAGGCCGATCTCTTTCAGCTCGCGGCGCGGCAGATGAAACCGACGGCGATGTCGTTGCCTGAAGCCGCCTGAGCCGCGACGACGCCTCGCTCGGCTCACTCCTCGTTGAGCTCGATCTCGCCCAGCGCCGTGCGCAGGTCGCCCAGCGCATAGAGGGCGACCTCGCCGAGCTTGAGCTTCGCGTCGCGCACGCTCACGGTCACCGACGCGAGCGACGCGAACCGACGCAGCGCCTTCAGCACCGCGCGCTCTGCGGGCGACCGACGTTCGCTCGCGCCATCGTTATCCCCCGCGGCGAGCAGCGCTTTTCTCGCCGCCTCGATGTCCTTCACCGTCGCCTCGGCGAGGCTGCGCTTCTGGCGGGCGCCGTCCTCGCCGACGACCGGGATCTTCAGCGCGTCGAAGCGCACCGGGAGCCGCACCTTCGTCGGCCCGCCAGCGACGGCCTCGACGTACTCCAGCGCGCTGTCGAGCTTGGCCACGCCGTATCGGGCCTCTTCGTCTGCCGTGGCGTACTTCGCCACCCGCGCGTTGCGCTCGACTGTGCGCACAGGCTCTTTGATCACCTCTTCGATCCACGTCGTGCGCGAGCGGTAGCCCGCGTCGAGATAGAGCTCGTGATCGAGCACCTCGGCGACGGCTTCGTAGAGCGCGTCGAACCCGTGGAGGGTGTCCTTGCGGGCGGCCTCGATCTCTTTCGCCAGCCCGAGGTAGCGCGCCTTGCGCTTCGGGTCCGCCTCGGGGAGCACGTCCTCGGGCTTCGTCGGGCGAGCCACGGGCTTTTTACTGGGCTTCTTCGCGGGGGGCGCTGCGGTTTTTTTGCTGGGTTTCTTGCTGGGCTTCTTCGCGGTGGCCATCGGAGATCGAAGCGTCGCAGAGCCCGCGCGCGGACGACAAGAAACGAGCGCACGACAGTGGCGGAGCGTCGCGATCGGCGACGTTGCCGAAAATTCGGCGACGTTGCCGATCGAGGGGCGCTCTCGATGCACAAGGCGCTCCCCACCCTGGCGCGGGTGCTCGTAGAATGACGGCGCGCGGACGTCGCCTCCCCCGCGGCGGGGGCGTTGGGGGCCTTCGCGCGAGGGACACGCTTAGCCCATGACAGCCCTGCGCGAACTGCTCGATCTGCCCGAATCCGTCACGAAGAGCGCCTTCGTGGTTCAGCTCTCCGAGGGGGTGCGCAAGCCCGCGAGCGTGCTCGAGGACTACGCCGTCACTCCAGACCTCGTGCGCTCGTTCGACCAGGGACTCGCGCTCGTGAAGGCCGCCCTGGACGGGCACAAGAGCGCGGCGGCCTACGTCCACGGCTCGTTCGGCAGCGGAAAGAGCCATTTCATGAGCGTCCTGTCGCTCATGTTGTCGAGCGACCCCGAGCACCAGCGGCTCGTGTGGCGCGAGGACGCCCTGCACGCGCTGCGCGAGAAGCACGGGTGGCTTCGGGACAAGAAGCTCTTGCGTCTGCACTTTCACATGGTCGGCGCGACCTCGATCGACGCGAAGGTGTTCAGCGAATACCTGGCGCGGACGCGAGAGGCGCACCCCGACGCGGTGCTGCCGGCGATCTTCGAGGACCAACGGCTCTTCGAGGACGCGAGAGACCTCCGCGCGCAGCTCGGCGACGAGGCGTTCTTCTCGAAGATGAACGAGGGGCGAGCGGAGAAGAAGGGCTGGGGGAGCCGCGCCTCGCAGGGGGCGTGGAGCGCCGAGAGCTTCGACCGCGCCGCCGCCAGCGCAGCGACGGACGAGCGGCAGCGGCTCTTCGACGCCCTCGCGCGAACGCACTTCAAGGCCTTCGCGGGGAGCACGCACGGGTTCGTCGACTTCGATCGCGGGCTCGGCGAGCTCTCTCGCCACGCGAAGCGCCTGGGGTACGACGGCGTGGCGTTCTTCTTCGACGAACTGGTGCTCTGGCTCGCCAGCGGCGCCACCGACCGCGCGTGGCTCAACCGCGAGATCGGAAAGCTCGCGAAGATGGTCGAGGCCCAGGACGCCCATCGAGACGTGGCGCTCGTGAGCTTCGTCGCGAGGCAGCGGGACATCGCCGAGCTCGTGGGCGATCAGCTCGCGGGCGGAGACGTCCAGGTGCTGCGAGACACCCTGCGCTTCTGGGAGGGGCGCTTCGGCACCATCACGCTCCCGGACCGCAACCTGCCGGCGATCGTTCGCAAGCGCGTCGTGCGACCGAAGAGCCCCGAGGCGGGCGCGCGGCTCGAGGCGGCCTTCGCAGAGATGCGCCGCAAGCTCGGGACCACCGCCTGGCAGACGCTGCTCGGCGAGATCGCCGAGGGCGAGGACGCCTTTCGCGCGGTGTACCCGTTCTCGCCCGCGCTCGTCGAAGTGCTCGTCGCGATGAGCGCGACGCTCCAGCGCGAGCGCACCGCCCTCAAGGTGCTGATGGAGATCCTCGTCGAGCACATGGACGACTTCGAGCTCGGAAAGCTCGTCGCTGTCGGAGACCTCTTCGACGCCCTCGCCGGCGGAGAAGAGCCCATGGACGGCGTGCTGCGCGAGCGCTTTCAATCCGTGCGCAGGCTCTATCAACTCGAGCTGCTGCCGCTCATTCAAGAGCAGAACAAGACCAACGCGCGCGAGAAGTGCCAGCGCCTCAGGGACACGCACCCGCCGCAGATCGGCTGCTCGAACTGCGCAGAGTCCCGCTGCCGTACGGACAATCGTCTGGTGAAGACCCTGTTGCTCGCGGCGCTCGTCCCCAACTCGTCCGTGCTCAAGAACATGACCGTCTCGCGGCTCGTGGTGCTCAACCACGGGACGCTCAAGAGCGTGATTCCAGGCAACGAGGGCGCGCTCGCGGTGTCGCGCCTGCGCGAGCTCGCCGCGCAAGTCGGAAAGCTCCGCCTCGGCGAGCAGAAAGACCCCAGCGTCCACGTCGTGATCGAGGGCGTAGACCTCAAGCCCATCCTCGAGAGCGCGCGGCAACACGACCAGCCCGGGGCGCGAAAGATCAAGCTCCGGTCGCTGCTCTTCACCGCCTTCGGCTACCCCAACAGCGCCCAGCCAGACTTCGACGCGCGCACCGAGTGGCGCGGGACCAGCCGCACCGGCAGCGTGTTCTTCGGCAACGTGCGCGACATGGCCGAAGACCTCTTTCGCGTGAAGCCCGAGCAGGACTTTCGCATCATCGTGGACTACCCCTTCGACGAGCCCGGGCACACGCCGCAAGAGGACGAGAGCCGCGTCCACGCGCTGCGCGAGAAGCTCGACGAGCGCACGGTGGTCTGGCTCCCGGACTTCTTCAGCGACGCCGTGCAGTCGGACCTCGGGATGCTCGTCGTGCTGGACTCGATCCTCTCGGGAGAGGCGTGGAAGGGCTACCTCCAGCACCTCCGCGCGGACGATCAGCAGCGCGCGAGACAAGACCTCGAGTCGCTGCGATCGCAGAAGCAAAACCGCGTGATGCGCGCGATCGAGAGCGCGTACAACGTCACCACCGCGGGCGCCGATCAGCTCGACCCGAGCCGCAAGGTCGCCGAGCACTTTCACGTGCTGCTGCCCGAGCGGCGCATCCCCAACCTCGCCGTCACGCGCTTGTCCGACGCGGTCGACTCGCTCGCGGGCGCGCTCTTGTCCGAGTGCTTTCCCAGACACCCGGTGTTCACGTCGAAGCCGACGAAGACCCAGCTCCGCGCGAGCTACAAGGTCTTTCAGCGACTGTGCGAGTCCGACGGGCGCCGCGCCACGCTCGACAAGCCCGATCGCAAGGACGCCGAGGCGTGCTCGGCCCTCAACCTCGTCGCGCTCACCGAGGCCAACGCCGTCGTGCGCGACGAGCCCTTCGCAGAGATCGAGCGCGACCTGCGCGCGTCCGGCGTCGACACGGCCCGGCCGATCGCCGTCGAGCACGTCCGACGCGTGCTCGACCCGCGCCGCGTCCGCGGGCTCACCCGCGAAGTGCAAGACTTCCTGGTGCTCACGTACGCGCTCTACACCGGCCGCGAGCCCCACCGCGGAGACCGCGTCCTGGACGACCCCGAACCCGGAGCCCTCTCGGACGAAGTCGAGCTCGTATCTCCCAAGCTCCCGAGCGCAGACGTGTGGGAGCGCGCCCTGCACCGCGCAGGGGCGCTCTTCGGCATCGGACGCGGCGCCAGCGCGCTGCGCGCGAAGAACGTTCGTCGTCTCGCGGACGAGCTCGAGCGCGCCCGCGCCAAAGCCATGGAAGAAGGCACGCCCACGCTCCCGTCGCTGCTGGCCGCGCGCTCGCGGCTGCTCGAGCCCGCCGCCGCGCGGGCGAAGACCGCGGCCGAAGCGCTGCGCCTCGTGCGCGCGGTCGACGCGCGCGACGGCCTCGCGAGGATCGAGGCGCTCGCCGCGTTCGAGTCCTCGGTGACCGAGACCGCGCTGAGCAAGTGTCTTGCGACCGCCCGCGCTGTGAGCGCCGCCCTCTCGGACACCCTACTTTGGCAGAGCGTCGAGTCGCTCATGAGCCGCGAGGACGGGGCGGCCCGAGCTTTGGTCGAACACGCGAGCCGCGTCCTGTCCGCGGACGAGCAGACCCTGTCGCTTCCGCGAGAGGTCTCACGGATCCGTGACGAAGTCGGGGGGATGATCGCCGCTGTCGCGACGACCGCGGTCGTGGGCCCCGTCCGCGCGCCGCTCGCTGCGAAGCCCGCGCTCGACGGGGCCGCGACGACGGCCGGCGCGTCGAGCGCTCACACAACCAAGGTGCTCGAAGGGCAAGCGCGCTCCCTCGCGGACGCGCGGCGCGCGCTCGATGAGCTTCGATCCACGCTCGACGCGCTCGAAGCCAACGGGGCGTCGATCCTATCTTTCGCCTGGTCGCTCGAGAGCCGATAGCCCACTGCCATGAGCGACGCACCGCTGCTCAGCCCGGAGTCTCTGGTCGAAGAGCTCCGGCACATTCATCGCAAGAATCACCGGACGGCGAACACCGTGCTGCTCGCGCGAATGAGCCCCGAGCTGCCCAGCGTCGAGCTCTCGGACGCCCGTGGACGAAGGACGTTTCGAGTCGCCACCGCTCGCAGCGAGCTCGAGCTGCGCGCGGCGCTCTCGGACGACAGCGCCGGGGCCGACCCGGTCGTCGTCCTGGTCGACTGGGATCCCGGGAGGCTCCCTGCAGACCTCGGCGGCCGCGTCGCCACCGGGATGGTGCAGACCATCGCTCGCTCGCGCCGGATCCGCGCATCCTTTGGTCAGGCGCAGGTCTCGGACGAGCTGCTCGCGTGCCGTCCGCTCGTCGACGCGATCGTCAATGACCCGCAGTTTCGACGGGCCCCGCCGCCGGGCGGACTCGTCACGCTCGACGCCGGGTGGCGCGCGTTTCTCGTCGCGCGGCGCGTGTTCGGACAAGAGAGCGAGACCGAGGCGACCCTGCTGGCGCGTTGGGCGAGAGAGCCGGTCCCCGCGGGGCTCGCGGCGTTCTTGCAACAGCGCGACGAGCTGAAGAGCCGACTCGAAGCGTGGCTCGACGCCGCGGTGGGCCAGGTCGCCCGCTGGGGGCTGCGCCTGTGGCTCGCAGAGAAGGGCTCGACCGCCGCGTCGCTCGCGTTCGTGCTCGACGCGACGCGCGCGTCCTTCGGCGCGAGGGACTACGTGGAGGGCGTCCTGTCGATGAAGCTCGAAGAGCTCACCACGCCGCTCGGCCGCGAGCGGCTGAGCGACCTGCCGCTCCTCGAACGCTGGGCCAACCTCGCGAGCATGGTCGCGGCTCAGCTCGACGACGACGCCGCGACGCTGTTGAAGGTCGTGGACTCCGCGGATCGATTGCTGCCGGCACACCCGCTCGTGGGCGAAGCGCTGGAGCGCAGCGACTATCTGCGGACCGCCCTCGAGAGCCGAAAGCGCGCCCTCGCGGAGGCCCTCGATCGCGCGGCGGAAGAGCCCAGCGACGAGCCCGCGCGTGTTGTGCAAGCGAGCCTCGAGGCGCTCGCGAAGCATCGGTTGAGGGACGTCGACCGCGGGCAGAGAGAGCTCTTCGAGCGAGCTCGCATGGCGGCGAGGCTGACAGGATGGCTCGCGGTGCGGGCGAAGGACGTCGCGTTCGGCGCGACGACCAGCGACGTGGTCGTGTTGGAAGAGCGCGCAGAGGACTTCGTGCGCCACGGGGCGTTCGCGGACTTCGCTCGCAGGGGGGCGCGAGGCAGCACTGCGGACGCGCTCGGACAGGCCATCCAGCGCGTCGTCGAGCGCGCGGACGCGCTGCGAGACCGCGACGATGCCGAGTTCGCCCGCGGGCTCCTCGCGTGGAACGAGCTCGGGCGCACCGCCCACCGCGTGCTCCCCATCGAGTCCGGGCTCGATCGCTTCGCCGCGCGGTTTCTCAAGGAAGACCGCGCGCGGCGACTGCTCATCGTGCTGCTCGACGGGATGTCCTGGGCCAACGCCGTCGAGCTGCTCGAGTCCCTCGAAGCCGCGCACTACGCGCCGCTGCGATGGAAGGTCCCCGGCTTCGATCGCGCGGGGCTCCCGCCGGTGATCGCTGCGCTACCCACCATCACCGACGTGTCGCGCGCGGCGCTCTTCGCTGGGCAGCTGCTTCGTCCGGGCGACGCGCTCGACAGCAGTCGTGACCCCGTTCGGCTCGAGCACCACAAGGCCCTGCGCGAGCTCGGAGAGAAGCCGCAGCTGTTGCTGAAAGCGCAGCTTCAGAGCGCCTCGGGGGACGCCTCGCCCGAGGCCCTCGATCTGGTGGGCTCGCCGAAGCGCGTAGTCGCCGTGGTGATCAACGCCATCGACGACCAGCTCAAGGCCGGACGACAGACCCGCGTCGCCTACTCGCTGGAGACCATCAAGCCACTGAGAGACCTGCTCGATCGCGCGACGATGGCCGACCGCGCGGTGCTTCTCGTGTCCGATCACGGGCACGTGTCCGGGGCGCGGTTGACCCGCACCGCGCAGCGCGCTTCAGAGGACCCAGGCGGCTCTCGCTGGCGCGCGCTGCGTTCGGACGGGGCGATCGCCGACCACGAGCGCGTCACGGCTGGCTCGTACGCGTGGCGGCCCGCGAGCTTCGATCGACTGGCGCTGCTCGTGCGCGAGACGGACTCGTACGGATACGCGACGTCCGAGGGAGAGCACGGCGGCGCGACCATGGCCGAGGCCATCGCGCCCGCGGTGCTCGTCGCGTCCGAGTCCCTCGCCGAACGCAGCAAGAACGCCACCGAACGCGAGAAGGTCGATCCAGACCTGGAGGTGCGACCGCTCGCGAGGCCACTCTGGTGGGATCTGCGCGCGCCGTCGAAGCGCGCGCAGCCGCAACAGACGGTGAGCGCGCCGAGCGCCGAGCGCCACCACACTCCACCGGTGACGCCGCTGCTCCCGATGTCCGGGCTGGGCCCGACCGAGCCGCCGAAGGGCGCTGCAGCGTCGAGGGGCGCCCTGTCCCCGTGGGAGTTGTTCTTCGCGCGCTCGAAGGTGCTCAAGGAGCTCGATCGCAAGCTCGATCCGCGGTTCGTCCGAGCCATCGCCGCGCTCGACGCAGAGGGCGGGGTGCTCTCGGCCGACCGCTTGGCGCAGGCGATCGAGATCCTCCCCGCGCGCGTCGAGGGCATCGTCGCGAAGATGGCGGAGGTGTTCAACGCCGACGGGACGCAGGTCGTTCAGTACGAAAGCGGCAGCCGGCTGGTGCGCGTCGACCTGGCGGCGCTGCGGGAGATCTTTGGATGAGCGCGCTACCTCTCGCCCGTCGCCGCGAGGTGATCGCGGCGCTTCGCAACGGAACGGTCCCTCGCCGAGGCATCGAGGCGCTCGCCACGGGGCTCGAGCACTTCGAGCGCGCGGTGGACGACGAGCTCTCGATGGTCGCGTCGGGCCACGGGGTCTTCAAGGCCATCCGTGGCGACTACGGCGCCGGAAAGACATTCTTCTCTCGATGGATGCAGCACCGCGCGCAGCTCGCGGGCTTCGCCACGACGGAGGTGCAGATCAACGAGACCGAGACGCCGCTGCACCGCATGGAGACGGTGTACCGCCGCGCGATGGAGAACCTCCGCACCCGCGAGTGGGACGAGGGCGCGTTTCGCTCGCTCGTCGGGCGCTGGTTCTTCTCGCTCGAAGAAGATGTGCTCGCGCGCGATGGCGTCGATCCGACGGACGCGGGCGCGCTGTCGAAGGCCGTGGCTGAGCTGCTGGAGCAGCGACTGGCGGAGGTGAGCAAGACGCAGCCGACCTTCGCGATCGCGCTGCGCGCGTGTCATCACGCTCGCACCGTCGGCGACCGATCGACGGAAGAAGGATTGCTCGCGTGGCTGATGGGCCAGCCTCATGTGGCCGCGGACATCAAGCGATCCGCGGGCATCAAGGGCGAGGTGGATCACTTCGCGGCGAGCGCGTTCTTTCGCGGGACGCTGGCGCTGCTGCAGCAATCCGGACGCAAGGGGCTCTTGCTCGTGCTCGACGAGGTCGAGACCGTGCAGCGCATGCGAGGGGACGTGCGCGAGAAGAGCCTGAACGCGCTTCGTCAGTGGATCGACGAGCTCGACGGCGGTCGATACCCGGGGCTCTACCTCCTGGTGACGGGGACGCCTGCTTTCTTTGACGGAGCGCAGGGCGTCAATCGCCTGCCTCCGTTGGCGCAGCGGCTGCACGTGGACTTCAGCGCCGACCCGCGCTGGGACAACGTGCGCGCGGTGCAGGCGCGGCTGCGCTCGTTCGACGCGGCGCGGCTGTGCGAGGTCGGCCGAAAGGTCCGCGATCTGTATCCAGCGAGACGCCCTGCGGACTTCGCCGCGCGGGTGAGCGACGGGTTCATCGAGGCGCTCGCCCGAGACGTGAGCAAGGGGCTCGGCGGCCGTGTGGGCATCGCGCCGAGGATCTTCTTGAAGAAGCTCGTCGCCGGTGTGCTGGACCGCGTGGATGAGTTCGACGAGTTCGACCCCGCGCAGCACTTCAACCTGGTGTTGGCGCCGACGGAGCTGACCGCAGAGGAGTGCGACGCAGCGGGGATCGCGCGGTCGGTGGACGACATCGAGCTCGACGTGAAGAAGGGCGATGAGCGCTGAGCGATGGACGCGTTCGATCGACTGTCACCGGCGATGCGCTACCAGATCGTCAACGCGCTCGGGTGGAGCGGGCTGCGGCCGGTGCAAGAGCTGAGCACGCACGCGATCCTCGACGAGAAGAACTGCGTGATCCTCGCGCCGACCGCCGGAGGAAAGACCGAGAGCGCATTCTTTCCGATCCTGAGCGCGATGGACCAGGGCGCGTGGCAACCAGTATCCGCGCTCTACATCTCGCCGATCCGCGCGCTTCTGAACAACCAAGACGCGCGGCTGTCTCGCTACACGCAGATGGTCGGTCGCCGCTCGTTCACCTGGCACGGTGACATCAAGTCCTCGGCGAAAAAGGCGTTCGTGCGCGACCCCGCGGACCTGTTGCTGACCACGCCCGAGTCCATCGAAGTGATGCTGGTGAGCCCGAGCGTCCCGGCGCGCAGGCTCTTCGCAGGGCTGCGCGCGGTGATCATCGATGAGGTCCATGCGTTCGTCGGCGACGACCGAGGCGGGCACCTGGCGTCGCTCCTCGAGCGTCTGTCTCGCTACTGCGGTCGCGACCTGCAGCGCATCGGGCTCTCGGCCACCGTCGGAAACCCCGACGAGATCCTGCGCTGGCTCCAGGGAAGCTCCGCCCGCCGCGGCGAGGTGCTTCGCGTGGCGGCGCGGGGCCCAGGCGCGGAGGTCTCGCTCGACTACGTCGGCAGCATCGAGAACGCCGCGCGCGTGATCACCGCGCTGCACCCGGGCCGCAAGCGGCTCGTGTTCACGCAGTCTCGCGCCAGCGCCGAGGAGCTCACGAGGCAGCTCCGCGTGGACGGCGTCGAGACGTTCATCTCGCACTCGTCGCTGTCGCTGCCCGAACGCACCGCCGCGGAGCAGGCCTTCTCCGAGGGCAGCGACTGCGTGATCGTCGCGACCAGCGCGCTCGAGCTCGGCATCGATGTCGGCGACCTCGACCACGTGCTGCAGATCGACGCGCCCAACACGGTCTCGAGCTTTCTACAGCGCATGGGCCGCACAGGCCGACGCGAGGGGACGCGGGCGAACTGTACGCTCCTCGCCACTCGTCCTCCCGAGCTGCTGCAGTCTGCGGCGATGCTGCGACTATGGTCCCGGGGCTACATCGAGCCGCTGCGCTCCGCCGGAACCGCGTCGCACCTCCTCGCCCACCAAGTGATGGCGCTCACCCTCCAAGAAGGCGGCGTCCCCCTCTCGGACTGGTGGGCGTGGGTCTCGTCCGCTGCGCCCTTTCGCTCGCTCTCCGACGAGGACCGCCGCGCGCTCATCGATCACATGATCGAGCAGGGCATCCTCATGGTGGACGGGGCTCGGCTGTCGCTCGGTCCGCGGGGCGACAAGCTGTACGGCTTTCGCAACTTCGCCGAGCTGTACTCGGTCTTCGCGACGGCCAACACGCTCCAGGTGTTCGCCGCCGGGCGCGAGATCGGCCAGATCGAGACGCGATGGGTCGAATCCCGTGGAGATCGCCCGGTGTTCTTCACGCTCGCGGGTCGCGCGTGGAGGCTCTCGTCCGTCGAGTGGTCGCGCGGCCGAGCCCACGTCGTCCCGGCGGAACGCGTGTCGAGCGCGTCGTGGCTCAGCGGCGCGAAGGTGCTCCCGCGCACGCTGTGCGCAGAGCAACGGCAGGTGCTCGTCGACCGCGAGGACGACCGCTGGTGGTCCCGGCGCGCTCGCGAGCAGATCGCACTCACCCGAAACGAGTTCGGCTACCTCGCCTCGGCGGGCCCTCAGCTTGTCGAAGACGAGAGCGACCTGCGCCTATGGACCTTCGCAGGCTGGGAGGGCAACGGCGTCCTCGCCGGCCTGCTCGAACGCGAGTTCGGCAGGTCCGTTTCGTACAACAACCTCGCGCTCTACTGGCCGGGGAGCTTCGGCATCTCGCAGAGCGCGCTCTGGGACTGGCTCACCGACCTGCGCACGCGAGGCGGCCCCACGCGCGAGGACGCCATCGACGCGACCGATCGCTTTCTGAGCTGGCGGCTCTCGAAGTTTCAGCCCTGCCTGCCCGAGCGCCTCGAGCGCGTGTACCTGACCGAGACGTGCCTGGACGCGGACGCCGCGCGCGAGTCGATCCGCGAGTAAAATGCAAGCCCAACGCGCTCAGTGCGAGGGCTCGCTCTCGTCCCGATGCGCGCACACGGGCCGCGCGGGGCAAGCCGCGCAGCGTCGCGGGTCGGGCGAGGGCGCGAGCGTGGCCTCGCGCAGCATCGCCGCGGCGCGCGTGACGAGCGCTCGCACAGACTCGAGCGCCTCGTCGCTCACGGGGCTCACCTTCTCGCGAAGCACATCCAGCTCCCACACCTCGACGTTCGCGGGCCTGGCGCCGGTGAGCTCCTCGTAGCCGAGCGCGTACAGGCGCAGCTGTGCTTCGGACAGCGCTTCGCTCTGCGCGCTGCGATCGCTCTTCAGGTCCACGACGCTGACCTCGGCCGAAGCTCGTCGCACAACGAGGTCGATTCGCCCCTCGACCGAGATCCCGTCGTCAAAATGCAATCGGATGGGCTTCTCCACGAGTTCGACCTCGGAGAGCGCGGCGTGGTGTGTGCGGAGATAGCCGTCGAGGATGCGCTGCATCGCCTCGCGCGAGCGCGCGGTGAGCGACTCGTCCGCGAAGGGGAGGTGAAGGTGTCGGGTTGTGAGCGCAGGGACGAGCGACTCGTCGACGACGTCGCCGTCGAGCGCGCGGCGGTGCACTTCAGCGAGGGCGTCGTGAAGCGACTTGCCGAAGCCCTCCGCGACGTGATGTGGGGCGCAGAAGCGGTAGCTCGACTGAAGCTTGTACCGGTAGGCGCAGTCGAAGAGCGGCTTGAGTTCGCTGAAGGTGAGACGCTGGTCTGTGGTTCCTTCGCGAGGGCGTGAGGGCGTGTGAGGACCGGGGCGAAGGGCCCGTTCGAGGGTGCGAGTCACGCCAGCGTGTGTGTCGAACGCGCGAAAGTACGGGCTCGGGCGCGCGGCGTTGCCCTTTGCGCCTGCGGCTGAGACGAACAGATAGCGCTGCGCGCGCGTCGCCGCGACGTAGAACAAGCGCCGCTCGTCGTCCTCTCCCTGGTCGTAGCGCTCGGGCGATCGCACGACCTCGCGTGCGACCACGGACCACTGTTTCGCCTCCCGCCCGGAGAGTGGAAACTGCCCTTCCTCGACGCGCGGAAGAAAGACCACGGGCCACTGCAGCCCCTTCGCGGCGTGCACGGTCGACACGCGCACCGCGTCCGGCGCGCGCAGTTCGGAGACGCCGCTGGCCTCGTCGTGCTCGCGCTCGGAGCGATCGCAGTACGAGACGAAGCCCTCGAGTCGCTCGGCGAGCGACCTGCGCGCCCACAGCCGCTCGAACTGTGACAGAAGCGCGGAGAACCGACCGGCGTTGGCGAAGCGCAGGTCGTCCTCACCGCGCTCTCGCACGCGCGCGACGTCCAGCGCCTCGAGCAGCAACCCCTGCATGGTGAGCGCTGGGTCTTCGCGTGTTCGCGCTTCAGCTACCCAGCGGACGAGCGCGTCGATGGGCGCGAGCGACTGAGTCAACTCGCTGGATCTCCAACGTTCGTAGAGCGCGTCGGCGGCGCCCGGCGCTCCTGCGAGCGCCGCGAAGAGCGTTCGCAGCGCGAGGCACTCGGGCTGCTGCAAGAGCCCCTTTCTACCCGCGACAACGTAGGGAATCCCCTGCTCGTCGAACACCTTCACGAGCTCGCTCACGTTGTAGTGCAGCCCCGAGCGGACCAGCACTGCGAAATCTGACCAGCTCAGCCCGCGCGTGATGCCGCCCTCGGTGAACGCGGACTCGCGCAGCGCGAGGATCTTTCGCGCGATCGCGCGCGCCTCGTCGAAGCGCCCGCGAAAGAGGCCGGTCGCGAGGTCGCCCGTCGCCGAAGGCTGCGCGACGGTGGCGATCATGGCCTTCGGCAGCCGGCGCTCGATGCGCTCGACGAAGCCTCGCGCGAACTCGACGATGGGCTGGCTCGAGCGAAAGTTCTCTTCGAGCCGCACGGTGGTCACCGGCGCGGTCGACTCGTAGCGGTTCGCGAACGTCAGGATGTTGTCGATGTCCGCGCCGTTGAAGCCGTAGATCGTCTGGTCGTCATCGCCGACGACGGTGAGCGTTGCGCCGGTCACCTCGACGAGCGCGCGAATGACCCGCTCCTGCAGCGGGTTTGTATCCTGATACTCGTCAACGACGATGTGTCGGACGCGCGCCGCGAGGCGCTGACCAGCCTCGATGTCTCGACGGATCACGTCGAGCGCGAGCTCGAGTTGTCCCGAGTAGTCGAGGAGCGACTCGTCGCGCAAGAGAGCGCGGTAGCGCTCGAGCGCCTCGCCGAGCGTGCTCGAGCCTAGTCGGGTGCGGTCGACCTCGCCTTGCCGAAGGACGTCGATGGCGCCGAGGTATAGCCCGACGTCCTTCTCGAGCGAGAGCGGCGCTCCCTCGAGGGTCTGCGCGATGGAGAATCCGCTTCGCTCCGGCTCGCGCGCGACGAGCATTCGCTGCCCTACTGCGTCGAGGGTCGAGCAGCGAAGAAACTCCGCGACCTCGTCTTGTAGAAATTGTCGGCAGAACGCGTGGATAGTCCCAATGTAGAGTTCGGCCATGCCGCGGAGCGTGCCGACCGAGTCGCGCACGCGCCGGTGAATTCGAGCTTCGAGTTCGTCCGCTGCTCGGTCGGTGAAGGTGAATGCGATGACGCTCCGTGGAGCGAGCGCGTCGTCCTCGCGCGGGTCCAGCATGCGTGCGATCCGGCGCGCGACGACCTCCGTCTTGCCGGAGCCTGCGCAGGCGATCAACTGCAGGTGACCGCCGCGGTGCTCGATGGCGGCGCGCTGAGATCGAGTGAGCTCCATCAATCTCGACGAGCCTACAACGCGCGCCAGACGTCCGCGCGGATCACCGGCGAACGCCCGCTAATTCTCCGCTTCCCACGCCTCCGAGATCACCACCACGATGACGCTCAGCCGGTGCCGGGGACGCGGTGATGCGATCGAGACGCCCGTCACCGCGCGAGGTGCGCGATCATCGAGCCCACCGCGGTCCAAAACGCCGGAAACGCGTGGCTGTCGTTGTGCACCGCGCCCTCGATCCACGCGATCGCGCGGCGCTTGGGACGCAGCGCGCGCCAGCGACTCTGCTTCGGTTGGCAGAACGAGCGGGTCGTTGGCCCCGTGAATCACCAGGGTCGGCTCCTGCACGCGCCACTTTGCGGAGAGGATCGAACCGCACAAGGTCCTCTTCTGCGAATCGCTCGGGCACCGTCAAGCGCCGTCGACGAATCAGCGCTGCCATACCCGACGAAGCACTCGCGAAGATCCACCCGTCCGCGACGCGATCGGAGAAGTACGCGGCGTCGGCCACGCACTGACTCCCGAGCGAGCGCCCCATGATCACCCGGGCCTTCGCCTCTGGATCGACGCGTTCACCGCAGTGAGCATCGGGCCCACGTCGTCGAGCACGCCGCGGAGCGTGGGCGTGCCCGTGCTGCGACCGTAGCCGCGAAACTCGGCGACGATGAGCCTCGCTCCACTCGTGGTGGGGCTCACTTTCAAAGAGCTCTGGGACGACGCGCGCTTCGTGCCCACCGTGGCTCACACGCCATGGAGCTTCGAGGGCATGCGCCTCGGCCGCTTCGACAAGCCCCTCGTGCACAATCGCAAGCTCCTCGAGCGCATCTACCTCGGTCAGCCAACACAGTGACTCACCACAGCACCGGCTCTCGCTCGAGGCGCACGTCCCACTGCTCGCGCACGCTGGCGGTGATCTCGTCGGCGAACGCGAGGAGCTCTGCGCACGTCGCGCCGCCGTTGTTCACCAGCGCGAGCGCGTGCTTGCTCGAGATGCCGACGTTTCCTCGGCGGGTCCCTTTGGCGAAGCCAGACTGCTCGATGAGCGACGCGGCCGAGAGCTTCGCGCCCCCTCTGGGGTCGTCCCAGTACATGATTCGCTTCGACCTCGCGGCCATGCGCTCGAGCAACAACGAGAGCCCCGCGGGGGTCGCCATGGGGTTCTTGAAGAAGCTTCCGACGCTGCGACGGTTGGGGTCGTCGGCGCTGATCACCATGGATTTTTGCTTGCGGACCGCGAGCACCGCGCTGCGAACGTCTTCGATCGTGGCCTCGCCCACGCCCGCTTCGGCCAGCGCGATCTGAAGGTCCGAGTAGCGCACGCGCACCGGTGCGTTCACGCGCAGCACGAAGCGCACCTCGAGCACCACGCACGACGACAGCCCGGTCTTGCGGTGCTTGAACGCGCTGTCTCGATAGCCGAAGCCGCACTGCTCGGCGGTGAGCTCGCGCACCTTCGAGCGCTTCGGGTCCCACACGCGGACGGACTCGATCGTCTCGGACACGTCCTGCCCGTACGCGCCAACGTTTTGAATGGGGGTCGCGCCGACCGAGCCCGGGATGCCGCTCAGGCACTCGACGCCGCCGAGCTTGCGCCGGACACACCGGCCCACGAATTCATCCCACGGCTCTCCTGCTGCGACCGACACGCGAACGCGGCCGCCGCCGAGGTCCTCGACGCGCTCTCCCCGCGAGCGGAGATGGATCACGAGCGAAGGCGTCCCCTCGTCGCGGACGATGAGGTTGCTGCCGCCGCCGAGGATCTCGAAGGCGATCTTCTCGCGCTGCGCCCATTCGAGGGCGGCGAGGATCGTGGGCTCGTCCGTCGCGTCGACGAAGAAGCGCGCGGCGCCGCCGAGCTCGAGGGTGGTCAAGGGCGCGAGCGCGACGTGCTCGCGCACAAACGAAGGGAGGTCCATGGTGAATGACCGGCGGAGAGACGAGCGAGCGGACGCGATGCCCGCGTTGGTTCTACAAGCGCGCGGGAGAAACGCCGACGGCGCCGAGAACCTTCGTCCTCAGCGCCATCGACAATGGTCGTCTAACTCTTGCGCGCCGGTGGAGCTGATCGGGGTCGAACCGACGACCTCATGAATGCCATTCATGCGCTCTCCCAACTGAGCTACAGCCCCGTAGAGGGATGTCGAATGGCGCGCGGAGTCAGAGACGGGCGGTTGATTAACCCCCGCGCTCGCGGTCGTCAACACTCGTGCGAAGAATCTTTTCCGCCGATCCGTCCTCCGGGGGCGTTTCGGCGCTCGCCGGAGGTTCGGGCAACGGGACGGGCGCGAGGGCCATTCCGGGCACTCCGTCGTTGCGCGCGACCAGCGCGTCGAGCCTGAGCACGAGGATGCGAAAGGCGTCATCCGCGACGAATTTGCCTGTCACGAGCTGGTCGAACACGCGCGTCCGCAGGTCGTCGGCGCCCTCGTACACCGCGCGACGGGCGTCCTCTGTGCGCGCGGCGCGCGAGCGCACCTCGAGCTCGGCGCACTCGCGGTGAACGTCGTCGAGCCGGTGCAGCCGCGCCCGCTGCCGCGCCGTGCGCAGGGCGTTCATCGCGGACCAGGCGACGGCGAGCAGCGACATGGCGAGGGAGATCGGGTCCGAGTAGCGCTCGAGGAAGCTCGGCTCGGCGCGGCGGTAGTGCTGGTCTGCGCCGACGTGAATCGGGTAGGTGACCACGCCGCGGTCGAACTGCTCGGTCATCCGCGCGAGCGACGGGTCGACGCGCGCGAGGCGAACCTTGTCGCGAAAGATCATCTCGGTGACCCGCGCGACGGCGCTGTCCGAGAGCGAGTTGCGCGCGAGGAGATAGGTCGTCCCTCGCACCGTTCCGACCGGGCGCGTGGGCGCGACGCCGTACGAGAGCACAGGGATCACCGCGCGCTGAAAGCTCGGCGCGCTCGCGCAGATGCCGTCGAGCGCAGAGCCCACTTCTTCTGGCGCGCCGAGGGACAAGAGCTCGCACTCACCGCGGGCGAGCAGCGCGTCGACGACCGGGTCGCGCAGGGGCGACAGCAAGAACAGCGCGTCGATCTCGCCGCGGATGAAGGCCTCTTTCGCGGCCGTCGGCGACAGCGACAGCGCGCGAAAGGACCGCTCGGTGAGGCCGAAGTGCGCGAGCACCGCGAGCGCGGCGAAGCGCGTGCCCGATCGAAGGGGACCGACGGAGACGCGCTTTCCGACGAGGTCGCTCGGCGAGCGCACGTTGGCCGAGGTGCGGACGATGATCTGCGCCAGCTCGTCGCCGATCGGACAGACCAGCGAGACCCCTTCGACCGCAGGAACGGCGCTCGACGAGAGCGCCAGCTCCGCCGCGCCGCGCTGCAACAGCGAGAGGTTCTCTTCGGAGCCACCAGTATTCAAGATCGTCAGCCCCACGCCGCTGCCCTCGAGAGAGCGCTGCAGCGCGAGGCCGAGGGCGTAGAACGTCCCGTCCCGGACGCCGGTCGCGAGGCGCAGCGTGCGTTTTCGCCGCGCGTAGAGGGTGATCGCGGCGATCGCGACGGCGGCGGTCGCCACGGCCAGGGCGATCGCGCGACGACGCGACGGGGTGCTCTCCGCAGCACCGTTCGCGTCGGGTGGTTCGCTGCTCATCGAGGATCGGCGCAGCAGCGAAAGCCGGTCGAGTAGTCGCGGTACGTAAACCCGTGCGCGGTGGTCGTGTAGAGGCACCCCGGGCCGTTGGTGTCGGTGTCCGCGTAGAACCCGCCCTTGAAGGTCCCATCGGGTTCTGCGAGCCACTCGTGGAGGTTGCCGTACATGTCGAACAGCCCGTCTTCGCTGACGCAACGGTCGAACTGTCCTGTGCGAGCCAGGGAGTTCGGCTGTTGGTTGATCCCGGGGTTGTTCATGTTGGCGAAGGTGAAGATGCTCGAGTCGCTTCGGCCATAGAAGCTCACGAGCGGGTGCGGCGTTCGACCCACGTTGCACGACCCGCGCACGAACGTGCTCCCGTACGGGTAGGTGCGGCGCGAGGGGCCCTGGCACGCGGCCAGCCACTCGTCGCGGCGGCAGAGGCGCTTGCCCGCTTCGACGCAGGCGCGCTCGGACTCTTGCCCGGTGATGTACGCCTGCGGCGCGACGCCTCCGCGGGACACGGCGCGCATCCTGCGAGGGCCCGGGTTTTCGTAAGGCGACCAGTCCGCCGTCGCCCCGTCGGGAAACACTTGAACGAGCGACGCCTCCCACCGATCGACGCACACCCTGCCAGCCACGAGGACCATTTCGGGCGCACACGTCCCTCCGTCGCGCACCACGGTCGTGTCCGCTCGCGCGTCGGTCCGCACATCGTTGGAAGCGTCGCTGCGGGCGTCGCTTCTCGCGTCAATGCGGGCGTCGCTGCGAGCGTCGCTGCGAGCGTCACTGCGAGCGTCCATCGCGCCATCGCGAGGATCGACCGCGTCGATCGCGGCGTCCGTGTCGAGCGCGTCCTCGGCGAGGGGGCTGTCGAGCGCCGGCGCGTCTTCGCGCGACGACTGATCGGCCAACGAGACGTCGACGGGGGCGGCGTCGGGCTCGATCGTGGCCGCGCAGCCGATGGCCGCGAGCGAAACGAGCGCCAACGGCCACGAGCGGTTTACGGCGACGAGGCGGGCCTCCACGAAGACCGAGACTACACCGATTGGGTGCGCGCGTGACCTGTCACAGAGCGAGCACGGAGGTGCGTTGTCGCTGCGATGGACCGCCGCCGACTCGACGCTCGACGGGCACGACGATCGAGACCGCCGCGATACGCCAAACGGGAGTTACGGGCCGTAATCGGTTTCGCCTGCACAGGGCCGCTCGAACTCAGAACTCCATTGGGTCCGATATACTCCGATCACGCCCGCTCGGAGGCAAGCGCAGCTCACCTCGCGTCAGCGAGCGCGGGCTGCAAGAGGAGCACGCGAGCTGCTGGCGAGAGTTCGGCAACGTTGGCCACGAGCGGGCGAGCGGATCGCCTTGCACGTTGGGTTGTGCGAGCAGCGCGAGGGTGGTAATCTCTTCCGTGACATCGTTGTGGGGAGGGACGAATGGTGGAAACCACGGTGAACGGCTCGCCTCGCATCGCGCGTCCAACGGCCGACACCGCCACGGGGCACTTCGACGGCAGCAGCCTGCTGGACCTCACCTTGCGGTTCCGCCCGGATGACTCGATTCCCACGTGGCTTCGGCTCGAGCTTCGCTTGCAGCTCGTTCCGCGGCCAACGGCGACGATCACGAGCGCGCCGACGACCGTGGAGTGCAAGCTCAACGCAGACGGGTTCGTGGGTGCGCTCGTACCGGTCACTGGGACCACGTCGGCGTCCGGCGCGACGATGCACTGGTCGATCGAGTCAGGAGGCGGCGTCGACTGGCGCACGGGGGCGAGCGCGACGCTGCGCGCGCGCGTTCCTGCGACGCCTTCGAGTCCGCAACCGCGTATCGGGCTGTACGTTCCATCCGGGCGCCTCGCGGCGTCGGCGGTGCAGAACATCAACGTCATCGACAATGTGCCGCCCACCATCACCAGCACCACGGTCACTCCGTCGTGCGGCTGGGGGCACTCTGCGGCCGAGGGCAACCCGCAGATTCCGACGATTTGCGCTCCGATCACCGGGCAGTTCAGCGACGTGTGCACGCAGCCGCGGAGCTCGATCGTTCGTGTTCGCGTCTACGACTACCCATCGAATACGCTGCTCGAAGAGCGCGAGCTTCAAGACGGCCCGTGCATCACCCCGTCGCCGTGGCGCATGGACTCGAACATGGCCAACGCGGACTACGAGGTCGAGTGGCGCGCCGTGGACGCGTGGGGCAACTGGACGACCGTGCGCCACTGGCGTGGTTGGTTCGCGCCGAGCACTCCTGTGGGCTCGTGCTCGTACGGCACCACCGTTAACACCATTTGGGACTACTGAACGGAGCGCGCTGATGGCCACGCGTCGCAGAAGCGCACTCTCGTGTCTGGCGTTCTCGTCCGCGCTCGTCCTGTCGTGCGGCGCGAAGACAGCACTTCGTGTTCCCTGCGAAATGCCTGTGCGAGGAACACGCCCTGCCTTCGTGCTCGTGTACGAGAAGAGCAACGTTTCGACGATCCACCGCCCTGGCGACGAGCCACCGTACGGACGCTACTTCGACCGCGAGCAGCTCGCTTGGGTTCGGTCATTTCTTCCCGAACTCGGGAGCCGCGCGCTCGTCGGCGCAACGCCGTGGCCTGTCGAGGACGATGGGTCACCGCGATTTCGATGCCCGTGGAGCGACTCGATCCTCAGCCCGATCGCGGACGACGGCGCAGCCAGCGCGCTTCGATACATGAACGGAGAGGAGTTCATCGCGCGACCGAGCGGTCCGATCAGCCAAACAATCGAGGCCGCGGTGCGCACGCTCCGAGCCTTGCCGGAGGACGTGCACCCGCGTGTCGTCATTCTGACCAGTCTCGGCAGAGTGAATGAGTGCTTCGGTGAGTATGCGTGGAGTCCAGGACCGCGCGATTGGCACTATCAACGCGTGGCGCAGTTTCGTCGCGACGGCTTTCCGACGCTCGTGGTGGGGCCGCGCCAGGAGGCAGACGGAAGCCCCCTCGTGTTGGACATCCTGGACGCGTACGCGGAAGCGGGCGGACTGGCGCGTCGCGACGGTCCTGCCACCTGGTACGACTTCACGCTCGATCGCGACGAACTTCTGCTCGCAGCAGAGCGTGCCATCCTGCACCCCGCGTACTGCGTCGGGCGAACTGCGGAGGGGACAGACGAGCCCGATGCATGGGCCATGCAAGCGCCGAGCATCGGCACCATCCCGCGCGACACGAGCCATCGTGAAGGCTGGGATTGGGTCGATGCAGCGGCGGGCACCGTGCGTCTCTACGGCACCGTGTGCGAGCGCGTCGCCCGAGCCCGAGAGCGACCGCGGCTCGTGACGCGAACGTGGGGGTGCTACCCGTAGGCGAGACCGTGAGCTTCGACGAGGCGGTTTCGCGTCGAGGGCGCGTGGTCGTGTGGCGCTCATGCCTCGTCGACACGAGCGCTCGCCTATCACCGCGTTGACAGCCCACGACCTGCCGACGACCGATCTCGTCGCGCATCGCGCGTCGTGGCAGAGTCGAGCGCGATGACGCCCGCCTCGCGCAACCCGACCGTGAGTGCGCTCGATCTGCCGGACACGGACAACATGGGCGAGAGCATTCTGCAGACGCTGATCTCCGAGCTGCTTC
>LNEO01000317.1 GCA_001465015.1 Deltaproteobacteria bacterium Ga0077539 | reverse complement strand
TGGCCGTGAGGCGAGCGTGTTGCCGCTTGGGTGTTGACGCCGCTACTGATTTTCCTGCGGATGTGCATTTTTGAACCGAAATCCGGTTCCCTGCTGAGTTGCTGCGCGCCTGTGATGGCTTCGTCAGGACCTTTGATCTCCAAAGGTTTTCTCGCTGGGCTGCGGGCGCCGACTCGTGCACTCACCTCTATTCGAGCAGTCTTTTTACTGACATTTCTCTCGAATCGTTCGTATCGCTCGACGCGCTATATCCGTGCAAACCCTCATCGCGCGCGATCGAACGTCGATCGATCCTCGACGGCATGATCCCAACCGCAAGCTCGATGCTTCGATACTTCGTGGGACTCTTGGCAGCGCTGTGCTTCGTCAGCGCTTGCAGCGACGGCTCGCAGACTTCGTGCGCGGTCAACACTGATTGCCCAGTCGGAACACAGTGCGTCGAATCTGTGTGTCGCGTCGTCGCGCGCGACGCGGCGACGGACATGGGCGGCGGAGATACCGGCAACAACACGATGGACGTCGTGCGACCGACGGACACGCAGGCTGCCCGGCGATTGATGTCAGTGTCGATCGATCCTCCGATGGCGCAGCTCACGGTGCGCCCCGGCGAGCGCGCGATGCAGCGATTCAGCGCGGTCGCGCGTTACGACGACGGAACGACCAGTCCCGCGAGCGCTCCCGAGTGGACGCTCTCGAGCCGAACGCTCGGTGACATAAGCGTCGCCACGGGCGTCTTCGAGTCCAACAGCTTCGTCGGAGGATCGGTGCAGGTCACCGTGCGCATCCCCGATGGCCTCGGGGGAACGACGAGCGCGACGGCGCCGTTGCGCGTGCTGCTCCAGAGCGAGTCATTCGCGATGGGTGTAGGACCCGAGGTGCGGGGATTCTTCACGGACATCGAGCCGATGACCGCGGGCCGCTCGGCCACCATTGTCTACCCGCTCGATCGCGCGGTGATGCCGCAAAACGTCTATCCCGCGAACATCCAGTGGCTCGAAGGGGCCGCAGGAGACATCTATCGAATCGAGCTCACGAAGCCCAATTTCACGGCGCGCTTCTTCGTGCGGCACACTGGCGCTGGCTTCAGCAACAGCTTCTTGCCTGATGTTCCGACGTGGCAGGCGTTTGCGCAGACCGACGTGATGAACCCAGGCGAGATCACGGTGACGCGATGGGCGATGGCCTCGTCTCGGGCGTTCGCAGGGACCCCCGTGCGCGTGAGATTCGCGCCCGGCGCGCTCACTGGCAGCGTGTACTACTGGACCGTCTCGAGCGCGCGCATCGTGCGCATCGACGACGGAACGGCCACGCGCGTGAATTTCATGCCCAACCCGCCGTGGCCCCGCAATCGCGACCAGAACTGCATCGGATGCCACACGGTCTCGCCGAGCGGCCGCTATATGGCCGGGCGTCTGGGCGGAGGCTTCAACACGGGAACGGTGTTCGATCTCACGACGGACCTCACCGCGAATCCGCCTCCGACGCGGTTCAATCCGACGCAGACGGACTGGTGGTTCAACTGGTGGAGCCCCGATGAGCGACGGCTCATCGCGACGCGCGGACCCAACCCCACGGGCCTCGGGCTGCTCGACCCCGCGACAGGAAACCCCGTTGCCACCATGGGAACGCCCCTGCCGGCCAACAACGCCACGCACCCCTCGTGGTCGCCTGACGGTCGCGAGATCGCCTACGTGTCAGGCGCTGCTGATTGGGGGGTGGACTATCGCAGCTCGGACCTCTCGATCATCCCCGTCACGGCGCCGGACACGTTTGGTCCTTCGCGCACGATTCAGCGTGGCGCGATGCTCGCGGGAGGCAACCCCGCGCACTCGGCCATCAGCTACCCGGTGTGGTCACCGGACTCGCGGTGGATCGTGTTTGCCCATGGGTTCAGCGCTCGATCTGCGACGCAACCCGCGGCGCTGCACATCACGCGACGCGACGGCGCGCAGCTGCTTCGACTCGAAAACGCCAACGGAGGGGCGAGCGGAGAGCTCTCGTTCGAGCCGAGGTTCAGCCCGTTCGACACGGGTGGGTACTTCTGGCTCGCGTTCTTGTCCCGCAGGGATTACGGCAACGCGCAGGCGGGCACGCGGGGGACGAACCGCGAGCAGATCTGGGTCACCGCGATTCGCCGCACCCCCCTGGGTCCCGACGGAACGCCCGACCCCGATCCGCGCTACGGAGGCGACCCCTCGGAAGTGGGCTACTGGCTCCCTGGCCAGGACCCACAATCGCGAAACATCTCTGCCTTCTGGGCGCCGCGTCCGTGTCGTCCCAACGGCGAGCGTTGCTCGGTCGCGAGCGAGTGCTGCAGCAACGATTGCCGTCCTCCGAGCGGCGGTGGCCCCGCGGTGTGCTCTCCGCCGCCGCGGACCGAGTGCCGCATGGAAGGACAGACTTGCTCGGTCGACGCGGATTGCTGCGACGGACTGACGTGTTTCAACCGATCGTGCTTGCGCCGACCGGGGTGATCCTCGCCTCGCTGCCCTTTGCCGCTTGGGTTGCTGCTATTTTTTTCAGGCGATCCTGAGCTGGCGAGTCTCGCGGTGCGCTCGTTTGCTCGCCGCGTTGTCGTTGCCGCTCGTCGAGGGCCCCGCGGTCGTCCTGCGAAAGCCCACGAGGGTGTTCGTCGTCCAAGCGTGTGCGCGTTTTCAAGCGCGCCGACGTCGCCTCTCCTGTGAAGACAGAGGCGATCGCATCGCGCGACGGGGGCGTCCTGCCGTCGAGCTCGTTCATCGCCGTGAACATCGCGGCTGATTCATCGCGAGCGCACGGCAGGGCAGATGACCGCAAAATCCCAGCTAGAACGCGCCGTGTACTCGCAGCGTCCCCGCGCCGATCGAGAGCGCCGTCACCGTCGGCCCCTCGACGGTGACCGTGCGCGTCGGACGCACCGCGAAGAGCAGCACCGCGCCAGTGACCGTGAGCGCCGCGCCCGCCACCAGCGTCGCCGTCGTGGCGGAGTCCAGCGTTCGAATCGAGCTCGCCTCGCGCGCCGCCGTCGCGTCCCCTGGACAGCCGCTCGCCTCGCAGCGCGCCCGAAGCGACCCGTACGCGCTCTCGCTCACTGCCCAGAGCGCGCCCGAGACCACCATCGAGGCGACGCCCACCCCGCCGACAATCGGTCCGAGCGCGGACCACTCGCGGGTCGTCACCGTCCGCCGCGGCGGAGGAGGCGTCACCCGCGCGACGATCGGCTCGAGCACCGTCGTGTTCGCAGTGTTCGCAGTGTTCGCAGTGTTCGCAGTGTTCGCAGTGTTGGTGTTGGCGGTGTTCGCGGTGTTCGCAGTGTTCGCAGTGTTCGCAGTGTTCGCTTGCGATCCCGGCTCCGTGGCGGGGGACGCGACGTCCACGTTCACCACGAGCAGTTGGCCTGCTGACACGTCCACGGTGCGCTCGATCGGAGCGACGCCCGCCGCGATCACCCGCACCGTGACCCGGCCTGGGGTGACGTACACCGGGTCCGCGAGGGACTGCGCGTCGACAGCGCGGTCTGCGACTTCGACCTGCGCTCGATCAGACGCGGCTCCCTGCACCAGCACTCGCAGCCGCCCGAGCTGCGCCTCGAGCGAGGACTGCAGCTGCTGGCACCCCGCGAGGACGATCCCGTGATTCTGCGACGGCGGTTCGGACTCCGCTTCGCGCACGCACCGCCGCGCGCTCGACGCGGCGTCGGGCAGGCGGCCGAGCGCTTGTTGCTCCTCGGCGATGAAGCGCCGGACCGACGAGGTCATCTGGAGCCGCCCCGCTTGCTCGGCGAAATACAGGGCCAGGTTGTGGTCCCCGCGCTCTCGGCCCGTCTGAGCCTGCTGCAAGAGCCGCCGGCGATCCACTGGCGGGCCCGCGCCCGGAGCGCTCTGCGCGAGCGCCTCGCCCGCGGACGAGAAGAGCAGCGCGAGCGCCGCGATCGAGGCGCAGATCGATGGATTCGTCCAGATCGTGAGAGGTGCTGTCATGCGTCCGGGGGGGGCTCTCTTGATGGATCAACAAAGGAGAGTGGTGAATGGTAGCATCGATGCGCGATGGCATCTGAAGGCGGAGTCACGGCGACGAGCGACGTGTTCGCGCTCGTTGGGCGCGTGCTCCACGAGCGCGTCCGCGTGGACCGCGTCGTCGCGGAGGGCGGCTTCGGCGTCGTGTACGAGGGCGAGCACCTCGCGCTCGGCGTGAAGGTCGCCGTCAAAGTGCTCAAGCCCGACGAGGACGACCCCGGCGCGCAAGAGCGCTTCGTCGCGCAGTTCGTGAAAGAAGCGAGGACCATCGCGCGCGTTCGGCACCCGAACATCGTGCAGGTGCTCGACGTCGCCCGGCTCGACACAGGCGTCGAGCAGCCGCTCGCGTACATGGTCCTCGAGTGGTGCGACGGAGAGACGCTCGAGCGGTGGCTCGAGCTGCGCGGTGAGAAGGGTCGCGCGCTCACCCCGAAGGCGGCTTGGGAGCTGCTGCGGCCGGTGGCGCTGGCGATCGCGACCGCGCACGAGCACGGCGTCGTTCACCGCGACCTCAAGCCCGGCAACATCATGATCGTGACCTCGGGCAAGAAGCGCCCCGTCCCGATGTTGCTCGACTTCGGAATCGCGAAGGTCATGGAGACAGACGCGCAGCCGGGCTCGGGCGTGACGGCGACGGACAGCGCGTTTCGCGCGTTTTCTCCCAGGTATGCCGCGCCCGAGCAGGTCGCCGGAACGCGCACCGGACCGTGGACCGACGTGCACGCGCTCGGGTTGCTCTTCGTCGAGCTCGTGCTCGGGACCACAGCCTACAAGAGCGACTCGCGGCAGTGGCTCTTGCAGGAGATCATGTCGCCCGCGCGCCCGACGGTGGTGCATCGAGGGCTGTCGCTCGGCCCCATGGACGACGTGCTCGCCAAGGCGTTGGCGTTCTTGCCGGACGAGCGCTTCACGGACGCGACTGCGTTCATCGCGGCGATGGACGAGGTGTTGGCGAGCGGGAGGGTTCCCGAGGTGAGCGGGGTGCAGGCGGCGAACGCGAGGCTCGGCGCCGCCCCCACCGAGGTCAAGCCCGACGAGAAGCCCGCCCAGCCCGCGCGCGTCCCGACCGAACACACGCTCGACATGCAACCCAACGGACGCTCGGACGCTGTCTCGGGCCCCCTCGAGCCCGTTGCGTCGCCCGCTGTCGCGACGCCAAACGACCCGATCGCGCCCGCGCGTTCGGGCGATTCGCTCTCTCCCGCGTCCACGCGACGCGCCCCGCGATGGAAGAGCTCGACCCTCGCCGGCGCTACCGCGCTCGCGCTGCTCGCCACGGCGTTTGCGATCGCCTCTCGCACGGCGCGCTCCGAGCGATCGAGCTCGTCGCAGCAGCCGCTGGTCGCCCTCGACGCCGCGGCCGTCGCGTCGGACTCCGGCGCCCAGTTCACTGTCGCGCACACGCAAGACCCCGCGGCGCGGACCGTCGCGACCGAAGACGCTCTCGCGGGGTCTGCCGCGATCGAACCGGTCGACGCGAGCGCCTCTTCGCTCGCGTCGCTTCCCACGGACGCGGGCGCGCGTGCCGCGCGGGGCCCTTCGGGTCGCGCCCCGTCCGCGCGAGGCCCGCGTGGAGGCTATCGACTCGAGTGATGAACGTCCTGCTCCGACGCGCGCTCGTCCGCGCCCTCGCGCTCTGCGCCGCGCTGTCCCCAGCGTGCGCGCACGACCTGCGATTTCTCGATCAACCACAGGACGCGACCGCGTCCGACGCCTCGCTGGACGCCCGTGCGTGCCGCGCGCCCGGCAACGGTGAGGCGTGCGACCCCGTCGCCAACTGCGGCTGCGCCGAGACACAGAGCTGCGCGGGGCCCGACATCGACGTGCGCAGATCGCGCTGCGTCACGCCTGGCGGTGGGGGCGAGGGCGCCGAGTGCACGCGCGCGGGCGAATGCGCCGCGGGCCTGAGCTGCCCGCTGTTCACGTGCCGACGCATGTGTCGCGCGCGGGCCGACTGCCGGTCCGAAGAAGCGTGCGTCGCGGACGAGCCCGGAGAGCTCATCGGCGCGTGTGCGCGCGTCGACGAGTGCGAGCCCGGCCGAGGGTGCTCGGGTGCCGTGCACTGCGAGGTCGAGCGCTACTACGAGGTCGGCGGCGGATCCATCGGCGTCGCGTGGTGCGAAGAGCCGGACGGAGACGTCGGAGAGGGCGGGGCGTGCGACAGAGCGAGCTGCCTGGCTCCGTTCGACTGCCGTCAGTTCGGGGGGACGTTTACCTGCACGCGACGCTGCCGAAGCAACGCGGACTGCACGGGCGCAGGCCGCGCGACGTGCGACCTCGGCGCGAACGCGGTCGCGGTCGGAGCGAACCGTTGGGGCGACTGCGTCGCGCCGTGAGCGAGCAGCGGTCGCGATCGGGGTGCGCTGACCGGAAATCGACTTTGCAAGTCATCGAAACCAATGAAAAATCGCCTTAGTACGTACGAAGGTCCGACCGTGTAGAGCGCCGTTTCATCGGGCGATCGCGTTCCTCCTGCTCGGCGAAACACGCGGGCCGTGCGCGTCATTCGTGCCTCGAGGACGCGCCGACGTGGGGACGGTCTGCGCCGACTCGTCAGCGCTTGCGCGATGCTCGATGCAGTGTCATCACTCCGCTCGAGCGTTGGCTCGGAAGGAGGCCCCACCATGGCAGTGATTGTCCTCGACAGTTCTTCGGTGTTCGCCTCCGACCTGCGCGCGTAGCGGTCGGCGATTCGTTGTTCGCGGCCGTCGGTCGACCAGGAGTTGTGCCGGCGCAGTGACGATGATCGCTCGCCGTCGCGAGGCAGAGCCGCTTCGGATGTGCGTCCTGCGTCGCTGTGCACTGCTTCGAGAACCCGTTGGTGGTCTCGGAGGGGCGCGGCGTCGTTCGACGCTGCGGCTCTGCGCGCGGAGGGCTCGGAGGCTCCCTCGTCACGATTCGTGTTCGGAGTCTCAACCGTGAACGTACAACCTGGCTGTGAAAACAGCGGCATTTCTCTCGTTTCACTCGGGTATTCAGAGTTTTTTGCAGAGCGCTTCGCGATCGCGAGCGGCGAGCTCGAAGGTCGTCGAGTCGTTCCTGCGCGGGTCGTCGCGGATCGTCGCGGCGTGTTCGAGCTCTCGGGCTGCGCTTCTTCGACCGCGACGCTCTCGGGCAAGCTTCGTCTCACGCTCGACGTCGAGTCGACGCCGGTCGCGGGCGACTGGGTAGCCGTCGAAGAGCGCGACGGAAGCGCGGTGATCCGCGCGGCGCTCGAGCGCAAGACGTGGCTTCGTCGCAAGCAGGCCGGCGAGCGCTCGACGGCGCAGGTGCTGGCGGCGAACGTCGATGTGTTCTTCGTGGTGACCGCGTGCGGCGGGGACGTCAATCCGCGCCGGCTCGAGCGCTACCTCGCGGCGGTGCGCGACGGCGGAGCGACGCCCGTCGTCGTGCTCAACAAGGTCGATCTGCTCGAAGGCGGCTCGCTCGCCGGGGTGTTGCAAGACCTTCGCGCCGTGAGCGGTGACGCCTCGGTCGTCGCGGTGAGCGCGCGAGAAGACCTCGGGCTCGACGCGCTCGACCCGTGGCTCGGGCGCGGCGTCACAGTGGGCTTCATCGGGTCATCTGGCGTGGGAAAATCCTCGATCGTCAACGCGCTCTTGCGACGCGAGAGCGCTCGCGCAGGCTCGTCCGAGTCTTCGTCGCTCGAGGCGCGCGCCGTGGG
This sequence comes from Deltaproteobacteria bacterium Ga0077539, assembly GCA_001465015.1. GTDB lineage: Bacteria > Myxococcota_A > Polyangia > Polyangiales. Next base: position 9,792 of record LNEO01000317.1, on the reverse strand, counting down.
CGGGCTGGACACCGTCGGACGAGGAACCCACACCACGACGGCTCGCTCGCTGCTCTCGCTCGGCGAGCGAGGGTGGCTGATGGACACGCCGGGCATGCGCGAGCTCGGCTCGGTGGGCGACAGCGAGGGCCTCTCGAGCACCTTCGGCGAAATCGAATCGCTCGCGGCGCAGTGTCGGTTTCGCGACTGCTCACACGATCGAGAGCCCGGCTGCGCGGTGCGCCAGGCGGTCGAAGACGGAGCGCTGTCGGCCGAGCGCGTCGCTGGGTACGAGAAGCTCCAGCGCGAGGCGGCCTCCGCCGCCAGACGGCGCGACACCGTGAAGCGCGCGATGAAAGAGCGCTCGCGTCAGCAGAAGGAGCACTACAAGCGCAAATACTCGTCTTGAATCGTTGTGCTGTGCCCGCGCTCGAACGTGACTGCGTGACGGCGTGACCGTCGGCGCGGCGCGATCGGCGCTCCGGGGACCTCAGTCGGAGTTCTCTTTGCGCTACCTTCGGGCGGCGCAGTGAACGCTCCGACTCGCCCCACATTGGACGCCCTGAACGCGCTGCTCTCCACGATGTTGCCGCTTCGCGCGCGGCACGGAGCGCTCTCGCTCGCGTCGACCGACTTCGCCGAGCGCGGGACGCCGGTGACGCCGGTCGGCGCGCTGCTGATTCACGAGTGGGGAATCGCTGTGAATTTGCAGTGCATACGCGCGGGGCGCCCGCCGACCGACGGCGAGGTGCTGCTCGCGAGGTCCAGCGACTGGGACGACGTGCGGCTGCTCGCGTTTGTCGAAGGGTGGCTCGCGGCGCTGAAGGTCGTCCTCGAGTCCGCGGACGCAAAGAGCATCGATCCGTGGGTGCCGCACTACCTCACGCCGTCGATGCCGATCGACAAGCTCGACGAAGGGGCGTCGGCCGCGGAGTATCGCGCGGAGTTTCTGAAGTACCCGTGGCTCGGCTCTCTGCTGCCGAAGCGCCCTGCGAGCGCGCCGCCGTTCGAGCGGGCGCCGCGGTCCGCGGTGCTGCGAGGGGACGCGATCGAGCTGCAGGCGCTCTGGGATTGGATCGGGCGCTTCGCGCGCAGGACCTATGTCGATCGGCGTTGGGACGACGCGATGATCGCCGCGCTGCCCACGCCCGTGCGGGCGCTCGACGGGGCGCAGATGATCTACGCGCTGGTGGGGGGCAACGGCTTCGAGACGTTTCTCGGGAGCCAGCGCTCGTCGGTGATCGTGCAGTGTTACGAGAGCCTCGTCGCGATCGGCGCGCGGGCGACGAGCGCCGCGATGGCCCGAGGGATCGGCCTCGCGGCGAAGCAGGGCGCGGAGTTTTTGGCGGAGCGCAGCGTCGCGTGGACCCGAACGTTTCGCGGCGAAGCCGCAGCGCAGTGGAGCGAGGTCGACGGACACGACCCGAACAAGAGCTACGCGTTGATGGACGCCGAGCTCTCGCCGTGCGCGTTGGCGTTTGCCGAGCGCCATCGAGACGTGCTGGTTCGCGCGGCGCCGGGCAGCGGTTCGTCGTCGGACAGTCCCGGCTGATCGTGTCGTCGATCTTCGTACGCTGCTGGGACCGCGCGGCCAGCGCGAGCTTGCGCCGCTCGGGGCGTCGGTCGAGCCGTTGAGGGCCCAGGGCGGGCCAGTGGTCGGGAGAAGGGCGCTACGTCGGTTGTGCCGCGAGCGCGTGAGTGGTCGAACCTGTCCCTGTGAGCGAGGAGAGCGTCGAGCGAGCACCGACCGTCGCGATGAGCGCTTGGGTCATCCGCCCTGTGCACATCGCCAACCTCGTAGCGCTGTTTGCGCCGGGCGTTGGTTTCGTGTGCGGGCTGTATGCGCTGCGAAATGACTGGAGATTTCCTTGGATTCGCGCGCTCGATCCTCCCGCGGAGCTCGTGTTGATCGCGCTGGCGGGGCTCGTCGCCACGGCCGCGGGCGTCGCGGATTGGGTCTTTCATCGGCGCGGCGGCCGCACGGTGAGCGCACGAGAGAGCCGCGTCGAGCTCGTCGCGCTCGCGGGAGGCGGCGCGCCCTTGTTCATGCTCATGGCGGTCGCGACCGTGAGCCGCGCGCGCGGGGCGTGGCTCGTTCCGATCCTCGTGGTGGCGCTCGCGACGGCCGCGGCGATCTCCTACGACGAGCTCTCGTTTCACGGTCGCGCTCCGAGAGTCGAGCAGCTGTTTCACCGCGCCTTGATCGGAGGGATGACCCTGTCGTGGCTCTCGTGGATGCATTTCGTCTTCGGGCGAGGCGCGCAGTGACCGCGCCGCGCACGACGCGACTCGAGAGCGCGGCGCTCGAGACGCTCGCCGATCGATGGCTCGCGCACGCCGAGCGCATCTACGACGCAGAGTCGGAGCTGGCCGCGAGCGCTCGTCGCTCGCTCGCGGGGGGCGAGTCTCCCTCGCGCTGGATGCTGCGCGCGTTGCTCGCGGTGCGCGGCGGCGAGGGCATCGACGCGGATTTCTCGGCGATCGATCGATCGCTCGTCCGCAAGTACGCGCGGGCGATCTGCGCCGCGCTGGTCGCCGCCGCGATCGCGTGGGGCGCGGGCCTCGGGTTCGTCGCGTCGACGGCGCTCGCGGTCATCGTCTTCTATGTCGTCGAAGTGCGGCGCGTGTTCGTCGTGCTCTCTGCGCTCGACGGCGCGCGCGATCCGGTGAGGGACAGCGAGGCGCTCGTTCGCGCGCAGGGCGGGCTCGCGCTGGCGCTCGCGCGCGTCGGTCGAATCGCTGCGCACATGCTGACCGGCGGGCTTCGCGGACAGGGCTTCGTGCGATCGTGGTGCGCGGGCTGCATCGCGGTAGTCTTCTGGTACGAGCACGCGCGGTGGCTCGAAGCCGCGCGGGCCAACAGGAGCCATCGTCATGCGTGAACGCGCGACGCCCCTCGTGTGGGCGCTCTTTCTCGGCGCGACGGTGTACGGACACGTCGCCCTCAAGCTCGCGATGACCGGCCGCGGCGACAAGACCCGCGAGGTCCTCGGGGCGCTCGCCTCTCCGTGGGCCATCACCGGCGTCGCCGCGTGGGGACTCTCGTCGCTCTTGTGGATGCGGCTCTTGGCGAAGGACACCCTCTTCTCTGCGGCGTCGACGGCGTCGCTCAAGTACGTGCTGCTCGGCGTGGCGTCGCTGCTCTTCTTGCGCGAGTCGCCGACGGCCAACCAGTGGGCGGGCTTCGCGTTCATCACGGTGGGCGTCTGGCTGGTGCGGTGATGCTCGCGCGCGCGCTCTCTTCGATCATCGACCTCGTGCAGGTGTGTCGCTGCGAGGCGATCGGAGACACACGTTTTCGAAAGTCGCGTCGCGCCGCGATGGGCCCGATCGTCGCCGCGGGCAACTTGTATATGCGCTGGGCGGACGCGCGGATCACGATGTTCGTCCGCGCGAGCGAGTGGCTCGCGTACGAGCGCGAGTGCATCGCGCTGGTGCACGCGATGCCCGTTCATTCGAGCGGAGGCGCGCTCGAGTTCGACCGGCTGCCGGGGCGGTCGCTGCGCGAGCTCTCCCTCGATCGTCCGCTCGAAGCGGCTGCGCTCTGCGCGACGGGCGTCGAGCTGCGCCGCTGCCATCAGCTCGCGCGATCGACCTTCGCCCACGGCGACCCGCACTTTGGAAACGTCCTCTGGGACGGCGCTCGCGCGCGGCTGATCGACTTCGAGACGCGCTACCGCGAGGAGGTGTCGATGGACCTCCGCCGGGCCAACGATCTGTTCGTGTTGTGCCTCGACGCGATGTCGAGCGACGCGTCGTGGCCGTCGTCGGCGCTCGCGCTCGTCTCGGGCTACGAGCCCTCACCGTCGGTGCGCAAGGCGCTCGTCTCGTTGCTCGCGCCGCCGACGGGGCTCGCGCGGGTGCTGTGGGCGTCGCGGACGAGGCGTCTGCCGATGCGCGCGTCGCTCGAGCGAGCGTCTGCGTTGCGCAGCGCGCTCGCGTGACGGAGACTTCAGCGGTGAAAAATCTGGATCTCTCGACGTTGCGCGCCGCGGTTCTCTCGCACGAGGTGCGCGCGGCGGGCGAAGTGATCCCGGGCATCGTGCGCAAAGAGGCTGGGGTGCTCGTTCCCGTTCGGATCGGGGAGCGCCCGGCGATCGTGCTCACGGCTCGGTCACGGTCGATGCGCGATCACGCTGGGGAGGTGAGCTTTCCCGGCGGAAAGCCCGAGCCCGAAGATGAGGACCTGGCGAGCACGGCGCTGCGCGAGGCGCACGAAGAGATCGGCCTCGAGCCCTCGCGGGTGTCGATCGTGGGTCGCCTGTCGTCGGTGCCTACCGCGACGAGCGCGTTTCGCTTGGAGCCCTTTATCGGCGCGATCACCGACCGCGACGAGCGATGGGTGCTCTCGCGCGAGGTCGATCGGGTGCTCGAGCTTCCGGTCGCGGACTTCGTCTCTGGTCGCGTGCGCTTCTGCCTCACGATGTTCGCCTGGCGCGAAGAAGAGCACCCGACGCCGTTCTTCGAGGTCGATTCGGACACCGTGATCTACGGCGCGACGGCGTACGTCCTGTGGGAGACCTTCGTCGTGCTCGGGAAGCTGGGCGCGCCGTTGCCCGAGCCCGTTGTTGTTTCGGCTCCGGCGTGGAGCGCGCCTCTCATCGAGCGTTTTCGTGCGCTCGAAGAGCGACATCGTCCGCGCGGCGCCGAGTAGCGATTCGCGCGCGAAGATTTCGGGCGTCGATCGAGGTCAGAACTGAAAATAGATAAACGGCACCGCGCCGGGCAGCGAGATCGAGCGCAGCGCGACGAACAGCGCGGTGAGGGCCGCTGCGCGAAGGACAGGGTGCGCGCTCACGAAGGCTCGACGAGCGCGGTCGTAGGCGGCGTCGGGCGCGACGTGAGAGAGCGCCGCGAGGCACAGCGCGAGCAGAAACCACCGTGGAACGTTTGGAATATCCGCGGTCTTCTCGCCGATCGCCGAGAGCACTTCTTTCGCGCGCTCGAAGCTCGGCGCGCGAAAGAAGACCCACGCGAAGCACACGTAATGAAACGTCAGCAGCGCGCTGAGCGCGTGCGCGACGCGAGAGCCGGCCTCGGCGCGGGCGGCGCTCCAGACGGTGAGGGCGGCCCACGCGGGCGCGAGGTAGCACCACGCGAGCGCGAGGTGAATCCACGCGCGATCGACGGACCAGAGCGCGGCGATCCGATCGAGCGAGGGGGCCGCTGCGCGGTGGAGGGCCGCGGCAGACGCTGCGACGAGCGCGGCGCGGGTCGCGATGACCGCGGGGCGAACGTTCGTGCGCTCGGTGTGCCGTTGAAACGCGCGGGTGATCGCGAGGCCGCCGCCGTGCAGGGCGCCCCACGCGATGAAGGTCCAATTGGCGCCGTGCCACAGACCGCCGAGCAGCATGGTGATCGTGAGGTTGCGGTAGGTGGCGCGGTCGCTGCCGCGCGAGCCGCCGAGGGGGATGTAGAGGTAGTCGCGCAGCCAGGTGGAGAGGGTGATGTGCCAGCGTCGCCAGAAGGCCGAGAGGTCGATCGAGCGGTAGGGCGTTCGAAAGTTCTCGGGCAACGTGAAGCCGAGCATCGCGGCGGCGCCGATGGCGATGTCGCTGTACGCACTAAAATCCAGGTAGATTTGAAACGCGTAGCCGTAGACCGCGAGCAGGTTCTCGACGGACGAGTACGCGTTGGGGCGATCGAACACGCGATCGACGAGCAGAACGGCGAGCGGGTCGGCGAGGCAGAGCTTCTTCACGAGCCCACGCGCGACGCGGGCGAGCCCCTCGAGCGCCGCTGCCTCTCGGATCGGCGGCGGGTCCGCGATTTGCGGCAAGAACTCTTCGGCCCGCACGATCGGGCCCGCCACGAGCTGCGGAAAGAACAGAACGAACGTCGCGAACTCGAGCAGCGAGGGCGTCGCGCGGAGCTTTCGCTTGTAGACGTCGACCGTGTACGAGAGCGATTGAAACGTGTGAAACGAGATTCCCGCGGGCAGGAGCAGCGCGACGGGGACGAACGTCCAGGCCCATCCGAGCCGGCGCGCGATCGCGTGCGCGGACTCTCCGAAGAAGTCCCAGTACTTGAAGGCGCAGAGGATCCCGAGGTTGGCGACGAACGAGCCGACGAGCCACAGGCGCGCGGTCGCTGGATTTTCGCTGGTCGTTCGCGTGTTGCGCTCGATGACGAAGGCGAGCGCGTAGTCGAGGACCACCGTCGCGAGGATGAGCGCGAGCAGGTATTGGTACGCCCCGCGCGTGGTGGCCGCCCACGAGTGGTACATGAGCGCGCTCACCAGAAAGAGCGCTGACTGTTTGGCGAGCCGACGGGCTTCGCGCGACGGCTGCTCGTCGAGTCCACGCGCGGCGCCCCAGGCAAAGAGCCACGCGGGGTGGCCCAGCGACGCGAGCGCGCGAGAGAGCTCAGGGAGCGCGCGGCGATAGACGGCCCAGCCGAACGCGACGCCGAGCGCGCCGAGCGCGAGCGCGGCGACCGTCGCGCGCAGCGGCGCACGCGCAGGGGTGGGGGCGCGCACGCATCGAGCGACCGCGTACCCGCCCGCGAAGAGCGCGGGGCCGACGAGCGCTCGGGGCCCGAGCGGGCGGGGCTCGGCGCCGAGCAGCACGCGAAAGAGCGCGTCGAGCGGGTCGGCGAGGGACGCTCCCGGAATCGCGAGGAGCCACAGCAGGTCCGCGAGGACGACGGTCGCGAGCAGGGTCACGACCGTCGAGAGGGCTCGCGCTCCCGGAGAAGAGCTCGAATGTGTGTGCGTCGCGTCGGTCTCGCGCAGAGACGCGTAGAGCGCGAACACGACGAGCAAAAAGGGGACGAACCCAGCGCTCGCGAAGCTCAACGATCGCGGCTCCGATCGGGCGAAGCCGTGACGTCGGGCGCGGCGCTCGGTCGCGTCGCGCGTCGGGCCCACCCTTCGTAGCCTCGCGCGAGGGCGTCGAGGACGAGGTCAGCGAGCGCGTCGTAGCCCGCGGGGCGGTAGTGAACGTGGTCGCGATACGCGAGCGGAGGGGTGCGCGCGACCCACGAGATGATCGTGGCCGGACCGCCCATCGCCGTGAGCAGGTCGAAGTACGCTGCGTTGGCCGCGCGAGCGCCGCGGCGAAGGGCGTCGAGGATCGCGAGCTGCTGTTGAGGCTGCGCGAAGTTGCCTTGCCCGTCGCGAAGGGCGAGGTCGGGCGGGCCGAGCACCAGCACCGCTGCGGTTGGAACGGCGGTGCGTACGCGCTGCACGAGCGCTGTGATCGAGCGCTCGACGCGATCGGGGGCGAGGTGACGGTTGGCGGACTCGTTGGTTCCGAACCAGAGCAGGACGAGCCTGGGATTGCGCCGCGAGAGCTGCGGACCGAGCACGGTCCAGTCGGCGCTGTCGAGCGTCGAGGCCTGGGCGCCGATCGTTCCGGCGCTGTCGAGGGTGACTCCGTTGGCGTCGCGCTCGAGGGCCACGCCGTGCAGCTCGATCGGGCCGTCGCCTGCGGGTCGCACAGTTAATCGATGATGCCCCTCAGCGACGCGGACCGTCTCGAACCCAGCGCGGCTCTGGCCCTCGGAGAGGGCGGTGCTCGCGCGCTGCCACGCGCCGCCGTCGACGCGATACTCGATCGCGCCTCCGCCGTTCTGTCTGTGAAAATACAGTGTAAAGCTCGATGCTGCGCTGCTCTCGCACCGCGCGCAGGGCTCGATCTCGAGCGTGGCCGTCGGCGCCCGCGCGATGGCGCGCGAGAGGCCCAGGCCATAGGCGCCGGTCGCGCGGCGAAGGGGCGCTCGCTCGATGGTCCACGGCCCCGAGAACGCACGTCGCACGTCGCGCGCGCCTCCTGCGGGAGCAACGAACCCTCGACCCGCGCTGCCGAACGCCGCGCCGAGCCTGCGTCGCAGTCGGCTCGTAAACTCATCGGACTCGGTGTGCGAATCGCCGAGGACCGAGACGGTGAGCGCCGCTCCAGGCGTTCGTCGAAGCGTCTGGGCCATCGCCTGGTACACAGGGTCGAGCGCGAGGGACCGATCCTCGATGGAGACGCTGGACGTCGTCGCGGCGCCCGCTGCGTCGGAGCTCGAAGGGGGATCGTCTCCTGCGGCTTCGTCGCGCAAAGCGACGCGAAGCTCGGGCGCGTAGGGCTCGGCGGCTCCGGCCTCGACGCTCGGCGTTGCGCTCGCGTCGGCGGTCGTGACGGCGGTCGTGACGGCGCTCGCGTCCATCGCTCTCTGCGTGCTGGCGACGAGCGCGCGGTCGAGCGCGGCGCGATCGTGTCCGTACGGCGCTGCTTGCCCGATGGTCGAGCCGCGCTCGCTCGATGGGCGTGCGGCGCAGCGCGCGGTCGCGACGAGGACCCCCAGGACGCACGCGAGGCGTGCGGCGTGGTCAGCGGACCGGAAGGACGAAGTCACGAATGATGCCCATGTGCTGCATGTTGAGCGCGGCGCTGTCGGTCAATCGCGCGGGGGCGATCATGCTGATCGTGCTCGAGTCGAAGACGCGGGTGTCGATCACCATGCCGTGGGGGAGGGTATACGTCGTCGTCCCGTTGCTCATCACGATCGGCGCGATGTGGGCGTAGAGGTTTCGGCTGGGCATCACATGGTCGTACGGTTGATTGCGGGTCGGATCGAGCCCGCCATCGGCGAGGGTGACGAGCCGATTGGCGTTGGTCCCGGGGTTTCCGAACTGGTCTGTCGGCAGCGGCGTGACGACGAGCAGCGTCTCGAACGTCGCGAACACCGGCTCGGTGATGCTGTTGGTGTTGAGGTCGCCGCCCACCACGAAGTAGTCCGTCGCCGGGATGCGCATGCGAATGTTTTCGACGATCTCCATGCCCTCGATCGGGCGCGAGGTCCCGTTGGTGTGGAGGTGAACGCTGATGGCCCACAAATCAACGGGCCCGGGGATGTCGATCTGCGCGTAGGCGTAGTCGCGGTTGATGACTCGGCTGTCTTGCCACTCGCCGCACGTCCGAATCGGGAAGCGACTGATGACTCCGTTGGGAACATCCCCGCGGCTGTCGACCACTTCGCGGCAGAAGTACGCCGCCGGACCGAGGACCGTGTGGGCCAGCCCCTGCAGCGCCGCTGCGTCGTCGGCGCCGATGCGCATCTCCTGGAGCATCACGATGTCTGGCGAGACGCCTTGCATGATTCGGATGCCGGGACCGGGCGGCGTGTCGCCGGGGGGTGTGTCGTAGTTCTGGTTGTTTCCTGCGGTGAGGTTGGCGGCCATGAGGCGCAGCCGAAAGGACCCATCGACCGTCGCGACGTCCGCGACTGCCACATCGCTTCGAGCGTCGCTGGCGTCGTCGGATGCATCGCCGGCGCTGTCCTCGAACCCGCTGTCCAGACTCGCGTCCGGTGAGCTCTCGTCGAGCGAGGTGACGTCCGCGCCGGTGTCGACGCCGGTGTCCGTCGACATCGTGCGGTCCGCGGTGGCGTCCGACGCGCTGTCTGCGCTGGAGTCTGTCGCTGCTCCGCGCTCGCATCCGAGCAGCGCGGTCGCTGCGACGGCCCAGAGCCAACGAGTCCGAGTCATTGCGCTCCATCGTGACACAGACCCGACCGAATCCGAGAGGGGGAGTTGCGCGCCCGGCTTATAGGCGCCGAAAACTCCACGGCATCACCAGCGAGTTGGAGTTGCAAATCGAGAAACGAAACGACGTTTTGCACAGAGCCGCGCAGCGGCCCCCACCCGCGCTGCCGCGCGCCCCGCCTGAAACGGCCTCATGGTTACCCAAATTGTGCGTGGGAAAATCCTCGTGGAACGCGCTTGGCGCAGAGCTGCTTCGCAGCCCCCACCCGCGCTGCCGCCCACGCGATGCGCAACGCCCCAAAGGCAAAGTGTTGGAACAGCAGCGGAAACCGGGAGGAGCA
>LNEO01000316.1 GCA_001465015.1 Deltaproteobacteria bacterium Ga0077539 | reverse complement strand
CGATGGATCTCGATCATGCGGCAGATGTTCATCGAGCGGCCGCTCTCGACCAACGAGTTCAACTTCGATCGAGACCTCGGCGTGATGGCGTTCTCGAACGACCTGTTTTCTTCGGGAGGTCGCCTCGGATACGCGCTCGGGATCTTCGGGGGCGGCGGGCGCAATCGCCCCGACGCAGACTACGGCTTTCTCTACGTCGCGCGGTTTCACGTCAACCCGCTCGGTCGCTTCGATGACAGCGACTCGGAGTGGGACCTGGCGCGCTCGGGTCCACGGCTCGCGATCGGCGTCGCAGGCGCGTTCAATCACCGATACCAACCTGTCGAAATGGGCGCAATCGGAGCCCCGCGCGTCGATCGACTGAGCGCCGTGGCGGACGTGCTCTTCAAGTGGAAGGGGCTCACGCTGCAGCTCGAGGCCCTCGCGCGTTGGCACCCGACGGGGTTCGAATCCAACGTGCTCGCGGCGCGATCGGCGCTGGGATACTTCGCGCAGATCGGCTTCGTCACGCCCGTCCACCTCGCGCTCGGCGCGCGAATTTCGCAGACGACCCCGATCGTGGACGAGATGGGGGGGCGGGCGTTCGCTCCCACGCGAGAGATCTCTGCGATCGTCGCGTACCTCGCGCTCGACGGGGCGCTCAACGTCTCGCTCGACTACACCAACACCCAACGCCAACCGATGGATCTGTCGACGACGCCTCACAGCGTGCGACTGCAAACGATGCTGATCTTCTGAGCGAAGACCTTCACCGTCTCAGATCTCGAAGTCCGCTTCGCGCGGCGCGTCCGCTCCGCGCACCGAGAGCTCGGGCGGCTTCATCGCCACCCGCGCCCCAGGCGGAACGCTCTTCGTGAGAAACACCGATCCCCCCACGACGCTCCCCTCGCCCACCACGGTCTGTCCCCCGAGCACCGTCGCGTTGGCGTACAGCGTCGCGCCCGGCTCGACCGTCGGGTGTCGCTTCGTCCCTCGAATGACTCGCCCGCGCTCGTCCTTGGGGTGCGACAGCGCGCCCAGCGTCACGCCCTGATAGAGCTTCACGTTCGCGCCGAGCACGCTCGTCTCGCCGACAACGATACCCGTCGCGTGGTCGATGAAGAAGCTCGCGCCGATCTCTGCGCCAGGATGAATATCCGCACCGGTATTCGTGTGGGCCCACTCGCTCATGATCCTCGGCATGAGCGGCACGCGCATCACGTACAGCTCGTGCGCGACGCGGTAGACCGTCACCGCGAGCAACCCTGGATACGACAAGATCACCTCGTCGAGGCTCGTGGCCGCAGGATCTCCGTCGAACGCCGCCTGCACGTCGCGCAAGAGCGTCGCGCGGATGGAGGGCAGCTTCGAGAGCAAGGCGTCGGTCACCCTGCGAGCCTCGACGCTGCAGGTCGTAGTGCAGTCGTTGCACGACTCGGCCTGGTGGCACAGAGAGAGCTCGATCTGCTTGGACAGCCCGCTGCGCAGCTCGGTGAGAAGGCAGCCGACGTGGAAGCGAACGTTCTCGTCGGTGAGGTCCTGACGGCCGAAATAGCCCGGGTAGAAGAGCTGCAAGAGAAGCTGCACGCAGCGGATGATCTCGTCGCGCGACGGCAAGAACTTCTTGTTGATGTGATGCCCTCGCTCATCGGCGCGATAGCTCTCGAGCAGCGCGTCGACGAGCGAAGGCAACGACGCGTCGGTCATGGATTCACCTGAGACGCTTGCATCGACTCGACCTCGGCGAACATCCCTTCGAAGAGCGGGCCCGACAGGTAGCGCTCGCCCGAGTCCGGGAGCACCACGACGATGGTCTTGCCCTTGTTCGCCTCGTCGAACGCGTAGCGCAGCGCGGCCACCATCGCTGCGCCGCAGGAGACTCCGCAGAGGATCCCCTCTTCCTTCGCGACGCGACGGGCCATCGCGATCGCCTCGTCGTTGGAGACCTGCTCGACGCGGTCCACCAGCGCCAGATCGAGGTTCTTCGGAACGAACCCCGCGCCGATCCCCTGGATCTTGTGCGGCGCCGGCTGCACGGGCTGGCCCGCGAGCGTCTGCGAAATCACCGGGCTGTGCACGGGCTCGACCGCCACGGACAAGAGCGGGAGCCCCTTGCCCTGCTTGAGGAACCGCGAGACGCCGGTCATGGTCCCGCCCGTTCCGATGCCGGCGACGAAGATGTCCACCTTGCCGTCGGTGTCCTCGAAGATCTCTGGGCCCGTGGTCTGCTCATGAATTCGTGGGTTGGCAGGGTTTTCGAACTGCCGCGCGAGCAGGTATTTCTCGGGCTCGTTCTTCGCGAGCTCTTCGGCCTTCGCGATGGCGCCCTTCATGCCCATGGGCCCGGGCGTGAGCACCAGCTTCGCGCCGAGCGCGACGAGCACCTTGCGGCGCTCCATGCTCATGGTCTCGGGCATCGTGAGCACGCACTCGTAGCCGCGCGCCGCGGCGGCGAACGCGAGCGCGATGCCGGTGTTTCCGCTGGTGGCCTCGACGATGGTCATGCCGGGCTCGAGCTTTCCGGACTGCTCGGCGTCCCACACCATCGCGGCGCCGATGCGGCACTTCACGCTGTACGCGGGATTTCTGCCCTCGATCTTCGCGAGCACCGTCGCGTGCGCGCCCTTGGTCAGGCGGTTGATCCGCACGAGCGGGGTCTTGCCGATGCTGCGGGTGTTGTCCTCGAGGATGTTCGCCATCGTTCGCTGGGCTCCAGTGGGGTCGGTGTCGGGGGGATTGGTGTTGGGGGTGGCGGTATGGTGCCGAAAGAGCCCGGACGGTAGCACCGGGTCGAGCGTTGACGCGCGGCTCGCTCGATCGCCGAACGGCCGCGGGAGCAGCGGCTTCGGACCACGCAAATCCGCAGCAAATTCGCTTCGCGCGGGGGGCGCTCGGCACACTCGGGCCGTGACCTCGCTCAACGCCCTGCCCGATGTGCAATCTGTTCCGATCGCCTCGATTCGGATTCCAGCGCCGAGGCTGCGCCAGCTCGGTGACGTCGACGCGCTACGCGAGTCGATCTCGATGGGGGGACTCTTGCAGCCCATCGTGCTCGATCGCTCGATGACCCTCGTGTGCGGCCTGCACCGCCTCGAGGCCTGCAAGCAGCTCGGCTGGAGCGAGATCCCTGCGCTCATCGAGGCGCTCGATCGCCCGCAGGCAGAGCTCGCCGAGATCGATGAAAACCTGTGTCGCAGAGAGCTCTCTGCGCTCGAGCGCGCCGAGCACATCGCGAAGCGAAAGCGCATCTGGTGCGAGATCGAGGCCGAGCGCTACGCCCGCTCCGCTCCCCCGGACGACGGAAAGAAGAAGTCCAAGCGCGCAGACAAGCCCCGCGAGCCCGAGCTCACGGCGTTTGTCGACGACACGGCCAGGCTCACCGGACGCGCCAAACGCGCGGTCAAAGAAGAGCTCAAGATCGGCGAGATGCCCGTCGAGGTGCGCGACACGATCCGCTCGACGCCCATCAGCCACAACAAGAAGGAGCTGCTCGCGCTCACGCGGATGGAAGAGCCCGCGGCGCTCGAGGCGGCGTTCGCCGTGAAGAACGGCGACGCGACGTCGGTCCGCAAAAAGGCTCCGAAGAAAGAGCCCAAGGTCAAAGACGCCTACGAAGCGATGACCGGCATCGACGGCGAAGAGCGCCCGAGCGGCGAGCACGACGCTGGCGAAGGGACGGAGGGCGGCTTCGACGCGTGGGCGGGGCCCGATCGCGCCCTGCGTCGCGAGCGGCAGAAGCACGCGATCGTCAACGCCGTCGACGCGGCCATCGTGGCGCTCGAGAAGGCCGAGTCCCTCTGGCCTGCGGACGACGAAGGGGCCAGCGCCGAGGGCGCATCGAAGCTGCGCGAAGTGATCGCAGGCGCGACGAGGCTCCGTCGCTGGCTCGACGACACGAGCGAAGACGAGCTGCTCGCGGCGGCGAGCTGAGAGGACGAGTACAAGGGGGCTATTGGGGGGCGGCAGCAGCGCCGAGCGGGCAGCGACCGGCGGACCCGCACGAGGCAGTCGCGTGTGGTACGTTCAGCGAGTCATGAGCGGCAAGACAGCGTCGCGAAAGGGCGTGAAGGGACCGTTTCGAGCGGAGGGGCTAGAGCCCGGCGGATACTGGGAAATCTCCGGCGGATACCCGGTGCAGCTCTCGCCCGCGGGGCCGCGGCACGGGAGCGCGAGCGTGACGGGAGCGATGCCGTTGGCGACAGACCCGGCCGTGGTCGAGGTGGGCGTCGACGTGGGTCACAAGCTGGCGACGGACACTGTGCGAGCGCCGGATGTGAGCGTGGGCGGCGTTCCGTCGGATCAATCGTCGTGGGCGAATGGAGCGCCGCCACTGCCGATCGAGTACGCGGACGAAGGGACAGACGAGTCGGATCTGCGCGACAAGATCGAGGAGTACTTCGGCGCGGGAGCCCGCTGGGTGTGGGTCGTGCGGTTGAAGGGCTCTCGTCGCGTGGAGGTGTACTCGGCGCCAGGCGTCTTCGTCGAGCGCTCGGGAGACGAGCTGCTCGAAGCGCCAGGCGTGCTCGCGCTCCCGTTGCCCGCAGCGGCGCTCTACGACCGCTCCGTCGCCCTGGACGTCTCGCTGCGAAACCTCTTGCGACGCGCAGGGTATCGAGACCTCGACGCCGTTCGCCAAGAGGGAATCGAGCAAGGAATCGAGCAAGGAATCGAGCAAGGAATCGAGCAAGGAATCGAGCAAGGAATCGAGCAGGGAATCGACCGCGGCAGAGCGAATCAGCTTCGCGTGACGATCGGGGACCTCTGCGCGTTGTTCGAGATCGCGCTAAGTGAAGAGCGCCGCACGCGCGTGGCGACCGCGGACCTGCGCGAGCTCGAGCTGCTGTACGATCGGCTCAAGAAGTCGAAGCAGTGGCCGGACGGCGCGCCGTAGCGAGGCACAGCTTCGGAGAAGACGGGGGGGTTTCTCGGGCGCTCTC
>LNEO01000315.1 GCA_001465015.1 Deltaproteobacteria bacterium Ga0077539 | reverse complement strand
CTCTCATCCCTGGTGACTGCCCCCATCCCGCGACGAAGTCTTGCAAGGTCGATGTTCGGTTAGGTGTTTTGCTGGCGGAAATGAGGGGAAGGCTCAGGCGGCCGGCGCCAGCACGACGAGCGTTGGATGCCCAGGGCTCCCGTGCGATAGAGTCACGACAGCGATGTACCTGCGAAAGCTCGAAATCACTGGGATGAAGCTGCTGAGAGATTTCGGGCTCAGCTTCGATCAGCCCGACGGAGCGGGGCATCGACCATGGACCGTGCTGATCGGCCGCAACGGCACGGGCAAGACCGCGGTGCTCCAAGCGATCGCGCTCGCGGCGATGGGCAGCAGGCAGGTCAACAGCCTCGCAGATGCGTCGACCGATCACCTGCAGGACCGTCGCCCCGGCGCGCCAGAGTTGAACATCTTCGCGTCGTTCTCGTTCTCCGAGTTGGCCGGTCGAAACGGTGCGCTTCCTGGGCTCGAGCGACCTTCGAAGGACCTGCGGCTGTGCTCGACGGTGTGGCAATCTCAAGGGTCGACGCTGTTGGCCGCCCTCTCTGACTATGCCGACTCAGATGAGAACAGCAAGGTGCCGGACCCGCTCGACCAAGCTCGCGACCAGCAGCGCGCTCACTGGTTTGTCGCTGGGTACGGGCCATCGCGTTATCTGCCCGACACCGCAGGGGCTCCCAATCTGAAAAATCCCCCGCTGGCGCGGCTGAGGCCGTTGTTTGCGCCGGGGTCGCAAGCCATCAGCACCGCGTTTGTCGATCACTTCGCGCTCGAAGAAGCGTCGGAGAAGGCCAGGACGTACGTGAAGCTGCTCTCCGATGCTCTCTTCATCGACCCAGACGTACTGCCTGGCATCAAGCGCATCGAACAAGCGGGCCGCGGCGGAGTGAAGACCTCGAAGAGTCTTCAAACGGGACCTCGCTTCGAGGACATCCGCGGACTCAAGATGCCAGCGGCTGCGCTCGGACACGGTTTTCAATCGACGATCGCGTGGATCGCGGACCTCGTCGGGCACGTGATCCTCGAAGCGCAAGCGGACATCCATCCGTCGGACATGCGCGGGCTCGTCCTCGTCGACGAGATCGATCTGTACCTGCATCCCACGTGGCAAGTGCGCTTCGTGAGCGCGCTCAAGAAGACCTTTCCCAACCTTCAGTTCGTCGTCACGACGCACTCGCCGTTGATGTTGGCGTCGCTCGATCCACGCACAGATCAAGTGGTCCAACTCGAGCTCGACGAGTCGTCGGGCAGCGTGAAGCCCACCGTGATCAACGAAGACCCTCGGGTGATGACCGCCTCCGAGCTGCTTCGAACGTACTTCGAACTCGAGTCGGTTCACCCCGGCGAGGTCGGCAAGCTGCTCGTCGACTACCGGTACCTCGCGTCCAATCCCTACCGTACAGACCAAGACGACCACACGCTCGAACAATGGGAGAAGACGCTGCGAGCCGCTGGGATCGACCCACACTACTCGCCCGTCGCGCGCCGAGAGTTCAAGCGAGCGGGGACATGATCAGGATCGCGCGGGGTGACGAGGGGACAGACTTCGCCAAGCACGCGCGCAAGCAACGCGCGGCTGCGATGCTCGCGTGGGCTCGCAACAAGCCGCCTGAACCAGACTACCGACTCGTCGCGAGGACGCTCTATGAACGCCAATGGTTCAAGTGCGCGTGGTGCGAGCGTGCGTGTGGCTTCGAGAACCAGCCGGTCGAGCACTTTCGTCCGAAGGGTGGTGCGCACGACGGAAGCGTGGCGGATCGAAAGGTCACCCGGCGCGACCCGGATCACTACTGGTGGCTCGCCTGGACGTGGAGCAACCTGTTGTTTTCGTGTACTCGCTGCAACGGCCAAGCGACGAAGGGAAACTGGTTTCCGATCGCGCCAGGAAGCAAGCGCGTCCCCGCACCGCCGCGCGAGTTGATGCGCGCGCTGCCCCCCGCGTGCCTCGATCTCGCGTCCGAGCGACCGCTGCTGATCGATCCCGCCGCAGACAACCCGATGGACCACCTCGTCTGGCAGCCCGAGAATCCCAGCGCGAGCTGGGAAGCGTTGAAGTGGCGTCCGTACGGCCACGACCCACAGGGCCGAGGGACGACCACGATCAAGATCCTGGGCCTCGAAGGCGACCACGCCCGCGATGTCAGCCTCGAGATCAACGCTACGATCACGACCACGGCCCTGAGCATCGTCGAGGCCCTCGAGCAGAACGACGGTCCGCGCGTCCATCGCGACCTGGATACCATTGAGAAGTATTTCGCGGAGACAAGGCTCTTTCTCGCGGCGAAGCACGACGCGTGGACCTGGTTCACGGACCAGCCTGCGCTCGCCCCGCTCGGGGCGATGTCGCGGGCGCCGATCGCGAGGCCCGGCGCCGCGAGCGACACCACACGAGCCGAGCCCGACGTCTCGCCGCCGAGCGAGTTCGACAGTCTCTCGAATGAGCTGGTGTTGCGCATCCTCGCCGGTGACTTCGCCAACACCGATGAGGTCCTCCTCGCGTTCGCTTCGGAGAAAGTTCGTGATGTCTCGGTGATCCAGCGCCTCACCGAGCGCTCTCTGTCGTCGCTGCAAGCTGCGGACACCCGTCTGCTTGCCGTGCTGGCGTTGTTCGAGGACCACGACTCGATTGCTCGCGCGGATGTCGCGAGGGTCACAGGGCGCAGCGGCAACGAGCTGACCGAGTACCTCGCGCTCGCCACAGCCGCGCGTGTGCTCGTGTTTCAGAGCTCGGCGAAGAGCCTCACGCCCACCGGCGGCAGCAAAGACCGCTACTGCCGCGGCGATCGCCCCTGACGCCCTGGCAACGCGAGCGCCCGGCTACGTAGCCGAGTTTCCGGCTACGTAGCCGGTTCGCTACTGCTTGCAGCGGCGCGCGAGCGCGAGACACTCTCGTACGAGATGGCCACCGCGAAGAAGCCCAAGAAGCCCACGCCCAAGAAGCCCGCACCCAAGAAGCCTGCGCCCGAGGCGCCAGTGCTGGACCGCGAGGCGACCGCGAAGCTCAAGCGCGCATGGAAGGCGGTCGAGTCCAAGCTCCGTCCGCTCGTCGCGACCAACGCGCGGGTCTTCGACGAGCGCTACGAGCTCGCGGCGGAGGTGCTCGACCACGAGCCGCCGCTGTACCTCGCCGCCGGGCTGCGATCGTTCGCTGCGTTCTGCAGCGAGGTGCTCAAAGAGGACGAGCGCGTGGTGCGTCGCAACGTGCGCGTCGCGCGCTACGCGAAGCCGTCGCACGTGACCCGCTACGGCGTGCACAAGCTCGACGCGGCGATCGACTGGATCGAGTCGAAGAGCAAGAAGATCGAGCGCGGGACGAAGGACGCTGACTTCGACGCCCTGCGCATCCCCGTCGAAGTGGACGGGGCGAAGCGCTCGCTCCCGCTCGACGAGCTCACGGTGAAGCAGATCGCTGCGACAGTGGCAGCGAAGGCGAAGACCGATCGGGGACAGCCGGCGAAGGACCCCCTCGTGAGCCGGATCGAGAAGGCGCTCGCCAAGAGCCCGCTCGACGGCGTGAGCGTGTCGAAGAGCCAGGGGAGGCTGAGCTTCAAGGGGGTTCCGCAAGAGTGGACGGCGGAGTTCGTGAAGCGCGTGGGCGAGGCGTTTCGCGGGCACGAGGCAGAGCGAGCGGCCGAGCGCGACGAGTGACGCGCGTGCGATTCCGTGTCAGCGAGGCGGTCTACACAGCGACCCGCAGGACGCGATCGTCGAAGCGCGCTCAGCGCTCGCCTCGAAGCGGGATCCGCGTCGGCACCAGGAGACGCTCATCCGCGCGTCCGCGGACGCCATCGCCCCAGCACCAGAGCTGACGCGACGCGCTGACGACACACTGGTTCGTGGTCTGGCTGCCGTATCCCGCCCCACCAGCGACTTGGATCACACGCTCGAACGGGATGAGGACCGGGCTCGCGTTGCGCCAAGGAACTCCCGTGCCCGGCCCGAGCGCGACGTCGGAGTTCCAGCAGTACAGCTGCCTGGTCTCCGTCAGGCCACAGCCCGAGCGATAACCGAGGCCGAGCGACACCAGCGGCTCGGTGTCGCGCCCCGAGGACCAGACGAGCGCGCCCGATGAGCCATCGCGACAACGCGTGCCGTTCGACGGCAGGTTCTCGCACCAGCCCGTGCACACCCAGGGCGCTCCGTTTCGACGCCCGCAGAAGCTCGCCGCCACCCCAGCGGCGAGATGATCGGCCGCACGAAGCGCGGGCTCGTCCACCGCGTCGAGCCCGAACTCGTGAAGCACGACGGTGCCCGGTCGCAATTCGATCCGTCGCCCCCAACACCACACGCTGTTGTCGTCGAGCCGAGCACACCCGGCCGCAGGCGACACCGCGATCGAGCGTGCCGGAGCGGGCAACCGCACGCGCCGAGCCGTCGTCGGTCCCACGACCTCGCCCCACCACGCTGGGCCCCTTGAGCTCGAGCACCGAGGCGACCCAACACAGTATCGCCCGTGAAAGCGGCGGAGATCGCGACGTGCCGCGCGGTGGGACCCTCGCGCGCCTCGGCGACGGGCAGAGGACGGCGGCGAGGCTACGGGCCATCGGGTCGCATCGAGGGGACGTGTGCTCGACCGACTGCGGTTGGATGTTTTATCCTCAGAACATCACGCCGAGGCCGTTGAGCGTGGGATACACCTGCGCGCGGAGCTGCGGTCTGCGGGGCGGCGGCTGCGCGAAGCGATCGGCGGGGGCGATGAAGAAGAGGATCGTTCCGGTCACGACGCCGAGGCCGCCGACGACGGTGAGCGCCGCGCCCGCGCCCACGAGAAGAACGCCGAGGTTGCGGTCGCTCTCGAACTGATCTGGGATTTTCTCGGCGTTGTCCGCCGTGTCGAGCGCATAGGGAAAAGCCGTGCCGACCGACCGCTGCAAGCACAGCAACTGCTCGTTGGACGCCATCGAGAGACTGCCCACCGAGCACGCGCCCACGCCGTTGGTGAACCTCTCCCCCTGGTCATCCAGTCGCCCGAGCGCCGCGAAGGTCCCTGCCGTCCACAAGAACGCGAGCACGCCCCCGCCGAGCCCGACGCCGCCGAAGATGAGCCCCGTGCGTCGACCGACCCAGCGCGCCTCGAGCGACTCGCGTCGGGCCTCGGGTCGCACCTCGAGCGTGACGTCCACGCGTTCGAGCCTTCCTGCCGGCAAATTCACACGCCGTTCGAGCGTGACGTAGTCGCGGCCCGTCACGCGCAACAGGTGCCGGCCGGGCGGCACGATCTCGGTGCCATCGCAGGCCACGCGCTCGCCGTCGAGCGCGCACTCGACCTCGTTGTACTGTCGGTCGAGCACGAAGCGCGCGCCCTCTTCCGCGGGGATTCCACGGAGCCACAGCAAGTTGGCCGCGACCGAGCTCACCGTCCCTTGCGTGAGCGCCGTGATCTCGAAGCGCGAGTAGCCCGCGCGCGTCACCTCGATGCGGTGCGTCCCCTCGGCGACGGGAACGGGCCCGAGCGGCGTTCGACCCACGTTGCGCCCGTCCACGAAGACCTCGGCGTCGTCGACGTTCGAGCGGATCGACACCGTCGTCTCGATCGCTTCGAGCCGCTGATCGAGCGTCACGACCGCGTCGCTCGCCACGTCGAACTCGCTCTCTCTCGCGCGGTGCCCAGGCGCCGATACGCGCACGCGATAGCGCCCCACAGGGACGCGCACCCCCGCCCGCGCCGCAGCCTCTTCGCGCACGATGCGCAGCTCGCTGCCGACGCTCTCGAACTCGATCCGCAGGCCCGACACGTCGAGCGTGACGCGCACCGTTCCGCTGCGGCTCATGATGCGCTCTCGCATCTGCGCGAGCTGCGCCTGCCGCGCGCTCACCACGTCCGCAGGAGCCTCGCGCATGTACGCCTCGAGCGACGCGAGGCCCTCGTCGTAGCGACCGAGCTCGATCTCGACCGCCGCGATGTTGAAGCGCACGAGCGCGTTGCGCGACAGCTCGTATGCGCGACGAAACTCCACCAGCGCCGCGAGCTCGCTGTGCTCGGTCGCGAGCTGAATCGCTCGTCGAAAGTGCAGCTCCGCCTCCGGTCCCAGCGCGCTCTCGCCGGTGACGGGCGCTGCGCGCGCGCGCCTCCGCTGCGCGGCAGCCTCGCCCGTGAGCGACGCGACGGTAAGCACAACGAGCAACGCGAGGGGGGGGCGACCGTGGTTCATCGACGGTGGATCTCCGTATCGAGGACGAATCCCGTGCGGCCGAGCTGCAGCGGCTGCTGCCCGCGGCGGGGCTGCGAGGGCGCGCTCACCGCGCGCGGCAGAGCGGCGTCGGGCAGTGATGGCGCGGCGACCGGAGCGCGTTC
Source organism: Deltaproteobacteria bacterium Ga0077539 (assembly GCA_001465015.1). Lineage (GTDB taxonomy): Bacteria > Myxococcota_A > Polyangia > Polyangiales. The sequence continues at coordinate 19,611 of LNEO01000315.1, read as the reverse complement.
GAGCATGCGTTCGATGCGCTCGTTTGCGACGAGCACCCGCGTCTCTGCGCGCGTCACGTAGCCCGGCGCGCTTAACACGAGCTCCACGGTGGCGCCTGCGCGCACGGTCGCCGAGGCCTCACCGCTGCCGAGCGCGCGGCCATCGACGGTGATGTTCGCGACCGCAGGCTCGACGCGGACCTGCAGCGTGACCTCTGCGGGCGCTGCAGGCATCGGAGCCGCGACGACGATCGGCCTCGCCGGCGGCGGAGGACTCTGCCGGCGAGGCATCGCGCTGATCGCGACCACCGACGCGAGGACGAGACCGACCGCCGCCCCGACGACCGGCGCACGCGCGCTTCGCGCCCTCGAGCTCGCAGCGACGAGCATCGGCTCGCTGTTGGCGATCGTCTCGTCCACGCCCGTCGCAGGCGTGACGCGCGCCGCGGGCTCTGGCGTCGCGAGGTCCGTATGCGCGTCGGAGTTCACCGCCCTGCGCGGCACGCCACCATCGTCCGCAGGAAACCGCGGCGCAGCAACGCTCCCCACGGCCGCTGCGAGCGCGTCGCGCATCGCGCCGATGTCCGCGAAGCGCTGCGACGGCTCGGCGCTCAACGCGCGCATCACCACGGCGGCGAGCGCAGCTCCGACCTGCGGCGCCACCGCGCGCAGCTCGACGGGCGGCTCCGTCAGCTTGCGCGCGAGGAGGTCCGCGGTCGACGGAGCGGCGTGAGGGTGCGCCCCCGAGAGCAGCTCGTACAAGACCACCGCGAGGGCGTACTGGTCCACCGACGCCGTGATGTCCGACGCGCCGCGCGCTTGCTCGGGCGGCATGTACGCGGGCGTTCCGATGATCGTCGCGGTGGCGGTGAGCTTGAAGTCTGCGCTCTGCTCGCGGCGCGCGATGCCGAAGTCCACGAGCTTCGGGATGCACTCGTCGTCGCGCTCGCCGCGGCACAAGAAGATGTTCTCGGGCTTCACGTCGCGGTGAATCACGCCCGCGGCGTGCGCGCGCGAGAGCGCCCTCGCGATCGGCTCGACGATGGCCACCGCCGCAACGTCGCCGAGCGGCCGCGAGCGCGCCATGGCGTCCGCCAGCGATACGCCGTCGAGAAACTCCATCACCAGGTAGCGCGCCCCGGCGTGCGCGCCGACGTCGAACGTGGTCGCGACGTTGGGGTGCTGAAACGCGTTCGCGATCTTCGCTTCGAGCTCGAATCGCGCCACGAGCTGCGCGTTGCCCGCGTGCTCGCTGCGCAGGACCTTCACCGCGACGCGCTTCTCGAGCAGCGTGTCGAACGCCTCGAACACCGCCCCCATCCCGCCCTCTCCGACGAGCCGACGAACCTCGTAGCGCTCGCGCAACACAGCGCCGACGGCGATCGCAGACTCCACTCGGTCGGTCATGGCGTTTGGTCAATGATTGTACGCGCTGCGTCAGCGTCGACTGCGCGAATCACAATGGCCATTTGTGGCCAGACAAAGCCGCTAGGTAGATCCACAATTTCGTCATGATCCAGGCAACGACCCAGGCGACTCTCGAGCCCGGCGGGCGTTGGAGCGCGCCGACTGTGACGATCGACGCCACGAACTACCCGCTGGTGGTGGTTCACTACATCGGCGCCGTGCGCGACGAGGTTCGATGCGCATGCTGCGCGAATGGCTCGTGGCGAGCCGCGACCGCATCGAGAAGAAGGTCGCGGGGCTCGCGATCGTGCTGACCGACGCGGTCCTGCGGTTCACGCTCTCGTCGGTGATGCTCGCGATCGAGATGCCGTACCCCTACGCGGTCGTGGACACGTCCAACACTGTATCGCCCGTGAAAACGGCGGAGATCGCGACGTGCCGTGCGGTGCGGTGCAAAGCAAAGACACTCCGCGCATGCACGCAAGCATTGGAGATGGGCAGCACGTGTTCGTGGCCGACGCGTGGGGGACGCTCTCGCGAAGACGAGCAAGCACATCGCGCTCCCGACGGCGTCGACTGGGGTCGAGACCGTTCGCTGCGGCCGCGAGGACGCTGGGCGCGTGCGCGTGTGGCAGACCTTCGCGACGGGACCGGACCGTCGCGTGGCGATCTTGCTCGAGCACGAGCTCGTTGGAAGGCTCCTCGTCGAAACGATCACTGACGACACGTTTGTCTGCGAGGTCGCGCTGGGCGTGCAGGTGGGCGGAGGCGGACGACTGCAGCTCTCGGTCGATGATCGCCGCGCGACGTTGCTGCTCGTCGAGCCTGCGATCAACGCGGTGTTTGGAATGCACGTGACGTTCGACGGCGCGGTCGCGCGATTCATGATTCCTGCTGTGACCATGCCGGAGAGAATGCGAGGCGCGTGGCTCACGCAGGTGTCCGACGGGGGCGTGATGCTCTGCGACGAGCGCGGGACCGCGCTCTCTCACTGGAATATCGCAGACGAAGCGCACCATGGCGTCGGCGAGCTCGTGGTCGTGGGCGGGGCTCCGTACTTCGTTCTGCCGCACCGCGAGGCGCTCGTGTCGCTCGAGGACGGCAAGGTCGTCTCGCGCAAGCTCGCGCCCAAAGAGCAGTCGGTTCGACGCTTCTATACCAGCAAAATCACACGCTACAACCGCGCGGGCGCCCCCTTCGGCCTCGCCTTCTCGCTCGGTCGCGTGAGCTACTGGAACAAAGACACGCAAGTCTCCGCCAGCTTCACCATGAGCGCGGGCGACGGATCGCTCGGCGCAAACATCATTCGCACTGCGCTCTATGGCGAATGCAACGACGGCGACACCCGCGCGCTCGCGCCCTTCACCAAAGGCGGGACGGGCAGCGGCATGCACAGCGAAGCGCTCGTCGAGCCGGTCTCGCTCGCCTCCCTGAAGAAGCTCGCGGAGGTGTGTGATCGCGAGCGAGTCTGGCTCCCGTTTGCGTCTTCGTGGATCAAGGATCTCTACGAACGTCGGATGGGTAAGGGCTCGAGTTACTACGGCGAGCCGAGCGCGCCGCCCGGCGATCTCGCGGCGGAGCGCGCGCTGTTTCGCGCGCTGCTCGCGCACTGCGCGGACCCTTCGGTGCCGCCGATCGCGCCGGAGATCGACCGATGGCTCGGCGAACTGTCTGCCGACGAAGCGCTCACGCTGCTCACGCGCTTCGACGACAAAGCGCCCATGATGCCGTGTCGCGCGTACGAAGCGATCGCGTGGATGACGCTGCGCGTGTTGTCCGCGCCCGACGCCGCGCGCGTGCTCGTGTGGATGCTGCTCGACGGCAGCGAATCGCAGCTCAACAACGCCGCACACAACGCGGGACAAGCGCTCGCTGCGCTCCTCGCGCAGCACCCCGCGCTTCGCGACAGCACCGTCGAGCGCGTACGCGCGCACGGTCCTGTGCCCCGTGTGTGGGGCGGTGATCGTCGCGACGAGCTGCTCAACGCACTGACGGGCGCAGGACAGCAAGCGCAAGGCTGAGCGCTGCGCGCGTCGCGTCGCGTCGCGGGTGCGCGCGGTCGACGCACTTCCTACAGGTCTGTTCGGGAATCTCGCATTCGCCTGCAAAACAAGCGGCATCGGTTGCGACGCGAGCCTGCGCGATCGTAAGCCGTGAGCCATGACCGAAAGCGACCCACGCAAGTTACTGGTGCTCGGATTCGACTCACCGCTGCTGGCACAGGAAGCCTTCTTGGCGATGACTCGACTGGCTCAATCGGGACAGATCCTGGTGCAGGACGCGGTGTTCATCCACAAGCGCGACGACGGAAAGGTGAAGGTGTCCGAGACGATCGACATCAGCCCGGGCGACGCGGCGCTCAGCAGCTCGCTCTGGGGCGCGCTGCTCGGGACGATCGTCGGAGGTCCGATTGGGCTCTTGGCCGTCGGAGCGGTCTCCGCGGGCATCGGCGCGTTGGTCGCGCGCTTCACGGACATCGGCGTCCCCGACGGGACGGTGAAGTCCATCGGCGAGGCGTTGGCCCCAGCGAAGACGGCGTTGGCGCTGTTGTTGAGCCACATCGACGAGGACGCACTCGCGACGGAGCTGAAGCGCTTCGCAGGCGCAACCATCGTTCAGAGCTCTCTCTCCGAGGCAACCGTCGCGGCGCTTCGCGCGTCCGTCGCCTCCCCCGCGGCCTGACGATCTGCGAAGGGTCCGTCGCGCGCAGCAGCGTGGGGGCCGCGCTTCGCGGTCGCACGTTTCGCAATCGCACCCAGAGGGACTCTCGGGCGTGCTCGCCGAGCAAGCGGGCGCGTGGTTCTACAAGCGCAATCTCGGCGACGGAAAGCTCGGCGCGATGGAGCGCGTTCCCCGACCCAGTATCGCCCGTGAAAACAGCGGCGAACGCACGGTGCGGGGCGGTGGGACCATTGTGGCGTGGCAGCAAAGGGCCTAAGGGCGCAGACGAGGCAACGGGCGATCGGGTCGCCGACAGCCGACGCGTGGGCGACGGACTGGGGTTGGATGTTCTATCCTCCAGAAATCACGCTTCGCTTCGTGCGCAGCGGAGGGCCCGTTCTAGACGACGACGTGGACCACTTCGAACCTCAGACCTTCCTCGTCCTCGAAGGAGCCCTTCAGCTTCGGTTGGCCTTCGGCGCGATGTACGGGTGCAACCTGATCGCGCCCCGCGCGCGAGTCATCACCGGCGCCAGCTGCTCGCTCGGCGACCACTACGTGCGCAACGTATTCGTCGAACATCGAGGAAATCGCCTGTCCATCCGGTACAACCCCGCCGACGAAATGGGCGGAGGAGGCCCGATGCGCGTCACACGGACGATCGAGCTGCCTCGAGGAGCGACCTTACGCGCCGTCGCTGGCGACATCGCGCCCAGAGAAGAGCTCCCGAGCCAGGACGAGTAGGCGTGCCCGAATTCATTCGGGGGCACCCGCGGGACGGTCGCGAAGGCCCAGCGAAAACTCGATCCAAACGAGCCACTCTTCGAGCCAGTCGGCTGCGGCGACGCCGCTCGGCCACGTCGCGTTGAAGCACGCCGAGCGCGGCGCGGCTCTGTCCGCGCGGAGCCTCGCGACGACGTGGCGCATCCGGCGCGCCAACGCGCAGCGCTCTTCCCCAGAGAGCGGCGCAACGGCGTCGAGCGCGACGAGCGACGGCGGCCCGTAGGCTCCGATGCTGCAGCAGCCCGGGGTGCAGTAGCTCTCGCACGCGGCGAAGAACTCCGCGCAACGGCCGAACGAGAAAAGCGCGTCGATGTCTCTTCCGAGCTCCATCGTGAGCGGTCAGCGTAGCGCGTCGCGCTCATGGGCACGGACCTCGATAACTCAACGATTGGCCCCGGGGCACCCTTCGAGCGATCGCTGCGCGCCCCGTTGGTCTGGACCAATCGTTGAGTTATTGAGGACCGTCCCCGAACGTCCTTCGTGGCTCCTCGTGGGTTCGACGGCCGGCAGGCCGCCGAAGCGAGCGCCCATGGTAAGAGTCGGCCATGATGCCGCGGACGACAGCGATCCTTTGCGGCCAGCGTGTTTCCAGATCGGACTCTGGTCAGTCGCCGACGGCCGTCGCAAATCGTCAGCGCTCGCATGGCGTGAGGTCGTCGCTGTGAGCCTCGACGCGCTCGAGGCGGCGCTCGCGCAGGCGGGCGTCGGGGATTCATGGCAGCGGGTCTGCGCGGTGCTCGACGACCCCATGGACGAAGGCACGCTCGAGCTCGTCCTCGACCGCGCTCGGGCCGTCGTGCTCTCGTGGCCCGAGCGCGAGCGCGCCGCTTCGCTGCTCGGCGGCCGCGCTGACGTCTCGGGGCGCTGGATCGAGCGCACGCTCGCTGGCGCGAAGGACCCGCGGGTCGCGCTCGTCGGTTGGGCTTCGATCGAACGATCGATCGAGCACGACGCCTCGACGTATTCGGGAGGGACCGGCGCGACGAAGATGTTGCCCTGCGCACAGCCAGGGTTTCGCGATCGCATGCGACCCGCGGTGATGGCCTTCGCCCAGCGCTTGGATCGGACCTGGAGCGCGCCGGAGGTGATGATTCACCAAGACAACGCATGGATCAGCGCCGCGGGCTGCGGCGGAGGCTTCGACACGCAGCGATGGGGCGACGCGGACCGGGGCGCGACCTGGTACGACACGCTGACCGAGCACAGCGCGGACGAGTCATCGGACGGAGCGTGGACGCCCTACGGAATCGCGCCGGAAATCAAGCTGTCCCTCGGTCACGCCGAGCGGTGGAGCGGGACCTACAGGCTCGCGGTGACAGGGCCCATGCCCGCGGCCCTCGAGGTCGCGCGAGCGTGGGAGGCCATTCTGCGGATGGATGGCGCGAGCGTGCCCAAGAGCGTCGCCGAGGTGCACGCGCTGCTCGCGCGGCTGACCGTCTGAGCGAACAGGCCCTCGACGAGCTCGGCGAAACTCGAGTTCGCGCGAATCGCGTTCAGGCGATCGCGCTGCTCACCGCAGCTGCGAGCGACGAATGGTCCTCTGGTGCACCGTGCGGCCTGCGCCATCGACGATGCGCGCGAGGATCGACGGGTCCATCGCCGTCGTATCGAAGTCGAGCTGCATGAACGTCGGCGCCTCTTGCGTGCACGCGACCTGGGGCGCGTCGGGCTCGACCGCGTCGGGGCCAGGGCACGTTCCCTCTTGGTGCACGGCGAGGCCCGAGGACACGAGCTCGGGGATGTCGTAGTGCGCGCGGTGGATCCATCGAAAGTGACTGCGATGGATGTCGCCCGCGAGAAACACGACGCCGCCGATGTTGTCGCTGCGGATCACGTCGAACAGTCGCTGACGCTCGGGGTAGTGCCACCACGTCTCGCCTGCGCCGCGGCTGAACGTCGAGTCCGAGACGATCACGCGAAACGTCGCCGTCGAGCGACGCCGCGCTTGAAAGAGCCACGTCGCCTGCTCGCGCCCGAGGATCGAGTCGCCCCCTGTCTCGCTCTCTCGGTCGTAGCGGTCGTCGATCACGAAGAAGTCCACGTCGCCGTAGGAGGTCTCGAAGAACACCCCCCGGCGTCGTCGGGAGCCCGAACGACGGATTGGCCCAGTCGTCGCTGAACGCGCGGAGCACGGTCTCCTTCGCGTCGCAGCTTCGATCGGTGTTGTTTCCGCAGTAATCGCGGTCGTCCCAGGTCGCGAGCACCAACGCAGTATCGCCTGTGAAAACAGTGGCGAACGCAACCATAGCGATGGGCGGTGGGACGAACGCGGCGCGGTCGCAAAGGGCCTAAGGGCGCAGACGAGGCACCGAGCGATCGGGTCGCCGACAGCGGACGCGTGGGCGACGGACTGGGGTTGGAGGGCCTATCCTCCGATCAGAGCGCAGACGAAGTGCTCGCCCTGCTCGCGCGTCGCGGCGACACGACGATGTACTGGCGCTGAACCGTCGGGAGCGTCAGCCGAGCTCGACGCCCCACGCGTCGAGCCCCAAGCTGCGCAGCCTCCGCGGCGCGCGCGGCAACGCGTGATCGAGCAGCAGCCCGCGCACGAGAGGATCATCGGCGACGGGCTGGGTGAGCAACGTGACGGGCCGCTCGATCTCGTCGGTGAGCGCGAAGGCGACCTCCGCGTTTCGCCCGAAATAATCCAGGCGATCGCCGATGGTGGCCGCCATCATCGTCCCGCGGTGCACGGCCATCTTCATCGCGAGCCCCGCGAGCGCGGGCTTCTCGCGCAGCGCGCTGCGCAGCTCGATCGCGGCCTCGACCGCAGAGGCAGCGCTCTCGAACGCGGCCACGGTTCTGCTGCCCACGGTCTTGAGCAGCGCGCCGCCGCAGCGCCCTACGACGTCGTTGACCACGCGCAAGTGCTCGAGCACCGACGCGTACGCAGCCGCGTCGCCGAGCGTTCGAAAGAGCGCGGCGCTGTCATCGATGGCCGTGGTGAGCAGCGTCATCGAGGCCACCGCGACGAGCGCTCCGGGAGCGAGCACTTGCTCGGCGAACATCTCTCGAAAGACCCGCATCGAGCTCGCTTTCGCCGCGGTCAACGCTTGATGCGTCCGCGACGCGCGCTCGACGCGCACGAGCAGCTCTTCGTCGAGCGCGTTCTCGATGCTCAACGTCTGCGCCCCCTCTGCGACGATGACCGAGCTCTCTTGCTGATCGCGGCTCAAGCGAAGCTCGACGCGCCGAAGGGCCGCTCCCTTTCGAACGATCACGTCCGCTCCCCGTTGAAGCTGCGCGCTGCGCACGCGATATCGCCCCGGAGCGAGCGTGAGCGCGAGGTCGAAACGCTCGTGCGCTCGCAGCCTGAGCTGCGCGATCACGTGCGGAAAGTGCCCGGGCCCCGCGGCGCAAAACGTCCTGGTCTCGACGGCGCGAACCGCGCTCGCGGGACGGAAGATCAGCTCGATCGACGAAGAAAAATCCAGATCGAAATCGATATTGCACGCCGCGCACTCTCCGTGCGACCGCACGCTGTCGAGCGACTCAGCCACGCTCGTCGCGATGCGACACGACGGGCACACGACGTCCCACAAGAGCGTGAGCGCTCCCTCTTTGGCCATGGCGATGCACGCCTCAGCGACGCGGTCGCGCGGCAGCTCGAGCTCGTCTGCGATCGCGTACGGGCGCATGCGCGAGACGTCGTTGTCCGAGGCGGTTCGCAGGTACTGGCACAGCGACTCGATGACGGCGCGGTCCATTCCGCGGGCGACGAGGGTCTGCGCGCACTTGTGCAGCGCTTCGTCGCCGCCGCGAGCGAGCGAGACCTCGGGTTGCAGCAGGTCGACGCCTGCGGGCAACTGCGCGGACCGCGACTGCGCGAGCAGCGCTTCGAGCCTTCGATACGCGCGGTTGAGCGAGCGTCGGTACTTGAACCCCACTTCGATCGGCGTGGCGATGTACCCGATGATGTTGCGCGGGTGCAGCGTGATCTTGTGTCGCACGAGCGTGCGCGTCGGTCCGAGCGATTGCAGCTCGACCTCGGCGCAGTACCACTCGACAGGGCCCGTCACGAACTCGCGAAACACCGCGTGGCGACGGCCTTCGATCCACTCGTACGGGTGCTCGTTCCACCGGAGCTTGATGCCCAACGCAGAGTTCGATCCCGTGCGCTGGCTCACTCCGCGGGTGACGCCGCGCAGGTCGTACTTTACGGGCGCGAGCCCCGCGGCGCGGTTCATCTTGTCGGTGTTCGAGACGTACGGCCAGAGCTCTTCGGGCGTCGCTTCGAGCTCCCACTCGAACACGAAGCGGCGGGTCCACCCGTCGCGCCCCGCAGGAATCGCCGGATGAATCGCGGTGATTTCGTTGCTCCCCGAGAGCGCGCGCTCGATCGCGTCGAGCATCGCGCGCGCGTCGCTGAAGCGGTCGCTCGGGCTCTTGGCCAGCGCCCGCGACACGATCGCCGCCGTAGCCTCGCTGATCGCAGGCTTGTGCGCGCGCACATCAGGAACGGGCGCGCTCAAGTGCGCGATCACCACTGCCATCGGCGTCTCACCGTCGAACGGAAGCTTGTTCGTGAGCAGCTCGAACAGCGTCGCGCCGAGCGCGTACACGTCGGTCGCAGGGACGACGTCCACGCTGCCGCGACACTGCTCGGGAGACATGTACGCGGGCGTTCCGACGATGGTCCCTTGCTGCGTCACTTGCGTCGAAGAGCTGTCGATCGCCTCGCTCTGCCGCGCGATGCCGAAGTCGCACACCTTCACGCGCTGCCGAGAGAAGTCATCGTCGCCGAGCGGCTCGTTGGCGCGGACAAACATCAAGTTGTCTGGCTTCAAATCACGGTGAACGATCCCCACTCGATGCGGCTCCATCAACGCGCGACACACGTCTGCCGCAATCGCGAGCGCCGTTCGCTCGTCGAACTCACCGCGCTCTTCGAGGGCCGCCGCCACCGAGCGCCCCTCGACGAACTCCATCACCAGATAGTGCCGCTCGCCGTCCTCGTTCATCTCGACGAGGTTGGCGATGTACGGGTTGCGCACCGTTGCGAGCGTCCGCGCCTCTTTGCGAAATCTTCGGAGAAACACAGGGTCCCGCGCCACTTCGGGCCGCATCACCTTGATCGCCACCGAGGTCGACGTCGTCAGGTCCATCCCCTCCCAGACCTCTCCCATACCGCCCTCACCCAACAGCTTCACGAGGTAGTAGCGACCGAGCTGCACGCCCTGCGCGAGCTTCGCGACCGACGCCGCGTTGAGCTCGAAATCACGGGCGTACGCCATCGTCCCGCCGCTCTGACGACTGTGCGAAAACTCTCGCAGCGAGAGCGTCCACTCCGCAGCCGTGGGCCGCTCTGTCGGGTCCGCGACCAACGCTTGCGCGAGCAAGCCGCGCAGCCCCTCGGTGACGCCTCCTGCGGTCACGCGCGAGGCTTCTTCGGTCGGGTCTCCGCCCACCAAGAGCCCGAGGCCGATCATCGCGAGCGCGTACACATCCGCTGCAAATTCAGCGACAAGATCGCTGTCTCTGAGCTCGGGCGCGCGGCACGCCCGCGACCAGCTCAACGTCGGCTCAGCGCAGCGAGTGCCCGTAAACTCGATGCGCGCCACACCTGCGTCGCTCACGGTGATCGACTCCGGTGAGAGCCCTCCGTGCGCGATCGACAGCCTGTGCGCTGCGCCGACGGCGAACGCGAGCGACTCGAGCATGTGAGCCACCACGCCCGAGTCGATCACGCCGCGCTCTTGCGAAGCAGCCCACGCCGCGAGCGTCTGCCGCTCGGGCGGCTCGATCGCGATCGTCGGCTCGTCTCCGTCGAGGTCCACCGCCACCACGCGACGCACGCACGGTGCGTTCATCGAGGACAACGCGAGCAGCGCGCACCGCTGTTCGAGCGCCTTCCACCGCACAGAATCCGCGTGAATCACAGAGACGAACCGGAGCTCGACCACCCCTCCGTCCGCCGATCGCGCGAGCAACGCAGAGCCGTCAGGCCCCTGCGAGAGCATCGAGATCGGCTCGAATCCATCCCGTCGTCGCGCGGGTTTCTCGAACGCTACGGTCGAAGTAACAGAGGGCTTGTACGGCTCTGGTGCAGCCACGCGCGACGCTCCTTCAGTCCCGTTGTGCAATCGCCGAACAGTACGCGCGAAACACGAAGTTGGATGTTGCGCATCCGCGCCGCGCCCGCCCGCGCGCTCCGCTTCCAAGCCCGCACGAGTCGCGTGTGAGTACGCAATTTGCGCGCAAATTCGCGGTGATAGCTGCAAGGGATGCTTCGCTCGAAGCGCCGCGCTATCGTTGGCTTCGCGCGTGAACGACCCCACAACGTGAAGCATGACGAGACGGACTTGCGGGGAACGACATAAACGCGGCTCGACGCCGAGCGGCAAATGTATCGGCGACCCTCGCGGCACCCACAGAGACATGGGACGCTCACTTCGGCACCTGAGTCTTCGGGCTGCGATCACCTTCGCGATGCTCGCACCTGCCTGTACACCGACGCCTTCGCGCGACGCTGCGGTGGCAGACGCGGGCGATGTCGTCGATCCGATCATGGACGTCGGCGACGCGACGATCGACACGCGCGACGTTGGTCCGACAACGGACGCAATGTCCGACGCCGTCGCGACGCTCGACGAAGAAACCTCCGTGGGCCGCGCAGACGTCGTGAGCGTTGGTGACGCGTCGGACGTGACGCGGACGGATGCTTCGGACGCAGCGGTCGAGGTCGTCCTTCCGCTTCCCTTGTCGCCGTGGTTGCCATCGCTCGAGCGCACCACCAATCCCTGCGGAACGCTGCTGCCCGACGTGGCGCTGGGAGAGAGCGCGGTGCTCAACCTCGGTCCACAGAGCGTCTCTGCAGCGTTTCGTGCGTCCAACCGCGTGCTCGTCACGGACGCGACCTCGATGACAGCACCACGCTGGTCGCTCTGGGACAGCGCGTCGCAGCGCGAGCTCTTTCGTGGCGTGGGGAGCGCGCTCGGACTGTCGAACGCCGTGTTTCTTGTGAGCACGGCGACGGGGCAGGCAGAGCTGCGATCGACGAGCGACGGCACGGTGCGACGGATGTTCGCCGCGGCGTCAGGGTTGAGCGACGACGGATCCTACGTGTGGACCGAGCTCGCGACGACGATCGAGCTGCGAAGCAGCATCGATGGCTCACTCCTCACGACGCTTTCAGGGCAGCCGACAGCAGGCTCCGTCGTTGCCGAGGCGTCGGAGTTTGTGTGGGTTCGCAACGTTCCGTCCGCGCAGATTGCGCGCTACTCGCTTGCGACGCGGACCACGACGACTGCGCTCATCGCGAGAACCGACGGCCAATGGTCGCAGGATCGCAGGCACTTCACCGCGGGCGCTGCCACCTACGACCGCGCGGGCCGAACGGTGACGACCTTGTCTGTGCCCTACGCGACGCGGGGCGTGCGCTGGAGGGCTGATTTCGGCTTCGAGCTCTACGAACTCTCGACCGACAGGCTGCTCAGCTCGATCGAGAGGCACCCCGAGTGTTTTCGAATTGGATTTCGACCGATCGCGACCTTCGCCGACGAAGAAAACGTGTACGCGTTGGACGCGCGCGGCTACCTCGCGGTCGCGCCATTGAGCGGGGCTCCGATGCAAATTCGAGCAACGCCCTTCAGCGCGCACCGCGCCACGGTGAAGGTGTTTGCAGACCCGACCGGCGCTGTGCTCGCGTTCGGAGGCATGATCGTGGACTGGGATCGCCTGCGGCAGGTCGAGCTTGGCTGCGGCGAATTCACGGGCATCAGCGCGCGAACGGACGGCGTATTCGCCATCGGAACCAGTCGCGGAGTCGCGCTCGTGGACTCGGCCGGAACGCCGTCGATCCGTGGATTTTTGCGCATCGGGTTGGCCAACAACCGAGTGCCCATTCCGGGAGAGACGTTGCACTCTCCGCCTCCTCGCCGCAGCGCCGTTCAGTGGACACCCGACGGGCGTTCGCTCGTCGTTCGAGCACCGACGGGGATCGTCACCATCGATTCCGCGACGTATCGCGCGACATACTTCGACGACGCCGTGCCCGAGAACGAGACCGTCGCGATGACGGTGGCCAACGGTCCAACGATCGCATCGTCGTGGACGATGGTTGGCATGTTCGGCCAGCAGCGCTTGATTCACGGCCCCGTCGGAGCGCCTTTGCGCATGCTGTCGGCCGACGGCGCGGTCTGGCTCTCGCCGGACGGCTCGCTGTACTCGTTGGGCAGCGGCGCCGGTGGGATCGCAGGGGTTCCTGTGTATTCCGCGCCGAACTTGGTGATCGCGTTTCTCGACAACAACGACGTGTTGACCACAGAGCTCGACGCGTTCGGGCGCTACGTCGCGAGCCGGGTCTACACGCTCGCAACGGCGACGATTCGGCTGACACCGTCGCTGCGGACCCCAAGGTCGACCGGGCCACTCCAAGTGCTCAGCCCCACCGTCGTCTATGCGCCGTGGTTGAAGACGCGCTACGACCTAACGACCGGCGAAAGGCGGGCGAGCACCGTCCCCACGGAGGGAGCGCTCGTGGAGAGCTCAGCGCTGAGCGGCTCCCGACTGTTCTCGCTGTCCGGTCGCCAAATCATCGCAGAGACGCTGTAGCGGCCGGTGCGCTCAGTCCTTCGCGAGCACGGTGCGATCGCGCACCCTGTCCGCGCGCCCGCAGCGTCGTCGCATGGCTCGAGTCCGTACCGAACGGCGCATTCGTTGTGTCGACCGCTCCGTTCTCGGAGTCTTCCACCGCGCGCTGCGCGTTGGCGCTCGGCACCGCGTGTGCGATTGCGCTCAACACCCAGTGGCGCTCGTGGCGATGAACACGCCGATGAGCACCACGAGGACGGCGTGCGCTGTTCGGGCAGCGATTTCGAGGGCGTTGGCGACGAGAATGCACCGGCGTTCGGCGCGCTCGCACGCGGTGTCGACCGCGTGAACGACGGTGTACGCGGGCGCGTCACGGTACGTCTCGGAGCCCTCGGAGATGTCGAGGATCGCTCGGACCGAGGCCTTTCGCTGTTGCACGAGCGCGTCCGAATGCACGAGGTCGCCGATCTCGGCGCGCAGCGCGCGACCGTCGGCGAGCACGACGAGCGCCCCTCCGTCCGGCGCCGTGTCGAAGGAGATCGGCTGTGCCGCGGCCACACGGCGCGCGGCGCGCGCGACGGCGCGAAACTCGCCGATGGGTCGAAGCACGGCGAGACCGAGCAAGAGGCCCGCGCCGATGAGCAACACACCGCTCCCGACCTCCGTCTGGCTTTGCGCGTACAGCACGAAGAACGAGGCGACGCACAGGCCGACGGCGGCGAGGTGGAGCTTCGAAGACTGCGCGGCCAGGGGTCGTTGCGCGCTGCGTTGGTCGGGCTCGATCGGGGGCTGTTCGGCGCTCGGAGGAAGCCATGCGAGCAGCCCCTCGACGGCCACGAAGCCGGTCAACACCGGGCGACGACGCATCCAGAGCGGCAGCGCGCCGAAGCCGAATTTGAAAAGCGGGTCGCACCACGCGACGGTGATGCGACGACCTTGTTCGTCGGAGAGCTGAACGACGACCGAGCGCTTCGACTCCACCTGCGTGGTTCTGCTGAGGTGCACAATCCGCGTGCGTACTTCGCTTGCCTCACGGGCACGCGCGCGCGGGATAAACGTGCGAACGGTCTCGTTCTCCCACTCGGTGATCCAACACAGTATCGCCTGTGAAAACAGCGGCGAACGCACGGTGCGGCGCGATGTGACGATCGCGTCCACGCAGCATCGGGCAGAGGACGCAGAGGAGGCAACGGGCGATCGGGTCGCCGACAGCGGACGCGTGGGCGACGCACCGCCGTTGGAGGGCCTATCCTCTCGAGGCGATGCCCGACAAAGACCGCAAGGCGACGGTCCTCGCCGCGATCAACGGCCTCGGCCCGGGCGTCGACCGCGAGGAGATATTCGAAGGAGACCCTGCGTTTTTCCACGCCGTTGCGCAGTGGGTCGCGCGCACCGGCGCGAGCGAAGAGCACGCTGCGATCTTCGTCGCGCTTGCGCGCTACGGGTTCCAGCGCTGCACGCCCGAGACCCTGCGATGGCTCCGCGGCGCTGAAGAAGGCCGCTTCTCCGCGAGCTCCGACGCGACCTCCGCGTGGCTCTCGCGCTGGGCCCGATCGTTCTACGGCGACCGCGGCCCTGTCGTGCAGTGATCCCGCGCGCTCACGTCCAAACCACGTCGAGCTGCACCGCGCGATCGTCGATGACGGACGCCGTCGCCCGAGTGTGAGTCGCGCCCGAGATCTCGACCGCGGCGCGCAGCGCGGTCCCGTACGCCTCTGCGAGCAGCGGCGGGATGTGCTTCGGCGGCGCGGTGATCACCAGCGTGGCTTTGCGCAGTCCCTCGTCGAAGCGCTCGAGCGTGAGCCTCGTCCCTCGGTGAAACATCGACCACCGGTCCGCGGCCTTCGACAGCAAGCGACGCTGCCCCGCGATGCGAAACAGCACGCGATACATCGTCGAGTCGAGCAGCGCGTGGTTCGTCGTGTACGCGTGGTGCACGAACAGCGGCCCGCGAAACAGACAGTCCGAAGCGGCCATGAACGCTGCCGTAGTGTGCACTTCGGACACCCACTCGCTCGCGGGCGGCGGGCTCTTCACGAGCTGCGCGAGCGCTGGCGGAAGCGATGCGGTGAGCTCCTGCGTGGGCGTTCCCTCGAAGAAATTGCGCAGCACCGACGCCTTCTGTTGGCACTCGGGATACGAGTCGAGCCCCTTCGGAAGCGCCTCGAGGTAGCGCTGCATCGTTGGAAGTGTGGCGACCATGAGCCAGATCCTAAGCGAGAGCGTGAGCGCGTTGGTAGCGATACCAGTGAGTTCGACCGCCCGGACGGCCCGCGTTCTGCAACGCTGTTGCCCACGAACGCCATGAACGCACTCCGCTGTGTCATCTTGCGTCGCGCTCGCGCCTCGGCGCTCTCTTCGCTGGTCATCGTTGTCGCGGCTTGCTCGACGCCGCTGCCTCCGCCCGACGCCGGACGGGACGTGCTCCCGTCGGACGCCGCGATGGACGACGCTGCGATGGACGTCTCGACGAGCGACGCGAGCGAGCGAGACGCGGCCGTCAACGACGGCGCGGACGCCACAACGAGCGACGCCGCGCAGGGGTGCGCGAGCAACGCGGAGTGCGGCGCGGTGCGCGTGTGTCAGTTCAGCGCGGGGTGCTCGAACACGCGCGGAGTGTGCACGGACAACGGGTGCCTCTCGCTCCCCGTGGCGCTGCAGTACTGCGGCTGCGACGGGCGCACCATCACGGGCGGCGCGTGCAGGCCGGACCGGTCGTATCGCGCGGACGGACCGTGCCCCGACGCGGGCGCGAGTGATGCGAGCGCGAGGGACGCTGGCGCGAGCGAGTCGACCCGGTTTCCCGAGGCCGTGATGCTCTGGCAAGCGCCTGGCGGGTTCGCGGGATGGGGCCCCGCGGTGATGGTTTCTAGCGATGGAACGGTGCGCTTCTGGAGCAGCCGCCGAGGCTTCACGCTGGACGAGGCGCTCTCGGTCGCGCCCGCGAGGACCGAGCGCGTCACGATCGCCGAGGTCGACGAGCTGTTCGACCTGTGGACGCGCGTGGACACGTCCATGCTCCCCCACGCGGGCCGCGGCGGTGAGTGCTATCCCGTCGCGTACGTGCAGATCATGCGAGGCGGTCGCGTGACGGACCTCCGCTACACGACGCCCATGAGCTTGTTGCCCGAGATGTCCGGCGTGTGGGGCTGGTTCGAGCGTCGCTACGCGGGGGACGGGCCGCAGGCGTACTGCGCGTTCTGACTGCGAATGGGCTAGCGAAGTGAGCGCGTCTCGCGGCGACGGGCGCGCGCGAAGCCCGCGCCGAGCGCGGTGAGGGCGAGCAGGGCGCCCCGGTGGGAGGGCACCGTCGAAGGGCCCTGCGCGGGCACGCGGCAAGCGCATCCGCCGCCCGCGACGCGAGGGGGCCCGGCGTCGGTGCCAGCGTCGGAGAGGGTAGCGTCCATCGGGGCAGTGCCGCCGTCAGGGAGGCCGCTGTCGCCGCTGGGGACGCTGCCGTCGGTCGTCACGCCGCCGTCCGCGGGCGGCCTCGGGGCGCAGGTGATGGCCGGTGCGTCCATCACGCGGCGCGTTCCGAACGGGAGGGGCGTGCCCCAGTTGCGGGTGTTGCTGTTGTCGTGTCGGTACGTCGGCCACTGGACGTTGCCCGTGACGCGGCCCGAAGTGCGCCAGGCGTACAGCCAACCAGCGCGGGTGGTGACGACGAGCTCGAGCGTTCCGTCGCCGTCGAGGTCGCCCACGGCGGGCGCGCCGATCATCCACTGTCCAGTGAACTTCGGAAACCCCGCGGGCTGCACCCCGCACGCGTCGAGGGTGTGGAGGAAATACCCGCCCGTCCCGAGGATCGTCTCGGGGTACGCGTCGCCGGAGATGTCCGCGATGATCGGGTTCACGAGAAATGTGTAGTCCTCGATGACCTTCGGAAACCCTGCGATCGGGCCAACACAGTATCGCCTGTGAAAACAGCGGCGAACGCACGGTGCGGCGCGATGTGACGATCGCGTCCACGCAGCATCGGGCAGAGGACGCGGGCGAGACAACGGGCGATCGGGTCGCCGACAGCGGACGCGTGGGCGACCGACCGCCGTTGGATGTCCTATCCTCCTGCGATCAGAACCTCGGGGGGCTCGTCGACGCGGTGCTCTCGCGCGCGACGGTGGCCAATGAAGACTGGTTGTTCGTGCTCACGACGGACCACGGAGGACGGGGCACGACGCACGGGTCGCTGGATGACGACAACCGTCGGATCTGGTTCGTGGCGTCGGGTCCATCGATCACTCCAGCGACGATCGCGACGGGGGTTTCGCACATGGACACCGCGCTGACGGTGCTCGAGTGGCTCGGCGTGACGATCGATCCGAGCTGGGTGCATCTACTCCCATACGACGACAGCCTCGGCGCGGCAGCGAGGGACGACAGCGGCGGCGCCCCGGCTGTCGTATGGGAGTAGATGCACCCATCCGAGCTGGGGATTGCAGGGCGTTTCGCGCGCGCGGTAGCGGGCGCAACGTCCGCGAGTGAGCGACGCGCCGAGCGAATTTACAGGGCTGTCGGATCGTTGACGCACAGACGTCCGTTGGGAACGGACGCTGGCGGTGAGTACGGGACAACCGGCACGGGTGCGTTGGGAAAGGTGCAGTCGATCTTCACTTCGAGGTCGGACGCGCGAGGGCTCACCATCGTTGGAGCCATGACTGCGGGCCCTTCGCAGCGGCTGGCGAACACTTTTGGGTTCACGGAGCGAGTGTCGACGGAAGCGATGCCGTACACCTCGTACCGCTCGGTCACGAGTCGACCGAGGACCCAATTCTCGCCAGTACCTCTCCGAAGACTGCCGATGTTGTATTCTGTGCGAAACGGCCGACGAGTTCGGATGGCGTCGTTGACGCAGAGAAGAAATGCGTCGACCGACGCGGCGCTGTCGGTCACCCGGTGGGGGCCGAACTCGAGCACGTTCGCCTGGCCCGAGAGAATGAGCCCCACGTGATGAGGCGCGTTGCCGGTGGGGTCACACGCGGGAGCCGCGGCGAGGATCAGGCAGAATGTGAGGGGGGGACGAACGTGCGCATCAGACTTACGACACGCAGACGGGGCCCTCGGCGCATTGCCACTGCGATACACCGCCGTCGCCACGGCCGCAGACGCAACGGAGCGAGCTAGATCCCTCCTCGTCGCAGCTCCAATTGCAGCGCTGCCCCACGCGGGGACACGACACCCCGTTCACGGGTCGATGGCGCGGGCAGCGGCTGAGCGCGCCTGGCCGAGCACGACTCGACTGCGCGGGGATCGGCGTCGGCGAACCAACGACCGCCCACACGACGATCATCACCGCGACCGAGCGCGCGCGCATCCTTCGGTTCATCGCGAACGACACGGTAACAGATCCGCCTTCGGTCGGTGGGGGATTTGTACGGCGTTGCTGGGGCTGTGAAGCGAGGAGGGTCCGGGCCTGTGCACGCGGTGTACGACGCGTTCGCGAGCGTGTGCGCATTGGGTCAATGGGGGTCGCGGGCAACCATGACGACGTCTCTCGCGGGGTCGCTGGGCCCTCCTCAGTCGCCCGCGATGAACCGCTCGCGCAGCGCGTATTGAAGCACCTGGGCGTTGGTCTCGACGCCGAGCTTCGCGCGGATCTTCGCGAGCATGTTGCTCACTGAGCTCGGCGAGCTCTGCAGCTCCGCGGCGATCTCTCCCGGCCCGCGCCCCTGCGTGAGCAGCACGAACACCTGGTACTCCCTGGCGCTCAGCCGCTCGTGCGGCGCGCGCTCGCGATGGCTCTGCGGCGGCTCGCGCCAGTCGCCGCCGTCACGCACGACGCGGTCGAGCGCTTCGAGCAGCGCTTCGACCGGGTCTTGTTTGCAGACGTACGCGCGCGCGCCCGCGTCGATTACGCGCGCTGCGTACTGCGCGGACGGGTCCATCGAGTGAACGATGATCGCGACCTCGGGCCAGCGCTCGCGGACGCGGCGGATCACCTCGAGGCCGTTGATCCTCGGCAGCGATAGGTCGAGCACGAGGACGTCGCACGGGTGCGCTTCGAGCTGCGTCAGCACCTCGCCGCCGTGCGCGGCGTGCGCCACGACCGTGAAGCCTTTGGACGCGAGCACGCGGCCGAGCCCCTCGCGCACGATCGCGTGGTCGTCGGCGATGGGTGCATCTACTCCCATACGACAGCCGGGGCGCGGCAGCGAGCGGCGGCGCGGCAGCGAGCGGCGGCGCGGCAGCGAGCTCTCATCATTCATCACTTGCCTCGAATGCGCTGGATTTTCAGCGGCGAGGCAGCGGACC
>LNEO01000314.1 GCA_001465015.1 Deltaproteobacteria bacterium Ga0077539 | reverse complement strand
GATGAGGGCTCGACCTCTGGCCGTGAGGCGAGCGAGCGTACGCGTTGTTCCCTCACGAATACCAGGGCTGTCGCGCCCAAATCCGGTTCCCTGCTCAGGTGGGCGCGCGGTTCGGCCTGGAGAAAGCAGGCGAGGGCATCGTGGCGTTTCAGGCGGGAAAAGTGCTGGGAAAAGTCGTCATCACGCTCTGACCTGCGAGGCCGATGGCCCGTGCTCGCTCGACGCGAGCGTCTCGCGCGTGTGTCGTTCGATGCGTTTGTTACGTCCGACAGGTCCCGACGCTGCATCGCAGGCCCGCGTTGCACGTGTTGCCAGGGCAGCACGGCTCTCCGCCCGAGCCGCACGCGCGGCAGGTGCCGACGGAGCAGTAGGCTCCTGACGAACAAGAGTTGCCAGGACAACACGGCTCCGAGGGGCTTCCACAAGCGCGGCAGGTGCCGACGGAACAATAGGCTCCAGGCGCGCAGGTCGAGCCCGTGCAGCAACTCTCCGACGGCTGTCCGCAGGCGCGGCACGTTCCAGAAGAACACTGAGCGCCGGATCGGCATGCGCTGCCAGGGCAACACGGCTCGGCGGGCGCTCCACAGGCGCGGCAGGTCCCAGAAGAACAATAGGCTGTCGAGGCGCAGGAACTGCCTGGGCAGCAAGGATCCGCTGGTTGTCCGCAGGCGCGGCACGTCCCCGCTGAACAATACGCGCCCGAGTCGCAGCTCGAGCCAGAGCAGCAGCTCGCGCCAGGAGATCCGCAGGCGCGACAGGTTCCGCCAGAGCATTGGCCGCCAGCGCGGCACGTCGAGCCGGAGCAACACGGCTCGCTCACTCCGCCACAAGCGCGACAGATCCCCCCGGAGCACTGCCCTCCCGAGGCGCACGTCGAGCCGGAGCAACACGGCTCGCTCACTCCGCCACAGGCGCGACAGATCCCCCCGGAGCACTGTGCTCCGACGCTGCAAGAGCTTCCCGGACAGCACGTCTCATTGGGGGCGCCGCACGCTCGGCAGGTGCCGATCGAGCAATACGAGCCGCTCGCGCAGGCGCTGCCCGAGCAACACGAGAGTCCGGCGAGACCACAGCGAACATCGCCTGGGATCGTGGGGACGTCCGCGACGACCCCCGTGTCGACCCCCGTGTCGATCCTCGTGTCGATGCCAGTGTCGATCCTCGCGTCGACGCCAGTGTCGATTCCCGTGTCCATCAGCGCGTGGACGTCTGCGCTCGTGTCCATCGCAGCGGCGTCGGTCGCTCCGTCGCGGATCGTCGCGTCTTCGCCGACCGGATATCTCGCTCCGGGTCGCAAGCGAACGTCGATCGAGGCGCACTGCCCGTCATCTCCGCACGTCTGCCCGCGCTCGGCACAGAGCACGCTCACTGTGCACGTCGTGACGGTCGTGGACGCGCATCCCTGCGCGCTCGCGGCGCACGCTGCCGACAGAAAGACTCGCAGCTCCTGCGGGCTCTGCGGCACGAAGCGAAACCGCGCCGTCCGTCGGAGCGTCAGCAGCTCCCCCGAGAGCTCGGTCGTCGTGGCTTCGACGACGAGCGTGACGAGCTCATCGGGCGCTCCTTGCTCGCGAGGAACGACGGAAAACGACGCTGGTAGTCGAATTCCCTGGGGACCGCCTCGGGTCCATTGCCGGCACGAAGGCCGCGCGCCGTCGCGATGGACGCACGCGCGCAACGTCATCGGGAGCGCTTCGGGGAGGTTGGTGCTCACGAGCACGAGCACCTGCGTTGGCTGCGCGAGACAGCCCGCGAGCGCGCCTGCCCAGCAGAGCATTGCGAGCCGACGAATCAGATCGTGCGGCGCTCGCAGGTGGGTCACGATGGTCCTTCGCGGTTCAAACGGTCCGTCGAAACAGTGGAAGTATCGCTCGGAACGTCGCTGATGAAAACCGCGAGAGGCAACGGTGTTGGCGCTCGAAGTCGGCGTTTCTGAGCGTGGGTGCTTCTTTCGGTCGACAATGATGCCCGCTCGGGCAACATCGACGTTGGCGCGTCGCGGGCGCGCGAACGAGCGGATGGGCAAAGGACGAAGGACGGAAATGCCGGAGCACCGAGGGATCGTTGCGCGAGTCTGGTTGTTCGTGGCGCTGTGTTGTTCAGCGGGCTGCGGGGCGAGCTCGGAGCTGGTGGTGAGGCGCGGGGATGTTGTCGTGCCGCTCGCCGATGCGTCGAGCGCGCCAGATGTCGCCGCGCCTCGATGCCCTTCGACCGAGCGGTTGAGCACCGCCCGAAGGGTCGCGTGGAGCACGTGCAACAACCGCGACCTGAGCGCGTCGTGCGCCCGGTCGCCGGACGGGAGTCGCGTCTGCGGCTGCGGCGACGTCTCGACCGACGCGGCTTTGTGCGGCTTCGGGCTCGTGAACTTCGAGGGGTCCAACGCGATTCTGGCCCGGGCCCTCTGCGATTCTCGCACGGGGATCTGCGAGTGCACGATCAGCGGGCTCACGTGCACGTGTCGGTCGAGCGATCCGAGCGCGGTTTGCGGCCCCCGCACGGGCCGCAATTGCTGCTGGAACGAGAGCCTGTAGAACGCGCCGCCCACCGGTGGTACCAACGCTCCCCGAGCGGCGGGCTCGGGTCTCGAACGAGGCCAACGACCCGCAGCGAGTAGTGCCTCAAAAGGAGAGCGAAATGGCAAACCCCCGAGTGTTCTTCGATGTGCAGTTCAACGGCCAGCATCTCGGCCGAATCGTGTTCGAGCTCTTTGCGGACACCGTGCCGAAGACCGCGGAGAACTTTCGCGCGCTCTGCACGGGCGAGCACGGCTTCGGCTACAAGAACTGCACGTTTCACCGCGTGATCCCGAACTTCATGCTGCAGGGCGGCGATTTCACCAACCACAACGGGACCGGCGGAAAGTCGATCTACGGCAACAAGTTCGCCGACGAGAACTTCGTGCACAAGCACACGACCCCTGGCCTGCTCTCGATGGCCAACGCGGGCCCCAACACCAACGGATCGCAGTTCTTCGTCACGACCGTGGTGACCCCATGGCTCGACGGAAAGCACGTCGTCTTCGGCAAGGTCGTCGAGGGCATGGACGTCGTGAAGACGATCGAGTCCAAGGGCTCGTCGAGCGGCAAGACCAGCGGCACGGTCACGATCTCTGACTGCGGAATGGCCTGATACTTTTCGGGGGATTCGGCGATTTGGGGCCGTGGAATCGTGCGGTTCCCTGCGCTGCGGGCTTGACCCACCGGGCAAACTCGTTGTTTCTGGCGGCGCTTCGCGGTTCGGGTGTGTGCCCGAGCGGGCTCCGAGCCGCGACAACACTCGAAGGAAACCTACGGTCGTGCAGTCTCTTCAACTTCAGGCGATGGGCACCGGTGGTGTCGCGCTCGCCGTCGCGTTGGTCCTGTATTTTCGGGTCAAGTCGCAGCCAGAAGGCAACGCCACCATGGCGCGCATCGCGCGGTACATCCGCGAGGGCGCGATGGCGTTTCTCACGCGGCAGTACCAGGTCCTGGGCGCCTACGCGCTGGTCGTCTTCGTCCTGCTCGCGTGGAAGCTCGGGGTCCTGGCGGGCGTCGCCTTCCTCGCGGGCGCGTTCTTGTCGCTGTTGGCTGGCTTCTTCGGGATGAAGGCCGCGACGTACGCAAACGTCCGCACCGCTGAGGCCGCCCGCACGAAGGGCAAGGCCGCGGCGCTCGTGCTCGCGCTCGACGGCGGCGCCGTGATGGGTCTCTGCGTGGCCGGGCTCGGCCTCTTGGGGCTCGGCGGCATCTACTTCGCGTTCAAGAACGACCCGCACAAGTCCGAGATCCTCCACTCGTTTGCGGTGGGCGCGAGCTCGATCGCGCTCTTTGCCCGCATCGGCGGCGGCATCTACACGAAGGCCGCGGACGTCGGCGCGGACATCGTCGGCAAGGTCGAAGCGAACATCCCCGAGGACGACCCTCGCAACCCGGGCGTGATCGCGGACAACGTCGGCGACAACGTCGGCGACGTCGCGGGCATGGGCGCGGACATCTACGAGAGCTACATCGCCGCGATCGTCAGCGCGATGGCCCTGGGCATGACCATGCCCGTCGAGATGCTGCGCGCGAAGCTCGCGCCGGGCGTCACGGATCCATCGCAGCTTCGGCTGCTGGCGGTCGAGCTTCCGCTGTTGCTCGCCACGGTGGGCCTCGCGGTCAGCATCGTGGGGATCTTCATCACGCGCATGCTCAGCAAGATGCCGCCGGCGACGGTGCTGCGTCTCGCGCTGATCATTCCGCCGTTTCTCGTGACGGGCGCGGCGTTCGTGGTGCTGCCGATGCTCGGGATCTCGATGGGCGCGGTGATCACCCTCGCCGCGGGCGCGATGGGCGGCGCGGTCGTCGGCCTCGTGACCGACTACTACACGTCGATGAAGCCGATCCGTCAGATCGCTGAAGCGTCGCTCACCGGGCCGGGCACCAACGTGATTCGCGGCCTGGCCGTGGGCCTCGAGAGCTGCGCGGTTCCGCTGGCGACGCTCTGCATCGTGGGCTTCGTGTCCAACCACTACCTGGGCCTGTACGGAATCGCGATCGCCGCCGTCGGCATGCTCGCCGGTACGGCCATCGTGATGACCGTCGACGCGTACGGTCCCATCGCGGACAACGGCGGTGGAATCTCCGAAATGAGCGGCCTCGGCCCCGAGGTCCGCGCGATCACCGACGAGCTCGACGCCGTCGGCAACACCACGGCCGCCGTGGGCAAGGGCTTCGCGATCGGCTCTGCGGTGCTCACGGTCGTCGCGCTCTTCGCGGCGTTCAACATGGAGATCAACGCCGTGCGCGCGTTGCGCGGCCAGCCGCCGCTCGTGCTGGTCCTCACGGAGGCCAAGATCCTGATGGGCGTCTTGTTCGGCGCGATCCTCCCGTGCCTCGTCGGCGCGAGCACGATGACCGCCGTCGGCCGCGCCGCGGGCGCGATCGTCGAAGAGATCCGCCGTCAGTTCCGGGAGATCCCTGGGCTGCTCGAAGGCAAAGAGGGCGTCGAGCCCGAGCCGAAGAAGATCGTTCAGATCGCCACGACCGCCGCCATCCGCGAGATGATCTATCCCGGCGCCGTCGCGGTGGTCTCGCCGGTGGTCATCGGCTTTCTCCTCGGCCCCGAAGTGCTCGCGGGCGCGCTCGCGGGCGCGCTCGCCGTCGGCGCGACGCTCTCGTTGCTGATGGCCAACGCTGGCGGCGCCTGGGACAACGCCAAGAAGTACATCGAGAAGGGCGGCCTCGAGGGCCACAAGAAGGGCTCGGACGCGCACAAGGCCGCCGTCGTCGGCGACACCGTGGGAGACCCCTTCAAGGACACCTCGGGCCCCGGCATCTCGATCCTGATCAAGGTCATGAGCGTCGTCTCGCTCTTGATCGCGCCGCTCATCGCCTGAGCGAACCAACAGCGGATACGGGGGCAAACAAGCGGGGGAGGGCGGCAACGGGCAACGGGCAACGGGCTCACTTGAAAAGAGGGGTGTCTCGCACGGGGTGAACAAACCCCGTGCTGGGCGCCGTTCGAAGACTCACGGCGGAAGGTGCGCTTCGCGCGACCACCGTCAGAGGGCGCAGCAACGGGCAGCGGGCAGCGAGCAGCGGGCGACGAGCGACGGGCAACGGGCAACGGGCAACGGGCAACGGGCGACGAGCGGCGGGCTCACTTGAAAAGAGGGGGATCTCGCACGGGGTTTGTTAACCCCGTGCGAGAT
>LNEO01000313.1 GCA_001465015.1 Deltaproteobacteria bacterium Ga0077539 | reverse complement strand
TGGCCGTGAGGCGAGCGTGTTGCCGCTTGGGTGTTGACGCCGCTACTGATTTTCCTGCGGATGTGCATTTTCGAACCGAAATCCGGTTCCCTGCTCAGTGGGGGCCGCGCTTCGCGGTCGCTGCGCACAATCTGCAATCACACCCTGGACAAGCCCGTCCGCAACGGCCGCAGTTCAGTGGGCCGGTCTGCAGGAAGGCTTCGCAGCCGTTCGACGGATTGCCGTCGCAGTTTCCTCGGAGAGGACTTGTACGCTGGATGCCGCAAACACCGTTGGAGCATCGCGCCATAGAGGCCGCAGTGCCGGTGCCGCATGCCGGGCAGTTCGTGCAGGTCGGACCGCACCGCATTGGGTTGCTCCGAGTGTCCTCGCAGACGCCACCTGCGTTGCAAAACGCGAAACCGCTGGGGCAGCAGCGGCCATCCGTGGCAGACCCTGGCCGAACTCGACACGCGAGGTTGGGGCAGCAGTTCGTGCCGGAACTGCAAGCGCTGTACGCTCTCACGGTGCGACTCAATCGAAGGCAGTGCCTCTGCGCGCCGATCGTCACGGCGGGAAGCTACGCGCTCAGCGCGTGCGAGACCGGCTTGCGCGGCCCCATCGTCGCGCGCAGCCGCTACCTCACGGTGTACGGCCAGGCGCCAACGCAAAACGACCTCGACGCCGCAGACCGCTTCATCGAGCAAACCGCGATGCGACTGCGCGTCGCTCCCCCGGCCAGCGTTGACTATTACCTCGCACCTCCCGAGATGATCGGATCGGGGTGCACGGGCTATGGAGTCACCGATCCGGTCTCGCGAGGCATCTACGCCGCGGAGTTTCCGCACTATCACGAGATCGTGCACGCCGTGTCGCTGTCCGTCGGGCTTCCTCCGCTGTTCTTCGTCGAGGGCTTGGCCGAGGCGCTCACGCCGCTGCCAGACTTCATCTGCGTCACGAACGGACAGTACGTCCCCAACGTCGACATCGAATGGCTCGACACGCGCGCGCTTCGCGGCGCGTATCACCCGGGAAGCTCTCGAATCGGCTTCGAGCTGTACGCCGGCGCGGGCGTGTTCACGCGCTTGATGTTGCGGGAGTTTGGCTACGAAAGGTACCTGCGGTTCTATCGCACCGTCTCGTACTTCGCGGACCTCATCGAAGTGCGGCGCGCGTTCGTAGGGTTCATGGGAATCACGATCGAGCGCGCGATCGAGATGACTCGACGCGCGGACGTCGGCGCGTTGAGGCAAGTTCCGTAGAGGCTTCGCGAGCGCTACAGACCAAAGGTGATTCCGAAGCGAACGCCTCCGCCGCCGAGCGCCAGGTCGATGACAGAGGGGGACAAGAAGCCGACGCCTCCCTGCGCATAGAACTCTGCGATCGCGTGCTCGCCGAGCACGAGCGTCACACAAAACTCACCCACGAAGCGATGAATCAACGGCGGGCTCGCGGTGCCGATCCCACCGAAGAGAAACACGTCGTAGCCCACGGTCGGCGTGAGCGCGACGCTCGGGTGCACGGCGAACGTCGCGCCCGCGCCGAGGCCGAATCGCGACGCGAACGCGACGCCGCCGCCAGGGAGGCTTCCGCCCGCGCCGATCCCCGCCCGAGGCTGAAGCGTGAACCCTCCAGCGACGTTGAGGCGCACCGTCGCTTCAGCGTGCAATCGCGCGGTAAACGCTGGCGACATCGACACCTCCGGCGTCACGAGTGCGCTCACTGAGCTTCGCGCATAGCGACGCGCATCGCCCCAGCGCACCTGCCCGTTCGCAGGGAGAGCCAATGCGACGCACGTGGCAGCGAAGACGAGAGCGCTCGGGGCGCGCAGAGACGCGGTGCGGTTCACGGTGCGCGATCGTGACAAAGAAGCACGACGGTCGCGAGCAGCCACGAGACGCTCCGCGACTGTGTCGCGAAGAACCCATCAACGGCGCGTAGTTCTCCACGTCCTCTCGCGAGTTCGAGCCATTTCCTCGCGCCCGCTACGCCAGCTTCACCCGCAGCGCGGTCCACAGATTCACGAGCCACACGAGGGCGGCCATTCGCTTCGGATAGCTCGATACCGCCGGGCGATCACGAACCACCCGCGCGAGCACGGCGCACGCGCGATCGACGGAGATCATCATCGGCTTCACGGGGGACTTCGCCATCTTGGTGTCCACGAACCCGAAGCGCACGTTGCTCACGTACACGCCGTGCGGGCGCAGCGCGAGCGCCAGCCCCTCGAGGTACGAAGACACGCCCGCCTTGGATGCGCTGTACGCCGGCGCGTCCGGAGACACGCCGTCCCCGATGCTCGACAGTCCGATGAAGTGCCCTTGCCCAGCCGCGACCATCGCAGGAACCACGGCCGCCGCCGTTTGGACCATCCCGAGAAAGTTCACGTGCACCGTCGCGGCGTCGGCGTCGAGACCCGTCGGATCGAACGCTTCGCCGATTCCCGCGCAATAGACGCACAACCCGAAGGGCGCTTCGCAGAGCTTCACGAGCTCGCCGCAAAACTCGGGCGACCTGATGTCCACCACCACGTGTCGATACTGCTCGTGGTCGAGGTTCACCGCGCGCCGCGAGACGCCGGTGACGTCCCAGCCCGTTTGCAGCAGTCGCCGGGTGAACTCGAGGCCGATGCCGTCGCTGTTTCCGACGACGAGCGCGCGGTTGTTCGTGGTTCGAAGCGCGCCCCCCGCGCGGCGAGAGATCGCGCCCTCGACGGGAGGATCAGCAGCGCTCGGATTCGCTCGGTCAGAAGGCTCGCTCATCGCTTCGGTCGATTGGAAGCTCCGAAGGTGCCGCACCGGAACCATCTCGCGCAAGAGAGCTGACGCCTGACAGTTCGCCCCCGAAGTTCGCTACGCTGTCCTTCGCGATGAACGATCGGTCCTCGAAGCAAGCCTCTTCGCCGGCGAAGGCATCGGGCTCTCTGGTGTTGATGTCCTCGCTCCTGCTCGTCGCGGCGCTCTCGACGATGCCGGCGATGTTGGGGCCGATGATGGCGCCGCGAGTGCTTCCTGTCTTCGCAGAGGCGATCTGTCCTGGCGAGCCAGTCGCGGCGGGCACGGTGATCGTCCGTCGACGGGCACAAAAGGGGACTTCGTACGACTGGCACTTCGTGTGTCGCCACCGATCGGGCGAGGTCGAACGCGCGCCCGGTATTCGATCGATCGTCGTGGCCTGGCTGTTCTTCAGCGGCGGGCTGCTCGTGATCGTGACGTTGGCGAATCGGATCTTTGCGCGGCTCGATCGGCGCGTGACCGGAGGGCGGCCGTGAGCGAGATCGGTCCGATCGGGTTGGACGCGATCGCCGCCGCCGCCTCGCGCTGGGTCTCTTGGTCGTGGATCGTCGCGCCGGTCATGCTGTTGTCCATCGCAGCGTTTGCGCTGCGATATCGCCTGGCGCGACGGTCGATGCAGCGCTTCGACGCGCACGGCGCGGGCCCGTGGATCGACGGCCGCGTCTGCGTTCGAGGCACGCTCGCGGTGAGCGCGCCCGAGCGCGCCGAGGAGCTGCTCGCGATCGCGAGGTACTCGCGGCAAAAGAAGGCTACGGACCCCGAGTTCGTCCGGAGCAGCGCCGAGCTGCGCGTGCTCTTGCAGGACGGCCGCTCGATCCGCATCGCCGCGGGAACGTCGGTGAAGTTCAGACTCTCGTCCCTCCAGCCCGAGAGCGCGAGCCGAAAGCTCACGCACAGCGAGGGCAGCGGCGACTCTGCGATCGAAACCTACGCGATCACCGCAGCGAACGGCGCGCCCGTGTGGCTCGTGGCCCACGTGGACGTCGCCGCTGGAGACGCTCCGCTGCGCGCTTCGGCGCAGCTCGAGCTCGCGCGTCTCGACGAAGTCGAGCTTCACTTCGAGAGCCCGCGCGCGCCCGAAACCCGCATCGACGGCTCGTACTCGCTGCTGTGGCTGAGCACGATCGTAGGGGCCTTGCTCGCGTTCTCCGACGGCTGGATCGTTGTGTTCGCGCCGCTCGAGGTGCTCTTCGGCGCGCTCGCGGTGTCGTCTCTGCGCAGCACCTTGCGCTATCGACGCGCGCTCGAGTCCTCGTCCCCTTCGCCACAGCGCTGAGTTCGGGGCGCCCTATCTCTCTTTGGGACCATCCGCTCGTCGTGGTCAGTCTGTGAGCATCGCGCGCCAGCGCCTCGAGCAGTCGCGAGGCACGCGAACGATTCTGCGGCAGGTGGGCGCGCCCGTCGCGGCGACTTCGCACCGCAACTCGACGCTCTCGCCGCAAAGGGGCCCCGCTTGTTCGCCCTCTTGCAGGTCCGAGCTCAACGCGTCCCACGTGATGGTGAGCGACGTCGTCCCGTTTGCTTCCTGCGCGTCGAACCGCCGGACGATCATGCGGCGGAGGTCTCCCGTCATGTTGGGCGCGCGCATGCAGCTCGCGAGGTCTCCTACCGCGTACCATCCGGACTGCGTCTGCACGAGCGCGACGCACTGAACGCCGCGCGACGGGTCGGTGAAGTCCGGGATGATCCTCGCGCCGAGCACGGCGCCTGCTGCGCGGGCGAGGCTCGCTCGACCCGAGGGCGCGTCTTCGAGCGAGTCGCTCGGGAGCCCACAAAAACAAGCGTCCGAGCGGGCTCCCTCGGGGTCTTCTTGCCGGCACTGCGCGCGATCGCGGTCGCGCATGCGAGCTCGACAGTACGCGGCGACGTTGGTCGAAGGGCCGGTCGCGACGACGCTCGTCTCGGTGGGGACCGCGGGGCGCTCGTCGGGCAATGCGCCGACTCCGACGGTCGGGCGGACAGCGCGCGCGCCGGCATCGCCGGGGGATTCGTCGGGCACGGTTCCGAGCAACTCGAGTTCGGACACGCAGGCCTCTCGCCAATCGGGACGCTCTCCCGCGAGCATCGCCGCGACCCGAACGCGGTAGGTGCCCGCGCCGCCCGAGAACTGCACGGTCTGCAACGTGCGGGTGTCGACGTCCATGGCGAATTCGCCGAGCGATCGGCCGTCGAGCAGCACCTCGATCCGGCTGACGCGGTGGTTCATCGTGAAGAGATCCTGGCCACGTCGGTTGGTGCGGGCGTAGCCGACGATCATTCGAAGACCCGTCACGGTCGCGCCCGGAGGAACGCGAACGTCGATCCACGCGCCCACGAGGTCTTCGGAGCGCGAGTTCCACGCGGTCTCGGGGTTGCGGTCGACGAGGTGCTCGGGGAGGTCTCCGGCGTTGTCCACGCGGGACGAGACCGCGAGCGAAAGCCCCAACGTCGAGATCAGGTCGACCGAAGGACGGGGCGGCCGCGGTGCCGCATCGAGCGCCGTTGGGATCGATGTTGCGTCGGGCGCACGCGGCGCGACCGTCGTCACGCTCGCGTCGGTCCCAGAAACAGACGATGGCGCCGCGCGACGGGTGCAATGGCTCAGCGCGATCGTCGCGAACAGCGCGCGATACCACCGCGCGTGACCAGTGTGTCGAGTCATTCTGAGCATCGAAACCTTTGTCGAGAACGGAGAGCGCTCGGGATCGAGCGGTTGATGGACGAGCGAGTCGACATCGAGCGTCGCAGGCGACGCCGCTCGCACAGTTGGTTTTCCGGTCGCCGACGAGTCTACTGCGGGCGCGTCGCGTCGAGGCGCCAGTTGAACGAGACAGAGCCCGCGATCGCGGGTCCGCGTGGGATCCGAGCGATGAAGCTCATTCGCCCGCTCGCGCCGAAGCTCATGGTCGCTCCCGCGAGCTCGATCTGTCCGCCCGTGAGGACCATGGTCATGCCCAGGTCGGGGAGCTGGCATGGTTGATCCGGGGCGAGTCGAAGCGCGCCCGACTGCTGCAACGTGACGCGAAAGCTGCAGTCGTGGTCGTCGAGGTCCGGCATCAAGAGCGTGCGTTGTTGCCCTGTTCCCTGGAGCTCGAAGATCACCGGCGTGGTGATGGTGCGAGCGACGCGGCCGGCCATCGAGAAGGTTCCCATCCCGACGTAGCGGACAACGCCGGGGGTCTCGACGAGGTACGCGCTGTTGAGCGCGGTCTCGAGAAGCTCTGCGTCGGCCGAGGCGAGCGTCGCGCGCGACGAGATTCCCACGGCCAGAACACCGCGGTTGGCGTCGAGTCGAACGACGCGCGCCCACCAGCGCACCGAGCGTCGCTCGAACGTCGCTGTCCCCTGCGACCAACGCCCGTTCGGGATCACCGTCGAGAGCGAGACCGTTCGCGAGAGCGCTCGCGGGCGGGTGAGCGTCGCTCCGAAGAGCGCCTCGGGAGTGCTCGCGGACGAGAGCTGCGCGGCCCCGAGGGGGACGACCCATACTGCGACGCCAGCGGTGTTGCGCGCGATCGTTCCCTCGGCGAGCGCGCTCGTCGGCCACGCCGGAGGAAGCCAATAGCGAACGCCTGAAGCGTGCGCGGCCCAATCGGCTCGCGCTGTGTGAGGGACGCTGTCCACCCCGAGCGCGATCGCCGCAGCGAGCGATGCGCGCCCCACCAACCTCGTACTCATCGCGCGGTAGAATGCCACATCTCGAGTCGCGCGGCAGTCCGCGAGAGAAGATCGTCGATCCAGCGCTCAGGGCTCGACGCGGACGAGCTTTCCGAAGAGCTGGTTGGGGCCGATCCAGCCGTTGGTTCCTCCGACGTTGTTGCCGATCAAGAGCCGCTCGCCGTTGCGAGCCTTGACGAGGTGCAAGTACTGGCTGCCGTGGACCGAGCAGAGCACGACGTCCCCGACTTCGATCGCGCTCCCATCGGCGATGGGCTCGACCGTCACCAACGCCCTGTCTGCGACGCGCCCCTTCATCGAGTGCCCTCTCGGGCGAAACTGCACGGTTTCTCCAGCCTTCAACCGCGCGATGTGCCCTGTGGCCCAGCCCATATCGGGCGCCACTGATGGGATCGCGCCGCGACGAGCGCAAGCGTTCTACGAAGACCCAACGGCCGTTTCGTGCGTCACAATGAGCTCACCCCTGTCGCACGACCCTGCCGACCCTACGCCCGATCAGCTCGCGGCCATCGGGCTCGATCCGCGCGAGCGCGCGCGTACGTCTGTGCGCGACGCGCGTCGGCTCTACGCGCTGGCGCTCGTGCTGATGGTGCTGGGCGTCGTCGTTCGTTGGCTCCGCGGGCGCGCTGAAGCCGAGCCTCGATACGACTGGCTCGTGCTCTATGTGATGCCGTACGACAACGACCTGGACCGGTGTTCTCAGCCGATTCGCGACGCCCTCGAGCGCGGGGTGCGCGCGGGCGAGGGCTCCGATCGCGTCGCGGTGGCGATCCTCGAAGACCGCGTCGATCGCGGGGGGCTTCGCGAGTCGCTCGTCACGCGCAGGCAGACCGAGCGGTGGTCGATCGACAGCGAAGACAGCGCAGACCCAGCGCAAGTGCTGGGATTCGTCGAGCGGATGCGTCGCCGAGCCCCTGCGCGTAGACACGTCATCGTGCTGCTCGATCACGGAGGCGCGGTGGATGACATCGGGCTCGACGAGCGCCCCTCGCGAACGGTGACGGCCACGGGCGGCCGATGGCTCTCGGCCGAACGCGTGGGCGAAGGCCTGCGCCGTTGGCGCGCGCGAGACAAGACCGACGTGCCTGTCTTGTTCTTGCAGCAGTGCGGGCGCGGGGCGATCGAGACGCTCTACGCCCTGCGAGGAGCGGCGGACACGATCGTCGCGAGCCAGACCTACGTAGGTTCGTGCAACACGTACTACGAGCCCTTCGTGCAGCGCTTGCGGCGCTCGGCCGCGCTCTCTCCGCGAGAGGTCGCGTGGTCCATCATGGACAACGACCAGGACTACACGACGTACTCGCTCTACGACGGACGAGCGCTCGAAGCGTGGCCCGCGAGGGCGACGGCGCTCGCGAGGGCGCTCGCCCATGGCGCGACACAAGAAATCAATTCGATTGACGAAAGCCAGAGAGTACACGCGCTTCGAGAGGTCAATCAGAGCTTCATTTCGAGCGACGAAGAGTACCTGGACCTCGTGGAGGTCACGCGCAGGCTCGCCGCGACGCGCGGCGGGGACGCCCGTCGCGAAGCGGAGCACATGGAGCGCTGGGTGCGAACCAGGCTGGTGATGGACCAGCGCCAGCGGGGAAACGCGTTTCGCCCCAACGGATGGAGGACCTGGTCGGGGGTGTCGACAGCGGTTCCGTTCGAGCCGTCGATGGGCGCGGCGGCGCGCTTGCCGGGCTGGGCCGGCAGCGAGTGGATCTCGGTCTCGCGCCTCGCGCGTCGCGAGCGCTGAGCAGCGCTATCGCAGGTACGCGCATCGAAACCCTCGTACGGGCGACGCGTCGCTGCTGGCGCCCGACGGGCGAAAGACCGTCCTCGAGACGAGCTCCGAGCCGTTCGCGTACGAGCTCCCTCGGGCGATGTGCATCCCCATGAGCGTGGGGAGACACAGCGGATCTCGCGCCGAGCGCGTCCAGCACGAGCTCACGCCGAGCGTCGCGTACGGAGTGAAATCGTCGGCCACGAGGTCCGCCACGTTGCCCGCGAGGTCGAAGACGGACTGCGGCGACCCGAGAGAGCCCACGCGACGCGTGCGCAGCGCGTCTTCGCCCGCGCACGGTCCGTAGTGCACTCGAGCGCAGTCGGGAGCGTCTTCGCCCCATGGATAGGTGCGACCGGCGGCGCTCGCCGCGCCGTTCCATCGCGCGAGAAACTCGTACTGCGTGCTGGTGAGCAGGTGTCCTCCCTCCCAGGCGCAGTAGTACATCGCCAACGCCCATCCGACGCAGTTGATCGGATGTCGATCGCGTTCGGCCGAAGGCGTCGCGCCGAACGTGCAGTCGGTGATCGACGGGTTCCACTCGGAGGTCACAGCGCGCGGCGGGAGCGGCGCGCGAAACGTGACCCCTCGCGCGAATCGAGCGTCGAGCCAGTTGGGCAACGCCCGCGCCGCCCAAAGCGCTTCGAACACACGAAATCGACCCACGGACACCTCGTTGGCGTCCACGTAGAAGGGCGACAGGGACAAGCCGCACAGGGGAGGGCTGGCGTTCCACGTGGCGTTGCCAGCGGTCTCGTCGAGCCCGAGGCAAAACGTCGTCGAAGGGTTCACCTCGATTACGCGGCAGTCTGCTCGCGTCGGGGCCGCCGCACAGCTGCGAGGCACAATGGCTCCGCCGTCGCCCACCGAGACGTCCATCAATCCGCCGTCTCGTGCGTCGTCGCTTGCGCTGTCGTTTGCGACGTCGGCGATCCCATCGGCGACGTCCGCGGTCGCTTCTGCGAGCACGTCTTGCGGCGCGCTCGCTTCCCATCCCTCGTCCCCGTCGACCGTCGCGTCGACGTGCGCGCCCGTCTCCGCGCGCGTATCGGTCATCGCGTCCGATCCGTCGACGAAGCGCAGCGGCTTGGGCGCGCACGCTGCGAGCGCGAGCGCGAGGGCCAGCGACGATCCCTTCAAAACGCCCATCGCACCGCGCCCGGACCGATCCACAACGCCCGCCTCGAGCGCGCCGAAGCACCAGCGCGCGTCGCTTCGACCGCCAACCAGACAGCGCCGCCCGCGATCGCCGCCGCGCCCACGGTCATCGTCGCGATCGCCGCCGCGCTGCTCGTGGTCGCGAGCGCGTGCTCCGAGCGCGCGAGGCTCGGGTCGATCGCGCTCGGGTCGCAGATCCACTCGCTCGACGTCTCGACGCACCCTCGCGCCGAGAGCGCCCGCAGCGCTCCCTCGCGCACGAACCACACCCCCGCTCCCGCGCCGAGCGCGACCGCTCCGCCCGCGGTGAGCGCGGCGGGAGCGATCCATCGAGACAGGCCCCGATCGGACGGAGCGTAATCGTCGCTCCTCGACGAGCGCGTCGCGCTGATCGACGGTGAAGCCACGCGCGCCGCAGGCGTCACGCGCGTCGAGGGGGTCGCGGCCGTCTCTGGCGGCGGGCGCTGGCCGAGGACGATCGTCTCGCTCGCGGTCTCGCCGGCGACGATGGTCACCGTGCGCTCGAGGGCGAAATACCCCTCTCTCGTGGCCCGCACGCTCACGGTCCCCACAGCGAGTCGAATTGTAGCACCTGTATTCGAAGGCTGGCCGTCTACCTGGAGCTCGGCGTCCGCTGGGGTCAACGCGACGGTCAGCGACCCGAGGTGCGAGCGCACGGTGGCGAGCGCCTCGTCGATTGTCGCGCGAAAGCGCTGCACCCAGGGATCGTCGCTCGCGGCCACTTCGGTCAGCGTGCGCTCTGCGTCGACCCATCGACCGAGCGCCTGCTGCGCGAAGCCGATCTGCGCTCGAACCGACGCCCTCGGAGCGCGCGCGTACGAGCGCTCGAAGAGGGTGAGCGCCTCGGCGTCGCGGTGCTCTCTGCGCGCGCGCAGCCCCTCTTGCGCCATCGCGAGCGCCGCGCGCTCGTCCTCCGGCCCCGCGGCTTGCCCTCGCGCCTCGCGAGGGGCGAGGGCAGCGAGGGCGAAGACGAGGCAGAGTCGTGTGGCGAGGGGCGCTGTCATAGCTCGTCGACGATGGGCGCTGCGTTTGCTCCGTGCGATGCGGCGTCGCGCGATCGCGAAGTATACACGGGCCTTTCCGCGGCGGCGTCTCGTGTGCGCGCTCTGGCCGCGCGAAGCTCGAGGGGGCGGTCCGCGCCTGGCGTCGGCGCGTCGTCGAGATTCGTCTGGGCAGCGTCTGGCTGATTGAAATCGTGTGCGTCGAGCGGCTCGCTCGCGGCGTCCGAGGGCGCCGCGGCCATCAACGCGCGCTGTGCGGCGTCTGCGCGATGCCGCTCGCCGACGGGCGAATCCGACGTGGCCGTCGGCGAGCGCTTCGGCCCGATGAACGCCAGCGAAATCGCCGCGAACGTGACGGCTGTCAGCGTGACCGCGAGCCATCGACCGCGGCTCGCGGGGCCCGGCAGGGCTGCGCGCGTCTCGTTCGTCGAAGGCTCGCGCGGCGCGATGGACTGCGCGCGCCTCGACGCCGCTGGCTCGTCTCGCGCCGCTTCGCTCTTGCGCAGCTTGTGCGCGGCGAAGAGCGCTTCGAACCAGGGTTGACCTGCGAACGCGTCGATGGACGCGAGCTTTTGTTCGAGCGCGACGGCGGACGGACAGCGCGCTTCGGGGGCGCGTTCGAGCGCGAACATCACGGCGTCCGCGAGGTCTTCGTCGATCGGAACCGCCGCCGCGCGGAGATGAAGCGGGTCCTTCGAGACGATCGCTGCGAGCACCTCGCGCTCGCTTCCTCCGTCGTACGGAGCAACTCCCGCGAGGCACTCGTAGAGCACCGCGGCGAAGGACCACAGGTCGCTTCGCGCGTCGACGTCCAGGCGCCCCCACGCTTGTTCGGGAGACATGTAGCGAGGCGTCCCCAAGAGGGTGTTGTGGCGCGTGAGCGAGGTGTCCGTCGAGAGCTCGCGCACGAGGCCGAAATCCACGAGCCGCGGGACGATCGCGCCGCCCTCTTCGCTGAGAATGATGTTCTCGGGCTTGATGTCGCGGTGGATGATCCCCTGCCCGTGCGCGTACGCGAGCGCGCGAAGCACCGGGACGAGCCACTCGAGCGCCTCTCTTGCAGAAAGCACCAACGCCTCGTCGAGCGCGCCTCGCAAGGTCTTGCCGCGCAAGAGCTCTTCGACGATGAACACCGTGCCGTCGTGCTCGTCGAAATCGATCAGCCGCACGATGTTGGGGTGCGCGAGCTTCGCGAGCGCGCGCGCCTCGCGGAGCATGCGCTCGGCCTCGCGGCTGTTGGGCGGCGCGTCGAGCACCTTGAGCGCGTAGCGGCCGTCGGTCTTGCGGTGGCGCGCCTCGTACACGGCGCTCGATCCGCCGGCGCCGAGCAGCGCGACGAGCTCGTATTTGTCCGCCACGAGCGCGCCCACGCGCGCCTCGCCGCGCTGTGGTTTGACGCCGTCAGCGCTCATCTTGCTGCTCGAACTCGTCGTCGACGACGATCGTTGCCCTCGGAGAGAGGCGATAGCCCCCTTCTCGACGCTCGATGCGCTCGCGCAGCCCGAGCTTTCGCAGCGTCGCGATCGCGACGTACACGCGGTTCGAGCCCGAGTCCGAGACGAGCTTCTCGCCAGGCCACCCTTCGTCGATGAGCGCGTCGAGCGAGAGCGTCTCTTCGGGCGCTCGTTCGTGAGCGCGCACGAGGGCGCGCATGATGCGCGCGAGCGCGAAGCGGGTCCGTAGATCGACGGCGGCCTCGCGGCCTGTGCGAAACCAGCCGCCGTCTCGCGCGACGATCAGCGCGGCATCGCCGGGCGCGGCGCTCACCGGCGTGGGGCGGGGGCGCTCGTGACCCTCTCCGGGGCTCGACGATGATGGTTCGATGGCGACTCGCGGGCCGCCGGCAAACGAGAGGTCCTCGCCGACCCACTCGAGCTTCTCGTGCCGCTCGGGCCTGCGCGCGACGGCCTCTGCCCATCGCTCGATGCCGTCGACGTCTTCGGGCCACTCTGCGGCGAGCAGCCGCGCGGCGAATCCAGCGTCCATCGCGGGCAGCTTCGGCGACGTCGTAAGCGCTCGCCCGAGGGCGCCGCGCACGAGCCACGGGATGTCTTCGATGCGCTCGCTCACCCTCGGCATCGTCGCGACCGCGAGCGCGGTCGATACCGAGTCGTCGCTGGACGAGTGGTCCTCGACGTAGATCGCTCGTCCGATGAGCGCCCACTCTTCGATCGCGCCCGCCCGAACGACGCAAACCACCCCATCGCCAGCGCTCTTGGCCTGCGCCTGGCTTTCGGCCGCAAGAACCGTGAGGTCCCGCTCGCTCGCGAGCCACTGAACGATTGGCCACCACGCCGAGCGGCGAGCGCCGCGAATCGCGATGGGCTTCTTCGCTGCGAGCGCAGCGCGAACGCTCTCGACGAAGGCAACAGTCCTCCACGAGACCGCGGGAGCCTTCTCAGAGCGTCGCATGGGATACGTCTCGGGCGCCCGCTGCACGACGAAGAGGACGGGGCCCGTGCGCAACACAGCGCCCTCGCGGAGGGGAGCGGTTCCGACGCGCGCGCCGTCGACCCAGGTTCCGTTTGCGCTGCCGAGGTCGCTCACGACGAGGACTCCTCGCGAGCCGAGCTCGACGCGGGCGTGCGCGCGAGAGAGCTGCGGGTCATCGAGCGCTCCTTCGCCGAACGCCCCGCAAGCGCGCCCGAGGTCGAGCGCGGTCGTCGCGGTCACGACGCGCCGCAGCCCGAGCACCGAGGACAAACGGTGGTGAGCGACGACCAGCGACCACTGCTCGACGAGCGTGCTCGCGTCGAACTCGATCGCTCCCTCTTCGCGGACAGTGGTGCTCATCGTGGCGAAAGCGAAGTTCGCTGGACAAGATACCGCACTCTCGACGGCTTGGACGACGCTCACGCCCGGGACGCACCGCTGATCGATAGCGCCCTTCGAGGCGACGACCGGCTTAAAGCCGCTTAAACCCTCGCAGCGCTCTGCGCGCGCAGCCCGTCGTCGCTCTCACGAGGACCGGGCGCGAGGGCATCGGCGCCGAGAGTCCGCCGGTGTGAGGCGGATGGGAGTCGTCCGGTGGGCGGCGAAGCGCAGCGGTTGATCCGAGGTAGCCGTGGTGACCCCCACCCGCGCTGCCGCGCGGCTCGAGTGAGCAGAACGACGTTTGCCACAGAGCCGCGAGGCGGCCCCCGCGTGAGGAGAACGACGGTGGACGCAGTGCTGCTTCGCAGCCCCCACCCGCGCTTCCGCCCACGAGATGCGCAACGCCCCGACGGAAGGTATTGGAATCGCAAAGCAAAACGGGAAGAGCAGGGCGTCGACGAACG
>LNEO01000312.1 GCA_001465015.1 Deltaproteobacteria bacterium Ga0077539 | reverse complement strand
GACGATGAGGGCTCGACCTCTGGCCGTCAGGCGAGCGAGCGTACGCGTTGTTCCCTCACGAATACCAGGGCTGTCGCGCCCAAATCCGGTTCCCTGCTTAGTGCTCGGCGACGGCGCTCGTGTCGTAGAGCGCGAGCGTCGCGGAGAGCGCGCGGAGGTTCGCCATGGTGAGCTCGTAGTGTGGCGCCGCGGTGGCCATCGTCCGCATCCATCGGTGCGCGATCGTAGGGGCCGCGGTCCTCGAGGACGAGCGCCACTCGGCGAACCGTTGCGCCGTCGACAACGGCGCCACCCTTCGCGACGCGATCGACTCGAGCACCGCGACGACGAGCTGCTGCTCTCGCGCGACCTCCTCGCGGACGACCGGCGTCGCCATGGACCAACGCGCGATCGTCTCGGGATTGCACAGGACGTACTCTCGAAACGCGACCCGCACGTCCCCCCAGCGCCGCACGTGATAGACCGCGGCCACGCGCGATCGCAGCTCCGTGAAGCGACGGATCGGGAGCTCGCGTTGTTCGCGATCGAAGAGCCGAAAAGGCCTGGCGTCGCTCGGGTCGAGCCGCAGCACGAGCGCGTTGGGGGCGAGCTCTACGCGCACCAGCGCCGTCCCGTACGGGCGACCGATGAAGCCCATCGCCGTCGCGTACCCGTTGGTCCACGCGTAGCGATAGTGGTTGAGCGTCGGGTCTTCGAGCAGCGCGCGCGCGATCGTCCCCACGTCACCAGTCCTGCGGCGAAGCCGCGCGAGCAGTCGGCTGAACGGTGAGGGCGACGCCCCGGACGAGGCTGTCGCCGAGAGAATGGTCAGCGTCTGCGCGAGCTCCGCCGCGCGCGCCGCGGGTGTCCACGAGTACAACGTCGCGCGCCACGGTCGATCGTCGTCGATCGCGTCCGCTTCGAGGCGCTCTTCCACGGTCGGCGCGGCGAGGGGCCGCGCGGCGACCGTGGTGCTATCGGCTTCGCCCGCTGCGACGCTGCCCGCGTCTCGATCGTTTGGCTCGAGCGCGAGCGACGGTCGTTGGTCGTCGGGTTCCACAACCCTCGTGGCGCTCGCGACACGCGAGGGGCTCGGCACGCGGTGAAGCGGCGCGCTCTGCTGCGCCGGCTGCGCGTGATGCGAGCAACGCGCGCACGCGAGCGCGAGGGCGAGCGATGGAAGAAGTGCGGCGGGGCGTGCGTTCATCGTCGTCGCGACAGCGCTGAGAGTAGCGCGAGCGCCGCGGTGGCGAGGGAGATCGCGGCCGTCGTTCCAAAAGCGAAGCACCCGAGAAACGAGCCAGAAAGCTGCGCGATCGAGTGCGTCGAGAGCTCGAGCGAGGCGATCTTTCCCCGCGCGTGCGGCGGGGCGCAGGTCGCGACCGCCGCGGATGAGTGAACCCAGCTCGCGCCAGCGC
Organism: Deltaproteobacteria bacterium Ga0077539; assembly: GCA_001465015.1. GTDB lineage: Bacteria > Myxococcota_A > Polyangia > Polyangiales. The sequence continues at coordinate 35,404 of LNEO01000312.1, read as the reverse complement.
CGACCCCCACGAGCACGAGCGACGAGAGCGCGGCCGCGCGGTGAGCGTCGCGAGACAGCGCGAAGAGAGCAAAGGCTCCGGCGACGAGCGCGAGCGCGGCGCCGCGGGTTGCGGGGTCTTCGCGGTCGCGGCGAGCGATCGCGTAGGGGCCCGCAGCGGCGCCGAGCGCCCGTGCGGCGTGAAGCGCGCCGAGCAAGACCGCGGCGCTGCGATGAAGTGCGCTCTCGGCCCGATCGGCGTAGCGAGCGATCGCGATGAAGAGCGCTCCCTGGACGATCGCCGCAGGGATCTTGGCGACGATCGCCGCGAGGAGCGCGCGGTGTTCGGGAGCGCGCACGAGCGAGGTCGCGGAAACTTCGGTGGCTCTCGCCGCGGGCGCTGCGATCGGAGGGATCGATGGCAACGTGAACAAAAGCGCCGCGGCGACCGCGTAGCTGAGCGCGTCGATGGCGAACGCCGCAGCGACGCCGACGGCCGCGACGGTGACGCCGCCGAGCGCGACTCCCGCGCAAAACAAGACGCTCCACGCGACGCCCGAGCGCGCGTACGCCCACGCGAGGCGGTCTTCGGGGACGAGCGACGGCAACGCGCTGCGCAGGGCGCTGTCTGCAACCGCGCCGAGCGCCATTCGAACGAGGTGCAGGCCGTGGATCGCCACGAGCGACGCGGCGCTGGGACGCAACGCGAGAAGGGCCATCGCGCCGACGATCACCGCGCGAAGCGCTTGAACGACCCACAAAATCGAGCGCTTGTCGAATCGGTCGCACAGCGCGCCGGCCCACGGCGCGAGCGCCCAGCGAGGAAGCGTGTGCGACGCTGCGACCGAGAGCAGCGCCCACGGCTCGCGCGAAGGCGCAGCGAGGTAGCTCATCGCGACGTAGGTGAACCAGTCGCCGCCCATCGAGAGCACGTCCGCCGCGAACGCGCGACGAAACGCAGAGAGATCAGGGTCGACGTCCGGTGTCTCGGCGCGCATGAGGTTCAACGTTCGAAGGGATCGAGCTGCGAATCGCGCGCGACGGCAGAGAGGCGAAACAGCGTCGGGTTGGCGCGAACAAAGTACATGATTTCAAGGTGTTGTCGGATGTGTGCTCGGCACGGCCGATGCGAGCCCGCAGTCGAAGAGGGATTCGCTATCCTCGCGCTCGCCGATGATCCGCTTCGAACATTGCACGCCCGACGAGCGCGATCGGCGGGCGCTCGAGGACACGCGTAGGCTCGACGCGGTGCTCGCTGCCGGAGCGAGGCTCGAGCGAGCCATGGACGTGCACGCCGAGCTCTTCGCGCGGGGCGAGGGCGACGCGCTCTCGGCGGTCGAACGCGAGATCGCGCTGCACTTGTTCGACCGGGCGGTGGATCTGTCGTCAGCGGCCAACTCGATTACGAGGTTCCATATGGGCTTCGTCGGGTTGGATGTGTTCGACGATCCTGTGCGACACGGGCGACATTTTGCGCTCGCGCACCGGGCGTACTTTCGACGGCTCGCGCTCGGGATGAATCTCTGCACGCGCGCGCTCGGAAAGGCTGCGTTCGAGGTGCTGCTCGACGAGGGCGCGCCCTCGTTCGGGATCGGCCCCGGCCAGTGGTCGGGCTTCAAGTCTAACGTGTTGCACGTCGAGCACATCGGCCGCGCCGTCGCCGCGAGACAGCACCGAAAGCTCCTCGGCGAGCTGCTCGAGTCCCGCGCCGATCGCGACCAGATCGAGCCGCTGCTCGAGCAGCTCGACGGCGATTGGGCGGTGCTCCGCGGGTTTCTCTCGGACGAGGCGCCGACGCTGCTCGTGAAGAACGCCATCGGGCTCTTGAAGAGCGCCGGCCAGGCGCTGCTCCTTCCTGTGCAAACGGAGGTCGCTGGCTGGCTCGGCGACACCAGGGTGTATCGCGACGGGGGCGCTTTGATTTCTGCGCACCAAATCGAGAGGGCCTGCGGCCTCACGGCGCCCGGCGACCTCTTGTTCGAGCGTCGCAACTGGTACCTCTCCAACATCGGGCTCCCGGGCTTCTGGCCGCACGCCGCGCTGTGGGTCGGAACGCCCGCCGAGCTCTCGGCCTTCCTCGACGACGACGCACAGGTCCGCGCGGAGTACGGCGGAGCCTTCTCCGAGCGCTTGCAGAGCGAGCACCCCGCGGCGTGGGCGAGCTACGCGCAGCAGGACGAAGCAGGGCACCCGCGCAGGGTGATCGAGGCCGTCTCCGAGGGGGTGATCTTCGCTTCTGCCGAGCACACGCTCTGGGCCGACTACGCCGCGGCGCTGCGCCCCAGGCGATCGAAGCTCGACGTCGCTCGCGCGATCGAGCAGGCTTTTTCCTATTGGGGCAGGCCGTACGACTTCGACTTCGACTTCTTCTCGGATCAAGCGATCTTCTGCTCCGAGCTCGTCTACAAGAGCTGGGAGCCCAGGCCCGGAATCCACGGAATCGCGTTCGAGCTCGAGAGCATGCTCGGGCGCAAGACCCTGTCGCCGAACAGCATGGTCGCCGCGTGGGACGCGAGCGCGGACCGCGACGATCGAGCGCTGGATTTCCTGTGGTTTCTCGATGGCCGAGAGTCGCACGAGGACGCTGTCTGGGCGGACGTCGGCGACCTGCGCGCGTCGCACCGAAGACCGAAGTGGGACCTGGTGCAAACGTGACCGACGCCGCGAGCGAGCCTCGCAAACCCATCACGAAGGGCCGTGACTTCGAGCGTCGCCGCGTCGTTCTCTTCGCGATCGTAGCCACTTTGCTAGGTGGTTTGCTGGTCGCAACAGCGTTGCACCGCGGGGCGCTCGTCCGCGCTCGATCGCTGGATCACGTTGCGATCGTTCGCGCGGCCTCGATCGTCGGCCCCGAGCTCGCGGTGCACGCAGGAGCCCGGTGGCTCAGGCATCCGACGCGCGTCGAGCCGTTCGCCTATGGGCACGACGGGCCGGGGCTTGCCGATCCGGACCCCGCTGGAGCGTTTGCTTCGCCGGCGCGCCCGAGCCTCGAAGCCGGTCGGTCCGTCGTTCTCCGAGCGCGGCTGCGAGCAGCAGCCTCGAGCACCAGCGGGGCGCGGCCTTGAGGACAGCGCTGTCTCGCGCGCTCGCGCTCGTCGCGTTTTCTCTGGGCTCGTTGGGGCGTCGCAGGGGCCGCGCCGTCGCGTCGGTCGTGGGGCTCGCGATCGTCGCCATGGCGTTCTCGTCGGTGTTCGCGCTGACCGACGCGCTTCGCGGCGAGGCGAGGCGCACCGTCGCCACCATGCCCGACGTCACCGTCTCTCGGATGCGCGCGGGGCGACCGGCGACGCTCTCTCCGCAGGAGGCCGAGCGGCTTCGAACCATCGCTGGCGTGGGCGCGGTGAGACCGCGCGTCTGGGGCTATCTCTACCTCGATGTGCTCGCGACCAACGTGGTCGTGGTCGGGCTCGCGCCGCACCAACGCAGCGCCTTCGCGGCCGCGCGGATCGAAGGCGAAGTGCCCACGGACGGGCGGCGCGAGTGGGTGCTCTTGGGAGACGCCGTCGGTCGCGCGTTCGGCGCGCGTGTGGGCGACGAGCTCGAGCTGGGACGACGGGCGTTTCGTGTGGCGGCCATCGCGACGAAGGCGACGAGCGTCGTGACCGCAGACGTGGTCGCGATGGACGAGCGCGACGCGCGCGCGCTGCTCGGGCTCTCGGACGACGAGGCGACGGACATCGCCGTGCACGTGTTCAACCCCAACGAGATCGGGACGGCCGCCGCGCGAATCGCTGACCAGATGCCGGGCGCGCGCGTCGTGACCCGCGAGGAGCTGTCGCGCGTCTACGAGCTCACGTACGGCGCTCGCGGCGGCTTCGTCGCGCTCTCGCTCTTGCCCGCGCTGCTCGCGCTGCTCGTGCTCGCGTGGGATCGATTGACGAGCCTCTCGACCGACGAGCGCCGCGAGATCGCGTCGCTCAAGGTCGTCGGGTGGTCGACGCGAGATGTCCTCGTGGTTCGGGCGATCGAAAGCACGGTCATCGCCGCGGGGGCGACGGCGCTGGGGGCGCTGTTGTCGCACGGGTACGTGTTCGTGCTGGGCGCTCCAGGGCTCGCGTCGGCGCTTCGCGGCTGGTCCGTGCTCTCCCCGACGATCCCGCTCACGCCATCGGGGGAGGGGGCGAGCATCCTGTCGGTGGTGGCGCTCACGGTGGTTCCGTGGCTGGCGGCGTCGGTGGTTCCTGCGTGGAGGGCCGCGGTGATCGAGCCGTCCGAGGGGCTTCGCTGACCTGCTGGAATTCGCGAGATAGTTGCTTGGCTAGCAACGAGGGTGCTAACCGCGCCATGATTCGGTCAACGAGCTATGGCGACCAAGCAACTTCAAGGCGTCGTTCGAGGACGCGTCCAGGGCGTGTTTTTTCGAGCCTCGATGCAACGCGAGGCTAAGCGTCTCGGCGTCTCTGGCTGGGTCCGCAACCAATCCGACGGCTCGGTCGAGTTCGTCGCCGAGGGGGAAGAAGACAAGCTCCGCGAGCTGTTGAGCTGGGCGGGCCGAGGCCCGAGCGCGGCCCGGGTCGAGCGCGTCGACACGCGGTGGCGCGGCTACCAGGGAGACTTCGTCGACTTTCGGATCATCGACTGAGACCACCAAAGATGCGCTCCATCGGACTCTCGCTCGCCGCATCGATCGTCGCGCTCGTGTCAGCCACGAGCGTTGTCGCCGAGGCGCAGCAGAGTCCGGCGGTCGCCGCGCAGAGCGCGAGCGAAAACGCGGTGTCCGACGACTCGCGCTTCGCGCTCGAAGCGATCCTCGCGCGGCTGCGCGTAGAGGACAGAGAGAGCCGACGCGAGGCCGCCGAGCAGCTCCAGCGGCTCGAGCCATCGGACGTCCCTGCGATTCGTCAGCGGCTTCTCTCGCAGCTCGGAACGTCGCACTTCAACGTTCACGCCGCGATGGTGCGGGCGATCCGCGCGGTGACGGGCGGCCGCGAAAACGCCGAGTTCGACCTGCTTCAAGCGCTGATCAACTACTCGCCGCGCGGGCCGGACATCGACATCGCGACCGAGCGAATCGCGCTCGCGACCGCGCTCGGAGCGATCAAGACGCCCGACAGCGGCCGCGCGCTGGTGGCATTCGGCCTGTCGCACAACCGGATCTTTCGCCTCGCGACCATTCGCATCGCGAGAAACCAGCTCAAGCTCTACGTCGTTCCTGCGCTGATCGAGCTGCGTCGTCCAACGGAGGACACGCGGCTCTATATCCGTCAGGTCCGCGAGGCGGTTCGCTGCGTGACCCCGGGTCAGAGCGTGCAAACCCGCGACAACGCGCTGCTCGCCGAGATCCTTCGCGCGTGGGGGAGCGTGCGTCAGCAGGACGCGATGGTGGTGATCACGAGCTACGTCAACAGCGACCGCGTGCAGGTGCGGGAGGCGGCTCGCTGGGCGATCGCGCAGTTCGGGCGCGACTCGATCAACACCCTTCGCAACGTGTACGAGACGTTCGTCGGTGAAGATCCCAACCCGCTCTGGGGCTGGGAGCGCATCTCGCGCGAGCTCTACGCGGCGTACGACCGGCGAAAGAGCGACGAGGTGCGGGCTGCTCTCGACGCGGGGCTCGCCGCGGCGCGCGAGGGGCGCAACGACGTGATGCTCGAGCGCTTCGAGTGGGTCCTCGCGCGGCACCCGCTCTTCGAGCGACGCGGCGAGATGGTCGAGCCGCTCGTTCGCTATGCGCGGACGCTCGAGCGCTCGGACGTGGGGCGCGCGGCGGTGCTGTATCGCATGGCGCTGCGGGTCGACCCCGAGGGTCCGAAGGCCTCGCAGATCCGCGGAGCGATCTTGTTTCTCGAGGCCGAGCGCGCGCTCGCTCGCGGCGTGGCCGACCCCGAACTCTACCGAGCGGCAGTGCTGGCGGACCCGACGCACCAGCGCGCGAGGGCGCAGTTCGACGCGGTCGCGCAGGTCGAAGTGTTGAAGTCGCGCCGAAGGCGTCGAGCGATCGGCGCCGCGGGATTGCTCGTGGTGGCCGCCGCCAGCGCGGGCGTGCTCTACAACGAGAGCAAGCGGCGCAGTCCGAAGAAGAAGCCCAAGGCGAAGGCTGTGGCCAAGGCTCCTCCGCCCGCGTCCGATGTGTCGAAGGGCGGTGACGAAGCGCCCGTGGTCGCGAAGGACGCAACGGAGTCTGTGAGCGCGACGAGCACGCCTCCGGTCGAGGTTACGGACAGCGGCGCGGCTTCGAGTGTGGTGCCTGCGGAGAGCACGGCGCCGTCGGCGGAATCTCTGGTCGAGACCGAGTCCGCTAGCGCAGCGAAGGCGGTGAGCGGACGCGACGATGGGATCACCGAAACGCCTGCGAAAGAACCGAGCGCGGCTGCCGTGGTTGTCGCGCCCGAGCCTGCGCCGGCAGTCGCGGCGATTGCGCCACCGAGCGCAGAGGGCGGTGTCGAAGCGTCGAACGAACGCGAGAGCGCGACGACGTCTGGCGAGCGCGAGACCGCCGAGGCGAGCGCGCCGCCGAGCGCCGAACGGACGCAGCCCGACAGCGGTGACGAAGGCGAAGAGCCTCCCGAGGAGCCCGCGGCGCCGCGCCGTCGGAGCGCCACGCGCTCGCGCGAACCGGGCATCATCGACCTGCTCGTGAGCGTCGCTGGCGGAACGAAGAAGTCCAAGAAGCGCAGACCGTAGCGCCGATCCCAGTGGCAGCGCCTCTGCCACTGGTGGCAGCGAGCCTGCCACTGGGATCGGCACCAGACTGTTCTCACGCCGCGTAGGCGCTGTTGGAGCGCTGCGGGCGCACTTCGACCTCGAGCCGCTGCGCTCCCCGAAGCAGCGCGAAGGTGAAGTTCGCTTTTGCGCTCAGCACCGCCACTCGCTGAAGGTCGTCGACCGAGCCCACGCGCTGGCCATCTACGGTCAGCACCAGGTCGCCGTCGCGCAGCCCGGCCCTCTGCGCAGGCGTGTTGCTGCCCACGCCCACCACGCGAACGCCGCGCGTTTGTCCGTGCTCTTTCGCAAACGAAGTCGCGAGGGGCTCTGCGCGCGCGACCACGCCGAAGTGCGGACGCTCGATGAATCCCTTCTGCACGAGGACAGCAGTCACCCACTCCGCCGTGTGCGCAGGGATCGCAAAGCCTATCCCCTGGGCGTAGGGGAGGATGGCGGTGTTGATTCCCACGACGTTGCCGAAGGCGTCGAGCAGCGGTCCGCCAGAGTTGCCCGGGTTGATCGCGGCGTCGGTTTGAACCAGCCCCTCGAGCGGCTCGCCGCGGCCCGCAGGAAGCGATCGCTCGAGGGCGCTCACCACGCCGAGCGAGACGCTCTGCTCGAAGCGCAGCGGGTTGCCGATCGCGACGACCACCGAGCCTACGCGCAGCGCGCGGCTGTCACCCAGGGCGAGCGAGCTCGTGTGCGATACGTCCGTGCGCAGCACCGCCAGGTCTGTGCGCGCGTCCGTGCCCACCACGCGGGCGGCGGTGTCGGTGCCGTCCGAGAAGCGCACGGACACCCGCCCGTCTGCGCGGGCGACGACGTGTCGATTTGTGAGCACGAAACCATCTCGCGCCAGAACGACCCCAGATCCCTGCCCCCCGCGGTGCTCGACGGCGACCACCGCCGGAGCGGTGTTCGCGACGAGCTCCTCGAGGTCTCTCGAGAACTGTTGCAGCGGGGTCATCGTCGGTGCCCTGTCTTGACCGTGAGGGTCTCGAGCTTTCCTCCGCGGACGAGCTCGATCTTCACGTCTGCGTCTGCCTTGTCTTCGAGCGCCGCGGCGACCTGCGCGGGGTGCGCGGTCGGGTGTCCGTCGATCGCGATCAGTACGTCGCCTTGCAAGAGACCCGAGCGCTCTGCGGGGCCGTCGGGCTCGACGGCGACGATCACGGCGCCTTCGGTCTTTCCGATGGCGGCTGCCACCGAGGGTGACAGTCGCACCGGGTAGCTTCCGACGCCGAGGTACCCGCGGCGCACGCGGCCGTGCGCGCCGAGCTCGCTCACGACGCGCTCGATCGTGATCGATGGAATCGCCACGGTGGTCCCGCGAACGATCGACCCCGTGACGATGCCCAGCGCGCGGCCGTCGGTGTCGATCAGCGCTCCCCCCGAAAATCCCGGGCGAAGCTCGGCGTCGCTCTCGAGGTAGTGATCGACGCGACCGTTGTGTTGCGTGCGGTAGCTCTCGCCGAAGGCGCTGACGATCCCGCTCGTGGCGCGGGCGGTCTTTCCGGGGCGCGCGATCGCGAGGACGATTTGCCCGACCGCGACGTCGTCGGCCTTCGCGAAGGCGAGCGGCGTGAGCCCTGCGGTCGCGTCGACCTCGAGGACGGCGAGGTCTGTTCCGGGGTCGCGACCGAGCAGCTTGGCGTCGAGCGAGCGCCCGTCGTGCGTGTGGACCGTGAGGTGCTCGTCGCGTTCGAGCGCGTGATTCGCAGTGAGAACGAGCCCTTGCGCTGAGTACACGACGCCGCTCGCGCCTCGCTGCGTGCGCCCGTCGACGCGCACGATGGACGGAGCGACCTTCGCGACGATCTCCGAGAGCGCTCGAGAGATTTCTTTCAGTTCGATAGCCATGATCGATGCCTCCGCCGCTCGTTGTGAGCCTGGGACTGCTCTGCGAACAGCCGACCGTTCGTGTAGTGCCCGTCTGGTGGGGTCGCCCCTGACCGAAAGGGCAGGTGCGCTATCCTCGCGGCGGAGGAGCAGCGATGAGCGAAGAGCCCGACACCGCGGGGGGAGCGTCGTCCGACGAGTACGTCTCCAAGTACATGGAGGGAGGGTCGGCGATCGCGATCTCGAAGAAGCGCGTTCCGGGTTGGTGGTTCTTGCTCTTTTCGGGCCCGGCCCTGATGGGGCTGGGTCTCATCGGCTCTGCCATCGCGAAGGGCGGCGCGGCGACCATCCTCGGCGCATCGCTCGTGGGGCTCTTCTTGATCGCCTTCGCCGCGGTGTTGGGGCTTCTGTTCTCGCACCTGCGGCTGGTGGTGACCGAGCGCGTCGTGCACGTTCAGCTCGGGCTGTTCGGCCCGAAGATTCCAGTCGAACGAATCAAGTCCGTGACCTCCGGCGCGTACGACTGGAAGCGCTTCGGCGGCTGGGGCATTCGGTACGGGCGCGAAGGGGCGGTTTGCTACAGCGTTCCGGGGGGCAGCGGGCAGTGCGTCGAGATCGAGTGGCTCGACGACAAGGGACGGACCGTGCGTCACGTCATCACCGTAGATGACGCCGCGGCGGTCGCCGCCACGATCGAGCGCGCGCGTGAAGCAGCCAACGCGACGAGCGGCACCGGAGTGCGCGTCGGCTCGAGCGAGCCGTCCGTGGCCACCGCGGATACGGTCGAAGCGCAGCGATCATCGGACGAAGCGCGCAAGGGTCGCGCGTGAAGCGAGCGAGAAGGAGGCGCGGCAGCGAGGCGCGTGGGAGAGGGAGCACCGGCGCGGGAGCAGAGACTCCCGCGCATGGGGTCGCGCAGGAGCGCGGCGACGTCTCCGCCAAAGGCGGGCCTTGGAGAGCGAAGAACGCGCTCGTGCACAATGGGTTCGACCTCTTCTTCTTCTTCAACCAACTCGAAGAAGAAGATTCAGTCGAAACCGATCTTCACTTTCCCACTGGATTCGCTGGCAACACGACGCCAGTCCGCTCGAGGTGACGCGCTGGCGTTCTCCCGCTGCGGTCTCCGTCTCGCGCCGGGTCGTCGAATCCTTGCTCCCACGGCCGTGTCGCTCGTGTATTTCGTGGTCGGCGGGGCGCTCCACGCCGCGCCGCGCCGCGCCGGGCGAGATCGACCCTTTGCGTTCGACTGCGCGATCGATGCATTCTCTGCCTCCAACGCGGCTATTTCGTGAGCAACGCTGAGTTCGCCGACGACCCGCTCTCGCGCTTCGCGCATCAGCGCGCGCGCTGGAAGACCCTCGCTTCGAGCCCGCGCTTCTTCGCGCTCGTCGCGGGCGCCGCGATGGCGATGGGATGCGCTCTCGCGCCGCTGGCCCCCAGCACCGTCGCCGTCGCGCCGTCGCGCCCGTCCGGATCGGCGCAGACTGCGGCTGCGGACGTTGTGCCTTCCGACGCGACCGCGCCCGGGACGGTCGAGCGAGTATACAGCAGCTCTCGATGTCCGTTGAGCTTCGATGGGGCCGACATCGAGCTCGCTCGCGTCGCCGGGCAGTCGATCACGGCCTGTGACGTCGCGCTACTGTCGCTCGCGGCGCTGCGCGAAGGGGGCTCGCCGCTAGCGCCCAGAGACGCGCTGTCTCGGGCCGTGCGCGACGCGACGTTCGCCCGTGAAGCGACGGCGCGTGGGCTCGATCGAGACGCCGAGACGCAAGAGCGCCTGCAGCGGACGCTCGCAGACGCGCTCGCACGGGACGCGACGCGACGGAGCTGGGTCGCGCCCGAGCGCTCGACGATCCAGCGCTACTTCGAAGAGCACCGCGCCGAGTTCGACCGCGTAGCGCGCGTTCATGTGCGCGCGGTCGTCACGAGCAGCGAACCTGCGGCGCGCGCGGCGTTGCGTGAGCTGTCGGCGGGGCGAGACTTCGGCGAGCTCGCGCGAGCGCGCAGCGTCGCGGCCGGAGCCGAGCGCGACGACGGCGACCTCGGCCTCGTGACCGAGGAGGGCAACGAGCTCGTCCCGCGCGCGGTCGCGCAGCGCGCCTTTGCGCTGACCGAATTCGCATCGGTCGCGCCAGACCCTGTCCGCGTCGAGGTCACCGAGCGCGTCGGAAGGCGGCGAAGACCACGAACGCGGGTGCGTTTCTACGTCGTTCAGCGGCTCGAGCGGATCGACGCCGAGCCCGCCACGCTCGAGGCCGTCGCCCGTCGGATCGCCTTTCGACTGTCTCTGACCTCCTTTCGCGCGGCGCTCGTTCGGGCGCGCGGAGAACTCCTGGCCGGGGCGCAGTCGGTCGACGCCGTCTCGATCGACTCCCGCGCCCTCACAACGGTCTCGCTCAGGCCCGTCCCCGCCCCCGCGCGAAGCTCCGGGGCCTCGCGCCGCGTTGCCGCTCCGCGCCGACGGTGATACTTCGCCCGTAGACCCGCCGAGCCTTCGGCTCGGTCACTTCACCGTAGACGCACGACGGCCTAAAGAAAACGCCCGCATGTCCTCTTTGCACACCGGCTCGGCCGCAAGGTTCTCCCTCGCGCTCGCCGTCGCGGCGACCCTCTCCGTCGCGGGGTGCCCCAAGCCTACCCCTCCCAACGAGCGTGCCCGCGACGCCGCCACCGCGGCCCCAGTGGTCAGCCAGGACGCGTCCAATGACCCGTGCGCGGACATCGCTCCGGCAGAGCGGGACGCTGTGCTCGCGCGCGTCGGAGACACCACGCTCACGGTCTGCGATTTCGCTCGCAGACTCGCAGGGCAAAACCCCTACCTCCGCGCCCGAATGAACACGCCCGACGCTCGGCGCTCGCTCGTTCGCGCGTGGATCGACGGCGAACTGCTCGCGCTCGAGGCCCGCACCCGCGGGCTCGACCGAGACCCGACCGTTCGCAACGCGGTGCTCTCGCAGCTCGCGAGGCAGGTCGAGAGCGATGTTCGCAGCGGCGTCGCTGCGGCGGTCGTGACCGAGGCCGACGTCGAGCGCTACTACCGCGAGCACATCGCCGAATACGAGACGCCCGAGCAGGTGCGCTTCTCGCAGGTGGTGCTCGCGACCCGCGCGGACGCAGCACGCGTGCTCGCCGAAGCGCAGCGCTCGCCGACCGACGACGCCGCGTGGCGCGCCCTCGTGCGGCGCGAGAGCCGCGACGACACGGGCCGCGAGACCGGCGGCGACGTGGGCTTCGTCTCGATCGAGGGCTCGGCGCAGGTCCCTGCCGAGGTGGCTCGCGCCGCGTTTCGCCTGCGAAACGTAGGAGAAGTGCTCGGCGAAGTGATCGAGAGCGCCCGCGGCGGGCCGGGCCGCGGCCCGGCGTTTCACGTGCTTCGCATGTTGGCCCGACGAGAGGCGCTGCGTCGGCCGCTCGACGATGTGCGACGGGCGATCCGCAACCGACTCTTCGAAGAGCGCAACGATCAGGCTCAGACGCGCGCGGTTCGCGACCTGCTCGAGCGACTTCGCCGCGAAACGCCGGTGCAAATCGAAGAGGGCGCGCTCTCGTCGGTGCGAATCGACGTCCCTGCATCGACGCCCCCCGCCATCCGCGCGGGCATCGGGCAGACGCTCTTGCCGCCAGGCGTCCAGATCCCAGCGGCCGGATCGCTCGACCGTCGGTGAAGACAGTCCCCGTCTGGATGACTTTGACGGTGAAGCGCTGTATAGCCCTCGGGCTGCTGTGAATCGCCTGCTCCGAGCCGGGTGTGTGTTGTCTCTGGTCGCAGCGCTCTCCGCGCCGACCCAAGCTCACGCCGAAATTGTCGACCGCATCATCGCTGTGGTCGAAGAAGACGCGATCTTTTTGTCGGAGGTCGAGCGGAGGCTCCGTCCGTTCGAGAGGCAGCTCGCGCAGGTGCCCGACGCTCGGGTGCGCGCAGAGCGTCGCGAGCAGCTCTACCGCGAGACGCTCGAGAAGATGATCGACGACGCGCTCATTCGGCGCGCGGCGACGCGGCTGCAGGTCAACGTGACCCCCGCGGACGTCGACCGGATGATCCAGGGCATCGCGCAGCAGCACGGCGGCAGCCTCCAAGACATCTACGACGCGATCGAGTCCGAGGGCGTCACGCGCGCGGAGTACCGCACGATGATGGAGGCCGAGGTCCTGCGCCTTCGCGTGATGAACATCCGGATCCGCAACCGCGTCAGCGTGACGCCGTCGGACATCCAAGAAGAGTATCGCCGACGCGTCCGCGCTGCGGCGGATCGAGCGCCGTTCAACGTGGCGCACTGCTTCGTGACGTTTCCCGAGAACCCGACGAGCGCGCAGATCGAAGCGACGCGCGCCCGCGCCGACCGCATCAGCGCGAGGCTCCGCGCGGGGGAGGACTTCGCCGCGGTCGTGGCGGACGCGAGCGAGGACGCAGCGACCCGCGATCAGGGCGGCGACCTCGGCACGATCGATCCTCAAGACCCCGACCAGCCCGCGCCCGACTGGCTCATCAACGCGATTCGCTCGTTGCAGCCCGGGCAGCTCAGCGCGGTGACCCGCGGAGAAAACGGCTTTCATATCTTTCGATTGCTCTCTCGCCAGGCGACGAACGTCCCGTCGCTCGCCGACTCGCGCGACGAGATCTACAGCGAGCTGCTCAACCGCGAGATGGCGCGGCAACAGCGTGCGTACCTCCGTGAGCTCCGCCAGCGCGCCGCCGTCGACGTTCGCCTCTGAGCGAGAGGGCCGTCTGTGCGCGCGCGGATCGCGCGTGGGTCGCGCGCGTCCGCTCGTCGCGCGCTGGTCGCGGCGCGTGCGAGCGCTGTCGATGATGGTGCTGCTCGCGCTCGTTCCCAGCTGCGGCGCGACGCGATCGGGCGACGCCAATCTCGAGCAAGACGCGGACAACATCGCTGCGCAACAGGCCGATTCGCGCGTCGATCGCGGGTCCGACGCCGACGCCGGCGCTCGGGTTCAGGATCGCGACCCGCCCAACGGATCGGACCCGCAGCGAGGGGACTCGTGCGAGCGCTTCACCGCGGTGCAGAGCGCGTCGGGCGTTTCGCGGTCGGGCGCCACGCGAGGCCCGGCGTTTGTGCAGCTGTGGCAGACGCGACGAGGCCGATGGCTCGCGGCGACGCGGCGAAAGCTCTGCGCGAGCGACGATCAGGGCGCGTCGTTTCACGAGCGCGTTTCGTTGCCGAGCGCGGCGGACATCACGCTCGCGCAGAGCGAACGGCGCGGTCCGTGGCTGCTCGTCGCGCGCGGCGAGCGAACGCAGCGCGAGGTCGAACAAGGCGTCTCGGCGCGCGTGCTCGGAGCGTGGCTCTCGAGCGACGACGAGGCGCGTTCGTTCGAGCGAGTGGCGTTGCCCGAGGTCGCGACGCCGATCCTCGCGGTCTTCACCGACCGGCTCGGGAAGATCTTCGCGAGCACCGAGCGCGCGCTCTTTGTCCGCTCGGTGGACGAGTCGCGCTGGGAGGGACCGCTCGCGCTGCCGGGGCGAGCGATGAAGACCATCGACGCGTGCGGAAGGGTGTTGATCGCCCAGAGCACGGTCGACGAAGAGGGCTCGTACTCGTTTCGCAGCTTCGATCACGGCCGACGCTGGCACCCGTTTCGATTGGGCGTGATCGGGATCGACGGCGACCGCGCGATCATTCGCTGCCTCGGCGCGCGGGGGGCGATCGAGGCGGGGCGCGGGCCGCTTCCGTCCCACTGGAGCTTCGATGGCGGACGAACGTGGAAGGCCGCTGCGTACGACGACCGCTCGCGACGGCTCGCGCGAGAGCGGCCAGACGGAGCGTCGCTCGTTCGGTGCCGATCGGGGCCGGCGGACACGATCGAGTGCCAGGACAGCGCGCGCACGCGACTCGTCGAGGGCTCGCAGCGAGACGTCGAGGTGTACGCGCCCGGCAGCTGCGAGTACGTGACGGCGCTCGACCTTCGAACGACCGTGGCCTTCGGTCCGACCTGCGGGCTTCTCGTGTCGAGAGACCGCGGAGGGCTTTGGTTTCAACGCTCGGGCGCGGCGCTCGCCAGCGAGAGCAGCGAGGACGAGGGCCGCGGGGGATTCGTCGATCGCTCGAGCGCCTGGCGATTGGACGGCTCGATCTGGTGGACGTTCGATCAAGGCGTGCGGTGGTCGCCCGTCGCGAGCGTGATCGGACGAACGCTCTCTCGCGGCGTGTTCGTGGACCGACGCCGAGGTGTGTTCGTCACGAGCACGGGATGGGTGGTCGCCACCCGCGATGGCGGGCGAAATTGGACGTACGTGCTTCGCGGTGATGTCGAGCGCATCAGCGCCGAGGGATCGATGGTGTACATCACGACGCCCACGACGGTGCGGGTCTCTCCCGATGGTGGAGTTCACTGGTGGCTTCCGGGCGTCGGCTCTGGTGGCGCGCGGGTGCGCGCGACGGTCGAGCGCGAAGGAGACGCGCGCGTGGTGCGCTTGAGCGACGGCTACAAGGTCGAGCAGCGGGCGCAGCGGATCGAGCTCGCGTCGAACGGCGAGCGCGTCCAGCTCGCGACGACCGCCGAGAGCGCCACGGCGTTGGTGGCCGCTGATCGAGACGCGCGCGGCTCGGTTCGCGTGCTGCTCTCGGACGGAACGATCCTCACGCGCCAGGCCGCCGCCGGTGTCCGCGAGGCTCCGCGCCGACGGGCGAGGTTGGCGCGGAGGAGACGATGAGCGCGACGGATGGTTTGTTCGCGTTGGCGCGGGCCATGCGCGCGCACCTTGCGTCGGGTTCGCGCGTATACGAAGTCGGCGGCGAAGGCGCGCGGCGCGCGGCGCGTGCCCTGTCGATGTGCTCGGTTTCGATCGAACCCGAGCGCGGTGAAGCCGCGGTCGCGGCCGCGATCGGTGTGCGCGCTGGAAAGGCGCCGGTGTGGCTCCTCGCGAGCGGCGGCGCGACGGAGCTGCTCGCGCGGGCGATGCGCGCGTCGAGTCGCGGCGGGTTCGGTCCGCTCGTGGGCGTGATCCCGTCGCACGGCGACGACGAGGGGACGCTCGTGCCTCTTGCGGACGGCTCGGACCTCGCGGCGCTCGACTCGGCGCCGTGCGCCAGGTGGGTGGCATCTAGCGCACACGAAATCGAGTCGCTCGTCGAAATGGCGGCTACTACGGGGGGCGGTTCTCCAGACGGGGCTGGAGACGCTTCGCCCCACGCGCATTCGAGCGAGCTGTCGACGGCGATCGTGTTCGACCTTCGTTCTGTCGGGCTTCGGATCGAGCCTGCTCGCGCCGACGGGGCGGTCGCTCAGCGAAGCCACGGCGCGACAGCGAAGCTCGAGGGAGCTGGCTCCGTCGCGCTCGTGTCCGTGGGCTCGTCCGAGAGCGCGGCGCGCGCGGCCCGATGGTTAAGGGACTCTGGAGTCTCTTGTGTTTCGTTGGGAGGTCCGCGGCTGTCGTCGTTGGGCGAAGAGATCGCGGCGCCTCTCAGCGGGGTCGAACTCGCGGTCGTGCACGAGATCGGCGCGCCGTACGAGCGGGCTCGATGGGCGATCGCGCGTTGGGCAGAGCGCGCGATGCCTCGGGCGCGGCTCGTGACGCTCGGCCGGGGACCGGCTGCGAGCGCGGCGTTTTGTGAAGCAGTCGCGAGCGAGAGCTCGCTTCGAAGGGCGTCGTTCGACGCGGCGTCGAGGACGTTTTCGATCCAGCTCGTGGGGCCTCCCTCGACGCGGTTCGCCGCGGTCGGGCTCGCGCTCGAGGCGTTGTCGCTCGCGGGGCTCGCGCCGTCCGCGGAGTGCGTCGAGCCGACGCACGCCCGGATCGATTGTGATACGGGCCCGGCCGGCGCGGTGGGCGGCGGCGGGTGGGTGCTGATCGTTCCGGGATTGAGCGTTCAGGCGCCGATCGAGCCGTCGCTTCGGGGCGGGGCGATGATCGCGGACGCGGGACGGGGCTCGGCGTTGCTCTCTTCGAAGGCCGCCGATCCGCTCGCGGCGCCGGCGGACCAGGCCGCGCTGGCCGTGGCGGCCGTCCTCGCCGAGCTCGAGCTTCGCGCCAATCGGCAGGCCAGCGAAGTTTTGTGCCGGGTGGTGGACGAGCTAGACCGCAGGAATGGCCGTGGTTCGCCGTGGGCGGAGGTGCGCGCGAGGTCGGCGCACCTGCGGTCGCTGCGTTGAGGCTTGCTGCGCAGGGCGACGCTCTGGTATCTCCGAGAGCGACGCAGTGGAACACCGGTCGGCGCACACGCACAGAGCGTTCGTTGAACGATCGGCAGAGCAGACAGCGACGCGTCCATCGTGGATGGCGGAGGCGAGACGATGAATCCGCAGATGGTGATGTACGAAGAGGAGTTCAACCAGATCCAAGCCGTGGTCGAGCGGCTGGTGAAGGAAGCGAACGCCAAGGTCGTTTTCATCGTCGCCAAGAACGGCCAATTGATCGCGGCCGCTGGCGACACCGAGAACCTGGACACGACCTCACTCGCATCGCTTACGGCCGGCAACATCGCCGCGACCGGCGGCATGGCGAGGCTCCTTCGCGAAAACGAGTTCGCGACGCAGTATCACGAGGGTGAAAAGGCCAACATTCACATCCAGCTCGTGGGCAATCGAGTCATCCTCGTGGTGATCTTCGACGCTCGCTCCTCGCTCGGACTGGTGCGCCTGCGCGTGCGCCGAGCGTCCGACGAGCTCAACACGATCTTCGAGGCGCTGCTCAACAAGGTGCAGAGCCCCGATCGCAACGACGTCCTGACGGAAATCACCGACGCGGACATCGATAACCTCTTCAACGACTGACCACGAAAGTTAAAGCCGCTCCCTCGGGCGCTGCGCGAGAAAGGTCCTGGTCGGATGTCGTTCATCAACTACCTGTCGCGAGAGATCAACTGCAAGCTCGTCTATTACGGGCCGGGTCTCTGCGGCAAAACCACGAATCTCCAGTTCATCTATACGAAGACCGCGCCCGAGGCGAAGGGCAAGATGATCTCGCTCGCCACCGAGCAGGAGCGAACGCTGTTCTTCGACTTCCTCCCGATTTCGCTCGGTGAAATCCGCGGGTTTCGAACGCGCTTCCACCTGTACACGGTGCCCGGACAGGTCTTCTACGACGCGTCGCGAAAGCTCATCTTGAAGGGCGTCGACGGGGTCATCTTCGTCGCCGACTCTCAGATCGAGCGCATGGAGGCGAACATCGAATCGATGGAGAACCTCCGGACCAACCTCGCCGAGCAGGGCTACTCGCTCGACAAGATCCCGTTCGTCATCCAGTACAACAAGCGCGACCTGCCCAGCGCCGCGCCGATCGAAGAGCTGCGCGAGGCGCTCAACCCCAACCGCGTCCCGGAGTACGAGGCGGTCGCGGCCAAGGGAGACGGCGTCTTCGACACGCTCAAGGCCATCACCAAGCTCGTGCTCACTGAGCTCAAGAAGGGCTCGGGGCAACAGTAGCCGAGCGATCAGCGGGGGGCTTCACAGGACCCTCGAGCGCACCGCAGGGGCGTGAGCATGGGGGCCAGCGCAACGCGAGCCGTCCGCGGGGCTGTGCTCGCGCAGCAAGTCGACGAGGTCGACGAAACGACCACGAGGGCGCTGCGCACTCCGTGACGCCGCGCGGTGCGAATCCCTGCGCCGCGCGTGACACGAGCGCGGCGCGATCTGCGAAAATGCTCCGAGATGTCTCGGCTGACCGACACTCGTGCCGCGTTTTCCGCAGTTGCCGCGTTGGTTTCGGTCACGTCGTGCGTCTCGCCGCCGACCCAGATCACCGTCGAGTTCGAGACCGATGTTCCCGCCAGTCGAGTGACCGCGGTTCGGGCGATCACG
Source organism: Deltaproteobacteria bacterium Ga0077539 (assembly GCA_001465015.1). Lineage (GTDB taxonomy): Bacteria > Myxococcota_A > Polyangia > Polyangiales. The sequence continues at coordinate 17,186 of LNEO01000312.1, read as the reverse complement.
GTCCGAGGCTCGCAGAGCGTCGATCGCCTCGTCGGGCGTCGCACCGAGCTGCAGACGCCCGACGGACAGACCGCGCTGCGAGGGAGCTTCTCGATCGTCCCCGCCTCCGGCGAGCCTCGAGACCAAACCATCACCGCCGCTGTCGAGATCACGCTGCTCACGACGACCGGGGCCGCGCCAGTCACGATTCGCCGCTGGTTTCAGAGCCGATTCATCCCTTCGCAGCGCCAGATCACGAGGTTGTTCATCCCGCTCGCGTGCGCCGCGCGCGCCATCGGATGCACGCGCGCCAGCGCCGAGAGCTGCACGCTCAGCGAGCGATGCGAAGACTTCGGCCTGACTTGCAACGACGACGCGACGTGCACGGTGCCCGAGCTCGTTCCTGCAAGCACCGACGACGCTGGTGTGCTGAGCACGCCGCGCGCGGACGCCGCAGACCGAGCGTTGCCCGACATCGTGCTGGTCGACAGCGGCGTGACGGAGCAAGACGCGACGATCGACGCCGCGGATGCGACGATTGACGCGGGCATCGACGTTTCGATCGACGCGCCCATGGACGCCGTCGCTGACTCGGGCGTCGACTCGGGCGTCGACTCGGGCGTCGACTCGGGCGTCGACAGCGCCGCTCCGGACGTGCCCACATGCGACGCGAACCTGAGCGCCGATCCTTTGAATTGTGGTGCCTGTGGACGGGCCTGCCCCGGCGGCGCAAACGCGACCGGCCGGTGCTCCGCCGGGACCTGCGCGCTCACGTGCGCGGTGAATTTCGGCGACTGTGATGGCGTCCTCGCAAACGGCTGCGAGCAGCGCATCGACATGCCGAGCGCCTGTGGCTCGTGCACGACCATGTGCTCGGGCGCGACGCCGCTCTGTTCGGCGGGGCGGTGCACGTCTGGTTGCGGCGGCGGCGAGCTGCGCTGCGGGACCTCTTGTGTCACGCCTGCCACCAACACCAACCACTGCGGGCGCTGCGACAACGCGTGTCCACCGGCACCCAACGCAGGCGCCAGCTGCTCGAGCGGCATGTGCTCGATCCTCTGCAACACGGGCTTCGCGAACTGCGACGGCAACGCCAGCAACGGCTGCGAGGTCGACACGCGCAGCAGCGAGGCGCACTGCGGCGGCTGCGGTCGGCCGTGCGCGAGCCGCCCCAACACCAACACGTCGTGCACGGCCGGAGCGTGCTCGTACACCTGTCTTCCGGGCTTTGCAGACTGCGACGCCAACCCGATGAACGGCTGCGAAGCAGCGCTCGGAACCGCAACGAACTGCGGGATGTGCGGACGCGTGTGCAGCGGCGCGACCCCGGTCTGCTCGGCCGGAGCGTGCTCGAGCGGCTGCGCCACGGGCGAGACGCGCTGCGCCTCCTCGTGCGTGCAGACGCAGAGCTCGCTGTCGCACTGCGGCGGGTGCAACAACGCGTGCGCGACCTACGCAAACTCGAGCCCGGCGTGCATGGCGGGGACCTGCAGGCTCGTCTGCGATTCGGGCTTCAGAGACTGCGACGGGACCATCGCCAACGGCTGCGAGATCGACACTCGATCGAACCTCGCCCACTGCGGCGCCTGCGGCGCTGCCTGCGTGGCGCGGCCCAACACGACGGTCTCGTGTTCGATGAGCGTCTGCGCGTATTCGTGCTTGCCCGGCTTCGGAGACTGCGACGGCAACCCGATCAACGGCTGCGAAGCGTCGCTCTCGACGGCGTCTCGCTGCGGCTCGTGCTCCAACGCATGCTCTGGCGGCACCCCAGTGTGCCAGATGGGCGTTTGTGTCTCTGGCTGCGGCGCCGGCGAGACGCTGTGCGGAGGAACGTGCGTCACGCTCGGCACCAACCCCAACCACTGCGGGATGTGCTCACGCGTTTGTGCTTCGGGGGCAAACGCCAACCCGACGTGCACCATGGGCGCCTGCGGGCTCTCGTGCAACGCAGGCTACGCGAACTGCAACGGCGCGAGCGGCGACGGCTGCGAGGTCAACACGAGCAACGACGCGGCCAACTGCGGCGGCTGCGGCAACGCGTGCCCGGCCCGCGCCAACGCATCGCGCACTTGCTCCATGAGCAGCTGCGGTTTTGCCTGCACGGACGGCTTCGGCAACTGCAACGGATCCGACGCGGACGGCTGCGAACAGCGGCTCGACGTCGCCGGCAACTGCGGCGCGTGCGGCGCGAGCCCCGCGGAGGTGTGCGACGGGCTCGACAACGACTGCGACGGGTTGATCGACGAAGGGCTGCGAGCGCAGTGGCTCATGGGCGTGCGGACCACCGAGCTGCAGATGCTGAACATCGATTGCACGGTCGGCGCCGAGAGCTCGATCGCGTGTCGCAACGCCGCGAACGCGTACTGCGCTGGGCGCGCCGGGCTGTGCTCCCCCAACGGGATCGGACCGGCGCTGGCCTCGCCTGGATTGAACAACATCCTCTGCGTCCAGGGCTCCTTCCGCACCACGTGGCCCTTCTCGCGGCTCACGATGGTCGAGCCGGCGTGTGTGCCGGCGATGCCCGACATGATCGCGTGCAATCGTGCGCTCAGCGTCCTGTGCGAGATGATGGGCTACGTCGGCGGCGCCGGCGTGGACGCCAACCCGGCGGGCGTCACGGGCGTGTGCTTCGACCCGGCCCGCGCTGTGCGCGTCGCCATGCGCTACAGCACGCTTCGCATGTACAGCGCGCGGTGCGACGGCGTGATGGAGCGTATCGGCGCCAACTGCACGCAGGCGATCAACCTCCAGTGTCAGATGCTCGGATTGGGCACCGGCGGCTTCGGCCCGATCACGAGCGTGGGCGACGATCTCACGGCGTATTGCGTGCGGCCGTAGCGGCGTCTCTGGCAATCATGGTCAGCTGTGGCTTGACGACGGGCGCGGCTCTGCACCATGACCGGAGCCATGCCAGCTCGCGTCGAGATCTATGTGACCGATTACTGCCCGTACTGCACTCGTGCCAAGGGCCTGCTCAAGCGCAAGGGCGTCGCCTTCGAAGAGTACGACGTCTCCGGTGACGCGGCCCGGCGCGCCTGGCTCCTCGAGAAGACTGGCCAGCGCACGGTGCCGCAGATCTTCATCAACGGCGTGTCCGTCGGCGGAAGCGACGACATTCACCGCCTCGATCGCGAAGGAAAGCTCGATTCGCTGCTACAAGCGAACCCGTGACCGCTCGAAGGCCGCTCGCCCGCTGGACCGCCCTCGCGCTCGGATGCGCGCTGTCCGTTGATCCTCTGCCCGCGTCAGCCCAGCGGACGCCCGCGGCCGGGGCGCCCTCGCTCCAGGCGCCTGCGCGCTCTCCGACGAACTATCACTCGGATGGATGGCGTCGCCTCGGGTGGGGCGCGATCCGCGGAGCCACGCTCGGTCCCATCGAGAGCTCGGTGCATCCGGGCGTCGGCTACGGAACTCGAGCGTCTGCCGAGGCGCTCGACGAGCTCGTGCGGCTCGGCTGCAACTGGGTCTCGATCACGCCGTTCGGGCGGCAGTGGGACCTTCGACACACCGATATTCAACTGGACTTCGAGCAGCCGTTCTCGCGCAACCGCGAGGCGGTGCGCGCGGTGATCACGCAGGCGCGGGCGAGGGGGCTGCGGGTGTTGCTCGTTCCGCACCTGTGGATCGACGTGCCTGGGCTGTGGCGTGGCGAGATCGATCCTGGCAGCGAAGAGCGGTGGCAGGCGTGGTTTCGCAGCTACACGCGCTTCGTCACCGCGTGGGCGCGCGTGGCCGAGCAGTCCGGCGCAGAGATGCTCTCGATCGGCGTCGAGATGAAGTCCTCGAGCCAGACCCGCGTGGCCGATTGGATCCGCGTCATCGAGGCTATTCGCCGCGAATATCACGGGCTGCTCACGTACTCGGCCAACTGGGACGAAGAGTCACAAGTGGGGTTCTGGGACCGGCTCGACGTGGTCGGCGTCAACGCGTTCTACCCGCTCGCAGAGCGCAACGGCGCTGGCCTCGACGAGCTGCGACGCGGCGCGATCGACCGCGCGCGCCGTCTCGCCGCGTGGGCCGAGCGCGAGGGGCGCCCGGTGCTGTTTACGGAGTTTGGCTACACAGCCCGCCCCGATCCCGCGGTGCGCCCGTGGGAGTGGCCCGACTCGATGGTGGGTGTCCCCGTGGACGAGCACGCGCAAGCCGTGGCGTATCGCGCGCTGCTCGAGGGATTTGCGCCGCATCCGTGGTTCGTCGGCGGCTTCGTCTGGCGGTACTACGCCAACCCCATGGACGCGAGCCAGGAGGCCGCGCACGGGTTTTCTCCGCGGCTGCGCGAGGGAGAAGCGGTCCTGCGCGAGCTCTATGCGCTGCGATGGGGCTCGGACGCTGACCCGGCGTTCGACTGGCGCGAGTGGTGGTGATCGCACGTCCCGAGCGCGCGAACGCGCGTGTGCGACGCTGAAACCAGCGCGACAATCGGGCACCATGAGCGACGCGATGAAAGACAGCCCTCGCAAGACAGCCGCGCAAATCGGCGCCGCGGTCACCGCCCTCGCCCTGGCGCTCGTCGGCGCGAACGCGATCATCGTCCGCGCTCGACGAGCGGCCGACGCCGAGACCATCGCGATGGTCCCGCCCCATCGTGACCTGACCGACGCCGATCGACTGCGAATCGGCCGAGGAATCGAGCAGACGATGGGCGCGGTCTTGCGCGGGCCCGACCTCGATCAACGCCTGTCACGCGCGGTGGGCCGCCCGGTGAGTTCCGTAGCCGACCGTCGCGCGGCGGGCCGCGAGCTGAGCGCCCGCGGACTGTCGCGCCTCACCGCAGCGCAGCTCGACGAGGTGTACGCGCTTCGACTCGAGCTCGCCGAACGCTCGACGGCGGTGTGCGCTGGAATGTGGAGCGGCCGCATCGCAGACGGCGAGGTGATGGCCGCGCTCGCCAGGCTCGCGCCGCCGCGGATGACGCGGTGGTTCGAGCTGTCGATGGAGGGCATTCGAATCGCGCTCTCCCCTGGATTTTCGACGCCTCCCGAGGACGGAGCCGCGATCGACCAGATCGTCTCTCGCGCCCGTGACGCGACGCAGGGCGCGGACCGCGAGCGATTTCTTCGCGTGATCGACCGCGGCGCAGAGGCGCTTCCGCTCGAGGGGTGCGCCACGCTGAAAGAGATCTATCGCGCAGCCGCGCAAGCGGATCCCGCGCTTCGCGAGCGCTTCTTCCGCGCGATGGCGCGGCCCTGAGCGGTCACAGCAGCTTCAACGCGACGATCGCGCCGGTCGCGACGAGCGCGATGGCGCCGACGACCAACAACGCCACCTGCGCGATGCTCCGCTTCGCCGCAGGGACGGGCGTGATCGCCGAATCGCGCTTGGGAGGCGCGGGGTACATCGCCGTGGGGTGATGGGGCGGCGAATACGCGTACGGGTTTTGCGAGCCGGACTGGTTCGGCGCGATGCCGGGCGGGGAGGGGGGCTGGCTGCCGTAAGGGTTCGCTGTGTTCATCGCCGACGGAAGCGGCGCAATCGCGGCCTGCGGCAGCGACGAGGCCCCCTGGCTCGCGAGATAGCTGTTCATCTCGCCTTGCGTCACTGGAGCGGTCTCGTCGATGTTCGACTGCGGCTGCGAGTACTGCGACTGCGCCTGCATGTGCGACTGCGAGATGCGCGGCGGCGGCGGACTCGTGTTGGACCTCGGCGCCGCCGGCTTGCCGGGCGACGAGATGGGCGACGCTGGAGTCACGCTGGGCGCGTGCCCGTATTGCTGGCGATACTGCTCGATCGCCGCGCGCAGCGCCTCGGGCTTCTGCCCGTCGCTCGGCATCGCCGTCGTCTTCATGAGATCGAGCGCGTCGTCTGCGGGCGCGGCGGCGGGGGGCCTCGGCTGGGTCGAGAGCCCCGACACCGTGGCCGAGTGCTTCTCCCACTCGTCTTCGAGGTCGGTGACCGTCTTTGCTGCTGGCGCCGGGGTGATGGTCGCCACGTCGGGGATCGCCGGAACGTGGAGCTCGCCGGTCTTGCCTCGCGGACGTGGTGTCGAGGACTGGATAGACGCTTGTCGCATCGCCTCGCGTCGCGTCTCGAGCGCGCGCGAGAAGGTGCCTCGCACCCAGTTGCCCACCTCGTGCGGATCGCCGAGCAGGTGGTGCGCGCGGGCGGAGCTCTCGAGGGCGACGGCCATGGCGCGCGCGCTTCCGAAGCGCTGCTTGGGGTCGCGCACGAGGGCTTGCGAGATCACTGCGTCGAGCTCTTCGGGGATGCTCGGGACATACTCGCGCACGTGCGGGATCGGCTTGACCAGCAGCGCGTCGATCGTGTCGTTGTCCTTGGGGCGCTTGAACAAACGCTGCCCCGTCATCATCTCCCACAGCACGACGCCCATCGCGAAGATGTCGACGCGGTGATCGAGGTCTTTGCCGCGCGCCTGCTCGGGCGCCATGTACGCGAGCTTGCCCTTGACCTGTCCGGGAGTCGTGCCCGAGATGCGCGCCGCTGCTTTGGCGATACCGAAATCTGTCACGCGCGAGATCCCGTCGACGCCGACCAGGATGTTCTGCGGTGACATGTCTCGATGCACGACGTGCAGCGGTTTGCCCATCTCGTCGGTGAGCGTGTGAGCTGCCTCGAGGCCGAGCAGCGAGTCGTACACGATGCGGGTGCAGAGCTTGACGCGACCAGGCGACGCAGAACCGAGCTGCTGGTTGACGTCCCAGAGCGTGACGCCCTCGACGTAGTCCATCACGACGTAGTAGCCGTGCTGCTCGTTGAACCCGACCTCGTGGATCGCGACCGCGTTGGGGTGGTGGATTCGCGCTGCGATTCGCGCTTCATCCAGCAGCATGTCGACAAACTCGCTGTCGTACATGAGGTGCTTGTGAAGCAGCTTGAGCGCGTACAGCCGCGTGAAGCCTCCGGCGCCAGCGACGCGGGCGAGCAGAACCGTGCCCATGCCGCCCCGCGCGAGCTCCGCGATGATTTCGTAGCGATCGATGGTGTTCCCAGATTTGTTCTGGGGATCGGGCTGCACGGACGGATCGTACACCCAACGATAGCCGCCACGTAAAGCAGGACCGTCTTGGGTCGGTGACGGGAGCCCGGTCGCCAGGGACCGCCGGACGGCCGCGTGCTCTTCTTTCGGACCCTCTCTTGTTCGAGCGTTTCTGGGTCGCACACAAAATGGATCCCCCAAATTCGCCAGCCCAACCACCGCCCATCTTGCTCGTGGTCGGCCCCACCGCATCAGGAAAGACCGCGCTCGGCATCGCACTCGCTCGCGCCCTCGACGCCGAAATCGTCAACGTCGACAGCGTGCAGCTCTATCGCCGGCTCGACATCGGCTCGGCAAAACCCAGCGCAGAAGAGCGCGCCGCCGTCCGGCATCACCTCGTCGATGTGGTCGAACCTGACGCTCGATACGACGCAGCCTCGTATGTGCGCGACGCGGACCGAGCGATCGCCGATTGCGCGACTCGCGGCCGTCGCGTGGTCGTCGTCGGGGGCACCGGTCTGTACGCTCGCGCCCTCGTTCGGGGGCTCGCCAGGGATCTGGCGAGCGATCCTGCGTTGCGCCAGTCGCTCAACGAGCGGGCGGCTCGCGGCCCCGACGAGCTCGCGCGGATGCACGAAGAGCTCTCGACGGTCGACCCGACGTACGCCTCGAAGATCGCAAAGAGCGACCCGATTCGGATCGTTCGGGCGCTTGAGGTGTTCGCCCTCACCAAGACTCCGATCAGCGAGCACCACGCGCGACACGCGGCCGAGCCGCCTCGCTACCGGGCGCTCTGGCTGGGCATCGACAGCACGCGCCAGGAGCTGGCCCCGAAGATCGCTGAGCGGGCCGAAGCGATGCTCGCGGCCGGGTGGATCGACGAGGTTCGCGGGATCATCGCGGACTTCGGGCCCGAAATCCGCGCGCTCGACAGCGTCGGATACGCCGATGTTCGACGGTTCTTGCTCGAGGGTCGGGCGGATCGAGCGGCGCTGCTCGGCGAGGTCGTTCGGAGTACGCTCGCGCTCGTGAAGCGACAACGCACGTGGTTTCGCGGCGAGGACGGCGTCGAGTGGGCGTCGCGCGAGGCCCACCAGAGCGACGAGAGAATCAACCGAGTGCGGGCTTTCTTCGAGGGCGCGCTCGAGGCTCGAACATGAAGCCCGCGCGCATCGCCCCGAGGGTTCAGCTCTTTGTCTGCACAAACGCACGAGCGGCCGATGACCCGCTTCAGAGCGCGTGCGGTTCGCACGGCGCGTCGGTCTTCGCCGCGCTTCGAGCGGAGGCGAGCCGATTGGGCGTTGTTGGCGCCGTATGGATCACCCGCACGGCGTGCCTCGGTCACTGCCCGCGCGAGGGGTGCTCCGTCGCTGTATACCCCCGCGGCGGCCAGTGGACCGACGTGCGCGAAGAGGACGCCCCCAGGCTCTTGCGCGAAGCGATCGCGAGCAACACAGCTGCGCGCTGAGCGCTCACGCAGCAGAAAGCAAACGATGACCCAACCGCTGCCCAAGGAATCAATCGCGGCCTTCGACGCAGTCGAACAGACGCTCGAAGAGCTGATCGCGCATCAGGAGCAGAAGGTCCTGGCGTTTGCCCGGCGCCTTCGGCCTGGCCTCACCAACGACGACATCAAGAACCCCCACGACTACGACGAGCTCGTCGACCCCGACTTCAACTACGAAGACGGCCAGCTCGCGGGGCTTCAATTCGCGTTGAGCGCGATTCGACGGAAGAAAAAAGACCTGGAGGCCGCCGAGCCCCCTCGGTGAGCAGCGCGATGAAGAAGAAGCACGACGGAAAAAAGAGCGAAGAAGAAGCGTCCCTCGAGAAGGCCGCGAAGAAGGCCGCGAACAACCCCGACCCCCTCGGGCACAAGGGGCTCGCGGGCCTGGCCAAGCTCAAGGCCGAGCTCGACGCCCGCGAGCGCGAAGCGCGCGAGCAGGCCGAGGCCAAAGCGAAGAAAGAGGCCGAATTCCGCGCGAAGATCGGCCTCGCCCCCGAGAAGAAGCGGCCCGTCGAGCCGAGCGCGCCCACGAAATCAAAGGCCGCCGCGACCGGCGCTCGCAAGTCGGACTCGATCGACGTGTGGAGGCCGGACCTCGAGAAAGAGCTCTTCGCCGTGGCGATGTCCGGCGTCGAGAAGCTCGCGCCCAAGACCACCGGGAGCCGGGTGAAGCACGACCCCGCGGCGCACAAGCACAACCCCGGCTCGCTCGGCGCGAAGGCCCGTCGCGCCGCAGCCGAGGGCGACGTCGGCCTCAAGGTGAAATGGCGAGAGGACGGGACGTGTCAGGCGTCCAGGGCAGGGGCTGCCTTTGCGCTCGAGGCGCTCGATCGCCTCGCGACCCCGCAGGACTCCGTGGACCTTCACGGCCTCGAGGCGGTCGAAGCGCGGACGCGGGTGCTCGAGTTCGTTCGGTCCCGTCGGGCGCGGGGGCTTCGCGTCGTCGAGGTCGTTCACGGCACAGGAAAGCACTCGCCCGACGGTCACTGCGTCCTTCGCGACGCAGCGGCGGCTGCGCTCAGCGAGGTCCCCGGCTCTCGCGAGGTCGAGGCGTTCAAGAGCAAGGACGGCGGCCCCGCCGGGAGCGCCGCGATCCTCGTCGCCCTGCGTCCGCGCTGAGCGCCAGCGATCCGCGGCGAACGGGCAGTTTCGAAGAGCGATGGCGAGCGAGCGAGCGAAGAGCGAAGGCCCTGCACACCAGACGCGACGCGCGCTGTCGTTTGTTCAGGGCCGAGCGCCGCTCTTTATCGTCGTGACCCGAGGCGAGGCGCTCGTGTGCACGGCGGACGCTTCGCGCGGCGACGTTCTGATCGTGCGCGCGGGCTCGGTCGAGCTGGCTCGATCGCTTCCGCTCGAGGGAAGCTCGGGCTCGGTCCTCGTTTCGGCCGATCGCCTCGCGACGCTGGTCGATGGCCCGCACCGGCTCGACGTGTCGCGCGCGCCCTCCGAGAGCGCGGAGGTCGCCGGCGCCGAGCGCGTGATCGGGTCGGTCGCGCTCGTCTCGGCCTCGTCGCTCGCTTTGGCGCGCGTCGCTTCGCTGCTCGCGGCGGTCGCTCCTGCGTCCCTCGTGCTGTTGGCGATCGCCGGCGCTCGCTCGCTGACGGCTCGCGGGCTCGCGATCCACGGAGCCGAAGCGCTGCTCGCGCTCTCGCCCGCCGCGCTGGGGCTGCGCCGCTGGCCGACGGGCTTGCGCTTCGTGCTGCCGTTCGACGCGCGCAGAGCGCTGCTCGCCGCCGCGCTCGCGTGGGCCCTCTTCTTCGCCGCGCGCTCGCAGAACATCGTCGTCCACAACCTCACCGGGCGCGCCGTCGGGGCGCTCGCGCCTGGGCGCTCGACCTGGCTTCGGTTCGCCTCGTACGCGTCGCTTCCATCGTCTTCGTGCAGCGCAAACGGACCTGTGTGTTTGCAGGATGACCCGAGGTCATTGATCCCGAGCGCCTGCGGAGACGTCCCCGAAGACGAGCCGCTCGTGCGCGCGACGCACGAGGTTCGATACGCGGGGTGCCCTGGCCGCTTCGAGCACTTCGACGCGACGTGGATCCGCGACGCTTCGGCGTGTCGCGCCCCCATGCGCGGCCGGCGGTGCTGCGTCGATCTTCGCGGCGACGGTTGCGCGCCGCCGAGCGAGCGGACGTTCGAGCTCGAGTGGCCCGAGGGAGCGCGGCTGCGCCCGAGGTCTGCAGCGTGTCCGGCGCGCGACGTGCAGCCGTGGCGAGTGACGATCCGCGCGGGTGCGGGTGCGGCAGAGGCCCTGCGCTCTGTGCGCGAGGCGCCCGCCGGGGACGAGCTCTGCGTCGACCTCGAGCGTTGGGGATCAGCACACGAAATCATCATCGAGGACGGCCCGAGGACGTGGCGCGCCGCGCGGGCGCCGGACGCTCGGTCTCGCGCGCTGCGCGTCGTTTTGCCGAGGATCGAAGGCGCTTCGCGGGCGCGCGTCCGCGTCGCGTACTCGGTGGCCGAGAGCCGCGAGGCGCCGGTGTTCTCGGGGCGCTACGAGGCCTCGGGCCTGCGCGGGGGCTTGCTCTTGCCGACGACCGTGGCCTTCGAGACCGCCGCGGGTGAGGGCGCGCCCTCGACGCTCGCGGGCGTGACCATCGGCACACGAAATCGAGACGCGCCCCCGCAGGCCGAGGTGCGCGTCGCGCCGCAGCGCCCCGAGCTTCACGCCGAGCTCTGGCCAGGCCTCCTCTGCGGAACGACCGTCCGAGTGACCGACGGCGCTCGCACGCTGGGCGAAGTGCTCTTGCCGTGCGCCGAGCGCGGCAGGCGCGAGCGCACAGACGAGCCGTGGGTGCTCTGGCGCTTTGCCCTGCGGGACACGATGCCCGAGCCGTGGCGCGCGGCTGCGCGGGTCGTGCGCGACCAGCTGGAGGGCGGCGCGGTGCGCTTTCGCTCGAGCGAGACTCCGTCGGAGGTATGGCTCGCGTTTCGCGGCTGGGACGGCGTGACGGCGGATCTTCGGATGTACACGGACCCAGGGCGCACCCTCGGGATCGAGCGCTACGGGGACGACCAGCACGGGCATGCGCCGTGGCGGATGTTCGCGGGGCCACCTCCGCCGAGAGAGGGCCTCTGCTGTCAGCTCGACGGGATCTGGAGCCCGTGCCCCGCGGAGTTCAACGACTACTGGCGTTGTCGCGCGACGGTTCACGATCGGCCGCCGTGCGACGATGCGTTTCCGCGGTGCACGTACATCGACTGGGTCGCCGAGCGACGAGCTCAGCGCGCGCAGCGACCGTCCCCGTGAGCTCACTTCTTCTTGGGTCGCTCGGTCGCTCGGGGCGCCTGACTCGGCCGAAGCAGGTCCGTGGGAACCCTCGGCGGCGCGAGGGACTTCTTGCCGGGCCGCTCGGTCGCGCGCGGGGCTCGATCGCTCTCGCGCGGCTCGGGCACGAGGCTCGCGCGCTTCTTTACGCGCGGCCGAGCGCCGAGGTGAGCGACAGAAAACGCGCCCGCGAGCGTGGCCCGTCCCGCGGCGGCGTCGCGGCGCTCTTCGCTGGTGAGCCAACGAAAGACCGTGAAGCGATAGATCGCGAACAGGTTGCGGGCGTAGGCGCGGACGTCGAGGTCTTCGCGGGTCTCGCCGCGCTCTCTCGCGCTCTCGAGCGTGGCCTCGATCCCCGCGAGAAAACGCGCTTCGACCGCGCGCTGCTCGGCCCCGTACGCGCCGCTGATCGTGATGGTCGCGAGCAGAAATCGCAGCGCCAGCTCGGGCTGCCTCGAGTAGTCGTCGAAGAAGACTCCAAACGCCTGCGCGAGGCGCTCGGTCAGCGTGAGCTCTGCGCTCGAGGCGACGATGGCCTCGAACACGCGCTCGAACGCCGTGGACACGCGCTCTTGAAACACGAGCACGAGCAGCTCTTCTTTGTCTCTGGCGTGGACGAACACGGTTCCAGCGGCGACCCCCGCGCGCTCGGCGATCTCTCGCGTGGTCGCGCGATCGAAGCCCTTTTCGACGAAGAGCGCCCACGCGGCGTCGCGCACCGCGGCGAGCGTCTTGCGTTTGCTGCGCTCGCGCATCGAGAGGGGAGGGGGCCGCGACGAGCGGTGCATCGGAGCAATCTACCGCAGCTCCGTCTTCGGTTGGCCAGATCCTCGCTCGGTGTCTCGCGATCGCGCGGCGGGCGGGCGCGCCGGCGATCGCGCTATCGCTGACCTGCGGTCATCTTGTGTTCGACCAGACGATTCCGATCGCTTGGGCGAGCAGCGCGCCGGCCTTCTGGTCCTCGAGGCGCCTGGGTCCGTCGCCGCGAAGCGCCATCGAGACGTCCGTTGTGCGGTCGCGCTCGACGAGCATCAGGGGGGCTTCGAGGAGGCTGCTCGCGCTCGGGTAGATCGTGTGGAGCGAGCTCGCGTCGAGGCGTCGAGCTCGGGGCGCTCATCGCCGGCGACGATCATCGCAACTCGAATCGAGTACGATTCGCGGACGAGAGCCTGTGAGCCAGCCACCGACGGTTCTGCCGTTCATCGACAGCGCTGACGCTGCTCGATTCGAAGACGTCACGGTCTGCGCGGGCGGCGCGACGCTGCTCGACGGCGTGAGCGCGCGCGTCGGCGGCCGCGGCGTGACCGCGCTTCTCGGCCCCAACGGCGCGGGAAAATCCACGCTCCTCAGCGCTCTGCTCGGGCTTCGACCGATCGCTCGCGGGAAGATCACGCTCTTTGACGGCGCGTACGGGCCCAAGAGCGCTCCGCGCGGCGCTGTGTCGGCGGTGCTGCAGGACGAGGGGGCGTTCGACGGGATGACCGCGCGCGAGTACGCAGCGCTGTTCGCGGCGCTCTTCGACGATCGCTCGCTCACTGCGAAGATCCTCGCCGCCAGCGCCCTCGGCGAGCGCGACGCGAGGAGGCTCGAGCACCTCTCGGGGGGCGAGCTTCGCCGAATCCAGCTGGCCGCCGCGGTCGCCACCGAGCCAGCGCTGCTGGTGCTCGACGAGCCCACCAATCACCTGGACCCCGCGGCGCGGCGCGCGCTGGTGGCCTCGATTCGCGCCCTCGGAGAAACGCGCGCCGTGCTGCTCGCGACCCATGATTTGCACGAGGCAGAGCGGGTCGCCGACGCCGTCATCGTGCTCGTCGACGGTCGCGTTCGCGCTTGTGGAAAGCTGAGCGCCCTCTGCGAAGCGCTGCCCGAAGACAAGCGCGCTCGAGGTCTCGAGGGGCTCTTCGAGCACCACACGGGCGCGACCCTCGACGCGAGCGGCGCGATCGAGGCGCTCGACGAAGCGAGACAACCCGCGCCGTCGACAGAAGCGAGGCGACGATGAGCGGAGCGAGGACGCAGTGGAGCGCGTTCTGGGTGCTGGTGCGCGCGCGCATCGCAGAGACGGCGCGCGAGCGAGCGGCGGTGGCGTTTCTCTTTGGGTTTCCTGCGATTTTGCTCGTGTCGTTGGCGTTGGTGTTCGCCGAGGGGCACCCCTACGAACGCCGCGCCATCGCGCTCGACTGCGCAAACGGCGCGGTCGCGACGGCGCTCTCGCGCGAGTCCCACGCGATCACGCTCTATCCCATGTCCGCGCGAGACGGGCTGCGCGCGCTGTCCGACGCGCGCGCCGAGCTCTTGATCTGCTGTCCAACGGGCGGCGCGTCCGTCGAGATTTCGCACGGTCCGAGGGGCGTCCTCACCGCAGAGGCCGTTCAGCGACGGCTCGATCGCGCGGGCGTGCGTACGACGACGCGGCTCGTCGCGATCCCGCGCGGAGCGTACGCGCGTGGACTGTTGCCCGGCGCCATTGCGTTCGGCGCGCTCTTCGCTGGGCTCTATGGGCTCGGGCTCCCGATGCTGCGGCTCCGTCGACGTCGGGTGCTGGCGCGGTTCTCGCTCACGCCGCTGCGGCCGGTGACGCTCGTGCTCTCGCAATTGAGCGCTCGCGCTGCGCTGACCGTCGGTCAGTCACTGGTGATCCTCGCGGTGAGCGCGCCTTTGTTTCGCTGGGTTCCTTCGGGCTTCGCGGCGCTCGCGGTCGCGGGCGTCGTGCTGCTCGGCGTGCTCGCCTTCGCTGGAATCGGCTTTCTCCTCGCGACCATCGTCTCGAACGAAGAGACCCACGGAGACCTCCTGGCCGCCTCCGCGACGCCGCTGGTGCTGCTCAGCGGCGCGTTCTTTCCGGTGCAAGAGATGCCTCGTTGGCTCGGCGCGGCCGCGCGCGGGTTGCCCTCGACGGCGCTGGTCGACGGCTGTCGCGCGGCGCTCGACCCGACGCTCGCGTCCCTCGCCGGGCCGCTGGGGATCTTGATTTTGTGGGCCGTCGCTACGATCGGCCTCGCGCTGCGCCGCTTCGAGATGCACTCGCCCTGACGGCGTTGGTTCAGCGCGGCGGGCGGACGAAGCTGAAGTCCTGCGTGCTCCTGCAGGTCGCGCGATACCCGCAGGCGTTGGGATCGGTCACCTGAAAGCTGTAGACCACGGTCCCTTCGAGCGCGTTGCCCGTGAGCCGCGCGTTGGCCTCGACCTGCGTGTTGAACGTGCAGCCCATCTGGTTCATGGGCGTCTGCCCCGCCTGCCGCACCAAGAACCCGCCCGCCGTCGTCGATCCGCGCATCGGCTCGGTGCTGCCCAAGAACAACGAGAGCGCCGCGCGCGCCAACCCATCGACGTTCACCGTCACGGCCGTGCCCGATTGCGTCACGGTCATGGTCACCCCAGAGGACATCGCGCCCGGCGTGAATCCCGCGAGCATGCAGCCGTTCTCGCGGTTGGTGAGCGCGCCCGCGAACGCCCCCGCCACGTCCGGCGGAGCGCAGGCAGCGAGCAACAACGCGAGCGGAGCGAGGCCTGAAAGTGAACGGGGATTCATCGCCATTCGCCGAGTATAGCCTCAACCGACGCGCGTCAGTCGGTGCTACCGTCTCGCCCATCTCCCATGCTTCGCGCTCGGATCGCCCTCGCATCGGTCATCGTCTCGGCGCTCGCCGCGTGTGGTCCCGCGGCGAGCGGCGACAGCAACGTCGCGACGCCCTGCGATGCGTCCCGCGGCGCGCGCGGCGGCTGCCCCGAATCGATGGAGTGTCTGTCTTCGACCTTCTTCGGGATGTCGCAGTCCTTCTGCTACCCGACCGCCCGACCGCGCTGCGGCGGGACCACATGCTGTCCGAGCGGCACGCGGTGCTACGGCCCGGGGTTCGGCGTCGTCTCCGAGCGCAGCCTCTACTGCCTCGCGCCAGACGAAGCAGCGCGGCTCTGCAAGCACCCACAAAATCATTTCGTCTGCACCACGCAGTTCGGGATGCTCGAGCCCGTTCCGTACTCGAGCTCGGCGTGCCCCGACCCCAACGGCGACGCCGCGCCTCCGCCGCGCGACGCGACGATCGACGTTCCGGTGGCGCCGCCGATGGACGCGACGGTGATGGACGTCCCGACGCCGCGCGACGCAACGATGGACACCGGACGGGACGCCGGCGTGGATACCGGGCGAGACACTGGCGTCGACGCGCGCAGAGACACCGGCGTCGATACGGGCGTAGACACCGGTGTCGACACGGGGATCGGCGATGTGCCGACGCCGCCCGTGGACGTCGCCACATGCTCGGTCACCGAGGGCGCTCCCGATTGCGACACGCTCGCGCCGTGCAACGCCGCGACGTTCATGGCGAGCTGCGACGACGGAGAGCGCTTGCGCTACTGCGAAGCCGCCGCGGGCTCGGGCATGGCCACGATCCGAGTGCGCTTCTGCGTGGGCGCTGACGTGTGTCGCGCTTGTCGCGGAGGCGAGTGCATCCCTGGCTTCGAGGCGGTCTGCGCCGGCCCTTGAGGGAGCAGACCTCGTTATTCCGTGCTGAGCGCGCGCTCGATCTCGTCGAGCAGGGACTCGGCCTCGTCGGGCGCGATGCGAAGGGCCGTCGCGAGCTGCGAGAAGAGGGCCTCTTCTTCTTCGGTCACCTGGCCGTCGAGGTAGGCGATTCCGCAGGCGGTCACGAAGGCGAGCCTCCGTGAGTCCTCGGTGTCGAGCGCGTCGGCGATGTTGGACAGCCGCTCTTCGAGCCCCTCTTGTTCGAGGGCGATCGCGAAGTTCTCGAGGAGGTAGCCGACGTCGTCGTCGTTTGCCGCGCCGTCGGTCATCAGCGCGAGAACCTCTGCGAGCTCGTCGACCTCGTCGTCCGACACGATTCCGTCGACGGCCGCCATCACGAACGCCGCGTCGAACGTCGCGAGCGCGTGCCGTCCCGCGCGCTCGGAGTCGTCGCCGTTGGTCGCCAGAGGAGCCTTCGCCCCGCGCGCCTCCATGGCGGCTTTGGCCGCGGCGAACACGTGCTTGCCCCCGCGGGCGTCGACGATGGACTTCAGCTGCTCGAGCTGCGCTTTCTTCTCGGTGGTCATCGGTGCTTGCTCGCGGAGAATCCGAGGGTCGACCCGCGCTCGTCAATGCGACAGTGCGTCGAACGTCGAGTTTTGTCTCCTGGTGCTCGGGCTGTGGTCGATAGTTCGCTCTCCGCCGAGACAGGGCACACTCTTGTTTCGTGAGCGCCGGAGCGCAAACACAGAGCGTTCTCTTCGGCGATGACGCCACCTCGGACGAGGGCAGGATCGACGTAGAACCCGCGCACCTCGCGGCTGCCTCCGCGCTCGCGGACAGGGCCCCGCTTCCCGCGCGGGTCGGCAACGTGCTCGTGGGTACCGCAGGGTGGACGGATCCGGGCCTGCTCGAGAGCGGCCGCTTCTATCCGCGCGCCGCGAGAAGCGCCGAGGACAGGCTGCGCTTCTACGCGCGACACTTCTCGCTCGTCGAAGTGGACGCGACGTACTACGTGCTTCCGTCCGCGCAG
>LNEO01000311.1 GCA_001465015.1 Deltaproteobacteria bacterium Ga0077539 | reverse complement strand
GACCACACGACGCGCCTCATCGAAGAGGGACACGAGTCGGTCTCGCGCGCGGTGATGACGGTGCTCGACAACGTCGAGCCGGTTCGAGAGCCCGCGCACGCGGTCGACGACGTGCGTCGAACGATCACCAACGGCGTGCTGGCGTCGGTGCGCGTCGTCAATCGCACGGTGCAGACGGTGACCGACCTCGGGATCAACGTCGCCACGCGCGCGGCCGAGGTCGACCCCAGCACCGAGCCCGAGCGTCCCGTGGCGCTTCGCTCCGATCAGATGAAGTCGCTCTCGTGGGTGGGCGACGCCGCGCTCGGCGCGCTCAACGGCGTCATCGGCGACACGCTCGAGGCCCAGGGCAACGCGCTGTCGCTCGGCATGGCGCTGCGCTCGAAAGAGCGCTTCGTCCATCGCGAAGACGGGACGATCGACGCGGACTCCGTGCGCGAAGCCGTTCCTCAGGCGACGGACAAGATTGTCTTGCTGGTGCACGGCCTGTGCGCGACGGAGTGGAGCTTCTGCCTCGAGTCCGAGCGCTACCACGGCGCGCCCGACGTGAACTTCGGCGTGCTGCTCGAGCGCGACCTCGGGTTTACGCCCATCTTCGCGCGGTACAACTCGGGCAGGCACATCTCGATCAACGGACGCGCGCTGGCCGATGCGCTCGACGCGCTGGTGCGAGGGTGGCCTGTGCCCGTGACCCAGGTGGTCCTCGTGGGGCACAGCATGGGCGGACTCGTGTGTCGCAGCGCGACCACCATCGCGGACGGTCAGGACCTCTCGTGGCGAGCGAAGCTCACGCACGTCGCGAGCCTGGGGAGCCCGCACCACGGAGCGCCCCTCGAAAAGGTCGGAAACGTGCTGACGGCGGCGCTGCTCGCGGTGGACTGGCCGGCGACGAAGATCCCCGGGAGGATTCTTCAAGGCCGAAGCGCAGGGATCAAAGACCTTCGCTTCGGCAACGTGCTCGACGAAGACTGGGAGGGGCGCGACCCCGACGAGCTCTTGCGAGACACGCGCGCGGACCGCGAGGGGTTCGCGCTGCTCGACGGGGTTTCGTACTGCTTCGTATCGGCCACGGTGACGAGCGACCCAGAGCATCCGATGGGCAAGATCATCGGGGATTTGCTGGTGCGCGTTCCGAGCGCGGAGGCGACGAGCGAGCGCGAGCGGACGTTCGCGATCGAGACGCGACGCTTCGGCGCGATCATGCACCACGAGCTGCAGAATCACCCGGACGTGTACGGCGAACTGCGAGCATTTTTGCAGGGGTCTTAGCGCTATCCCGCGCTCACTGCGCGTCGGGGTCGATCCCCATCGCGCGCAGCTTCGCGGCGAGCCTCTCGGCGCGAGCGTGTTCGGCGCGGGCGCGCTCGGCGCCGGTGAGGAGCCACTCGGCGCGACGATCGCGCCAACGCAACCAACGTGCGTCGACGCCCTCGAACGAGCCGCTCCAGGGATAGAGCTCGAGCGCGAGCGACTCGACGACGCTGTGCTCGCTGCGGCGATACACGCTGCCCGCCAGCTCGAACACCGTGAGCTCGTCATCGGCGACCAATCGCTCGGGGTCCCATACGACGTACACAGGAACGCGCATCTTCGCGTACCCGCGCTTGCGATCGGTGAGCTCGCCGCCCTGCTTGTTGGACACGACCTCGATGACGACGTCGGGAACCTTGCCGTACTCCCACACGAAGTAACTGCGGTGCTCCTTGTCGTGCACATTCACCGGCGGAGCGACGTCGACGCTCACGAGCACGTCAGGAACGAGGGGGTTGTTCTTGGCGACCGCGAAGACGCCGACGTTGGCTGCGGCGAAGAAGGACCGTGGGTTGCCGTCTTCGTCTGGCGGCGGGCCTCCCCAGCCTGCATAGAGCGGCTCGACGAGCAGCCTCATCTGCCTCTCGGAGTACACGTTGTCCACCGGCGCCCCATCCTCCGTGACGAGCGTCGAGATGTCGGGGCCGATGATTTCAGAAGCATCCGCCTCCTCAGTCCATCGCCCGTTTGCAGGCTCGCTGCTCATACGCGCAGAGGATAGCGCACGCGCTCGGCGCGGCCAACGAGCTCACCACTCGACAGGGACGAGGTAGCTCGCGCGCTGCCGCTCAACGGACGGCGGAGAGCCGATCGCGACCCGCTCTGTGAGCACGAAATCGAGATAGAAGACAGCGTCGGGACGGCGAGCGACGTCGTCGAACTGCCAGCGCGACAGGGTCACCTGACCGCGGATGCGCTCGGAGCCAGAGAGCTGCGAGAGATTCGCGGTCCATCGCGGAGAGTTGCGGTCGAGTCGACCATTGCCATCGCGGTAGAGGCACACGAGCCTCGCGGACTCGAGGACCACGCCTTCGACGCAACGAAGCTCCAGCGGCAAGATGATGAGTGATTTGGGGTCTTCGACAGGGCGCGAAATGAGCCGAAGGAATGCGCGTACGCGAACCGGACCCAGCGTGTAGACGGCTCGAACCGCGCGATGGTCAAACGCGAGCGCGCCGAGGACGTAGGTCCACGAGATGGCCCAGAGCACGATGCGGTTGATGTCGTTGGCCGCCGTCGCCGCCGGTAGACCCACGAGCAGATTGAGCACGCTGAGCCGCACCGGCGCAGTCCAGTCGTCTGGGTTGCAAAAGGAGCTTCGAAACGTGACGAGCGGGAGGTGTCCGCCGACGAACTCGGGGTCGCCCTCGAACGCGCCAACCATCGCGCTTCGCGCTCGGAGGCGAGCCGCGCTGGACCAGGCGACAAAGATGAAAGCGACGCTGACGAGTACGCTCGACGCGCGAAGGGCCCTGGGAATCGAGGGATCGCCGCCGAACCAGCCGATCAAGGCGGTCCCCCGCATGGCCGCGACGAGGCTCATCAGCCGGAGCTGCCATTCGAGGCGCTGGAGCGCGCTGTTTCCCGCGCCCCGAGCGAGCTCCCAAATCGCCAAACGCCACCGAACAACCGTGCCGTCGCGAGCCATCGCGCAGATTGTGCCACGGGTTGCTGTTGGACAATCGAGCGCGGGCGAGAGACAACCGCGCACTTCCTATGGCGAATGACATGACTGACGCGAACGTGACCGATGAGAGCGCGCCCGCCGCGGCGACGGCGCAGGGCTTCGAGCGACTGGGGCTTCGAGCCGAGCTGCTGACGGCGCTGGCGGCGCTCGGCTACGAAGAGCCGACGCCGGTGCAGCGCGAGGCGATCCCGGTGTTGCTGTCCGGCCGCGACGCCCTGGCCCGCGCCGCCACAGGAACAGGAAAAACAGCGGCTTTCTCGCTGCCGATGCTGCAGCGCCTCGGCGCCTCGAACCTCGCGCCGCGCACGACGCGGGCGCTGGTGGTCGTGCCCACCCGCGAGCTCGCCATGCAGGTCGCCGAGGCCATTCACCGCTACGGCAAGGGCCTCGGGACCGTCGTGTTGCCCGTCTACGGCGGCGCGGACATGCTGCGCCAGCTGCGGCGCCTCGAGCGTGGCGTAGACGTCGTCGTGGCCACCCCCGGCCGAGCGCTTGATCACTTGCGCAGGGGCTCGCTCGAGCTCAGCCGCGTGCAGTGCGTGGTGCTCGACGAAGCGGACGAGATGCTGGACATGGGCTTCGCCGACGAGCTCGACGAGCTGCTCGCCGCGCTGCCCGCCGAGCGGCAGACGGCGCTCTTCTCGGCGACGCTGCCTCCCAGGATCGCGAAGATCGCCACGAGCCACCTGAAGAACCCCGAGCGGATCAGCGTGGTCGACGAGAAGCCGACCGGCGATGTGCCGAGGGTCAAGCAGGTGGCGTACGCCGTTCCGCGCGCGCTCAAAGAGGCGGCGCTCATTCGCGTGCTCGACGTCGAAGAGCCGCAGAGCGCCCTGGTGTTTTGCAGGACGCGCCTCGAGGTCGATCGCCTCGCGGATTCGCTCTCTGCCCGCGGAATGTCCGCCGAAGGCCTGCACGGCGGCCTCTCGCAAGAGCAGCGGGAGAGGGTCCTTCGTCGCTTTCGCTCGGGCGAGCTCGAGCTGCTCCTGGCGACGGACGTCGCCGCGCGAGGGTTGGACGTCGAGGGCCTCACCCACGTAATCAACTACGATCTTCCGCCGGCCCCCGAGCCCTACGTGCACCGCGTCGGTCGCACGGGCCGCGCCGGGCGCGAGGGCGTCGCGATCACCCTCGTCGAGCCGCGAGAGATCGGCTATCTGCGCTCGTTCGAGCGCGCGGTCGGGCAGAAGATCAGCATCGAGCAGCTCCCGTCGCTCAACGACCTGCGCACCAAGCAGCGCGCGCAGACGAAGTCCATCGTCGAAGAGGCGCTCGGGCGCGAGGACCTCGACGGGTTTCGATCGCTCGTCGCAGAGCTCGCCACGAGCGCCGAGCTCGTGGACGTGGCGACCGCCGCGATCGCCGCGCTGCACACACATATTCATCCCGCGGACGAAGAGCAGCGCGAGATTCCGTCCTTTGTTCCGCCGCCTCCGGGACAGGACCGCGGCCCGAGGGGCGCCGGTCCGATGAGGCCCGATCGCGGCCGCCCGATGGGACCGCGCGACGACTTTCGCGGCCCCAGCGAGCGCGCAGAGCCCCGCGACCGCCCGCGTCGCGACGACCGCGGCGATCGCCCGTCGGACGCCGAGATGGTCAACCTCTACGTCAGCGTCGGACACGAAGCCGGCCTTCGCCCGGGCGACCTCGTCGGAGCGATCGCCAACGAGGCAGGGCTCAGCGCCCGATCCATCGGCCACATCTCGATCGGCGAGCGTCACTCGTTTGTCGAGGTCGAGCGGACGCTCGTCACGCAAGTGATGGAGGCGCTTCGTCGCACCGTGATCCGCGGCCGCAAGGTCAAGGTCGACATCGATCGACGCCCGCCCGCCCCGCGCCCGCGCGGCGATCGTCGCTGACGTCCGTCGCAAGCACGCAGCTCACGGCACAACGGCAGGGATCCCACGGGACGCGAAGGCTCGCTCGGACCGCGCGCGCCAGACCCCTCCCTCGTCGCCTAGCAAGGCGCGCTCGTGCGCGGCGCAGCCTGCGTCGTAGGCGGCCTCCATCGCGTCGGCGCGAGCGTACGCGCGCTCGAAGAGCGCTCTGGCGCGGCGGGCTCGTGCGTCGAGCTTCTGAAAGCTTCCTTCGCGCAAAAGGTACACAGGCTCGGCGCAGGGAAACAGCCGGCTCGCCTTTCGCAGTCGATCGCAGGCGATCCTGGCCTTGGCGCGGTAGGTCGCCGCGTCGCGGTCACGGCGCTCGATCGATCGCCTCCACAACGAGAGAAACGCCAGCGCCGTCGCCGCATGACCGAGATGGCCAATGGCAAACGAGTAGGTGTCCTCGCCCTGACTCGAGAGCGAGAGCCCCTCCTCCGCGAGCGCGAGCGCAGCGTCGAGCTCGCCCTCGGCGACGTGCAGCTCGATCGCGCCAGCGAGCGACGTGCAGACCTGCAGCCTGGTGCCCTTCGGCCGGACCGCTGCGAGGCCATCGGCGCCGTACAAGAGCGCGCGTGCCGAGGCGCGGTCGCCGAGGCGATGCACCGCGAGCGCGCGAACGCACTGCGCGAAGCCCACGACGGGCGGCTCGACGTCGGCTGCCAGCGGGCGCACCTCGTCGAAGAGCCGCGCGGCCTCTTCGTAGGCCCCCTCGAAGAGCAGCGGCTCGGCGCGCACGAACCGCGCCCTGTGCTTCCAGAGCCCTGCGCCCATCTCGCGCGCGAGGACGTCTGCGCGCTCGAGCGGGGCGTGCGCTTCGCGGAGGTTGCCGAGCAGCGAGAGCGTCATTCCGAGGGTGATCGCCGTGCTGCACCGCTGCAACGGTGCGCCTTCGCGCTCTGCCATTTCGACCGCTCGATGCAGGTCTCTGAGCGCGATCGAGCGCAGCCCTGCGATCGCCGCGAGGTAG
The DNA here is from genome assembly GCA_001465015.1 of Deltaproteobacteria bacterium Ga0077539. Taxonomy (GTDB): domain Bacteria; phylum Myxococcota_A; class Polyangia; order Polyangiales. The sequence goes on along the minus strand of LNEO01000311.1, from coordinate 22,084 downwards.
CCCACCATCGAGATGGCGTACGCAGACTCGGGCGACGAGCCCGCGAGTCGGGCGATGTTGGCAGCCTCGAACACCGCGTGCGCGAGCGTCGCGCGATCGCCGAGCCAGAGCGCTACCACTTGGAGGTTGTCCGCGGCGCGCATCGCTTCGATGCAGCGCTCGCGCAGGGCGGGGTCCGGCCGAGGCGCGGCCAGCGCGAAGCGCCCGACGATGTGACCGAACACCTCCTCGAGCGTCGCCAGCCCCGGGTTCGGCGGAGAGAATCCGCAGAGCTCGATCGACTTGCGATAGTGCTCGAGCGCCTCGGCGTGACGCACGAGCGAGTACAGTCCTTCGGCGAGGTGCCTGTGCCAACGGGCCCGCTGAACGTCGATCGCCAGCGGCCCTCGCAGCGCATCGTCGAGCTCGATGGCCTTGGAGAAGTGCTCGACCGCGGACTCGTTGGCGTACGCGTCGAGCGCTTGTCGCCCCGCGAGGTCGTGGTAGCGCACCGCTCGCCGACGCTCGCCGCCTTGCGTCCAATGGTGCGCGAGCTGCGCATAGCGAGGCGCGAGGTCCGCGGCGTACACCGCTTCGATCGCCGCTGCGACCGCGCGATGAACGGATGTCAGCTCGTCGCGGTCGAGCGTCGCGACCGCGGTCTCGCGGAGCTTGTCGTGCGCGAACCGAAAGCTCCCGTCGCAGAACTCGAGCACCGCCGCCGCTGAGCACTCCTCGATCCACCGGTCGATTTGCAGATCGCCCGCGATTTGCTCGAGCAGCGCGCGATCGATCGCGCGGCCGATGACCGCGGCGCGGGCGACCAGCGCGAGCGCCGAGGCAGACAGCCGCTCGAGCCGCCGACCGAGGAGCGCCCGCACTCCTCCGAGCGCGACGCGCGCGGGCAGCGGCGTCGAACCCACGCGCTCGAGGTCGCCAGCCAGCGCGGTGAGCGAGCGCATCGCTTCGACGACGAACAACGGATTTCCCTCGGTCTCTCGCTCGAGCAAGCGGACGAGCGCGTCGCTCACGTTGCTCGGCCCCACCATCGAGCGCGCGAGCGCCTCGATCGCCTCGCGCTTCAACCTGGGAATCGCCACGGATCGCATCGACGACAGCTCCCGTGCCAACGCGGGGCGCTCGTCGTCTCGATAGCTCGCGACGGCCAGAAGCGGACGGTCCGCGGCGACGCGAACGACGCGCGAGAGCAGCTTGACCGTCTCGTCTCCGGCCCAGTGCAGGTCCTCGATCACGAGCACGACGGGCCGCTCGAGCCTTCGCAACACCTGCTCGACGGTCGAGAGCAGCCGCACATGCGTCGTCTCGGCGTCGAGAACCGGGGCGCTCGCCACGGGACGCCCGAGGATCGAAGAGAGGTCCGAGACGAGCTCCGCGAAGACGGAGGCCTCGTCATCGGTGAGCTCCACCACCGTCGCGAGCACGCGCAACGCCGTGCGAAACCCGCGGTAGGGCTCGCCTCCTTCGCTGATCTCCTGCCCGACGATCACCGTGGCGCCTCGAACCATCGCGCGCACGCGCAGCTCGTCGAGGAGCCGTGACTTGCCGACGCCGCTCTCTCCGCCGAGCAGCAGTCCGCTGCCGTGACCTTCGATCGTACGGTCGATCGCGCGATCGAGCTCTTCGAGGATCGACTCGCGACCGACGAGCCGAGCCGAGCGCAAGAGGCTCTCGCGGCTCGCGACGGACAGCGCGTCCAGGGGGGCTTCGATCTCCGGTGTCGAGCGCGACTCGGGCGACTCCGACGCTTCGATCGCGCGATCGAGCGCGAGCGAGAGCTCGTGAGACGACGCAAAGCGCGCCTCGGGCTCTTTCTCGAGCAGCCGCGCCACGATGGGCGCGAACCGCTCGTCGATCTCCGAGCAGTCCGGCCGCTTGACCATCACGTCGTACGTGAGGGCCGCGGAGCTCGTGCGATCGAACGGGGATCGATTCGTGAGGAGCTCGAAGAGGATCACCCCGACCGCATAGAGGTCGGACGCAGCCGTCGGGGACGCCGCGGCGAGCAGCTCTGGCGCCATGTACGCCAGCGTTCCGCCCCAGATTCTGGGGGTGCCCGGCGAGTAGTCACGGAGCGTCGAGATGCCGAAGTCGAGGACCTTCACGCGCCCGTCGACGACGAGCACGTTGCCGGGCTTGAGGTCTGCGTGAAACACCCCGTTGCGATGCAGGTACGACAACGCGAGCAGCATCTGCTGCACGAGCCGTACGCGCGAGACGATCGGCAGTTCGCGGGCGGCCTCGGCGATGGTCGTCGCCGACTCGAGCAACTCCATCGTGAAGTATGGATCGAGCCTGTCATCGAAGCCGAAATCAACGACCGACACGATGTTGGGGTGTCGCAGCGAGGCGAGCAGCCGAAACTCGCGCGCGAGCTGCATTCGCCACGAGACGATCTCTCGATCGTCGATGCCATCCTCGGACAAGTGCTCTTGCTCGGAAGTCACGGTGTGCTGATCGAGCGACGCCGCGCGCTGGCTCTCGGTTCGCCGCGCGCCGCCGTCGATCGCCGCCGGGGTCACATCGCTCTCGCCCGCTTCGTCGGGGCCCATCGGCGCGGTGACAGAGAGCTTGTGGTCGGACGAGCTGCGCTGGCGGTAGCCAGGCCGATACCGGATTCGCTTCAGCGCGTATCGACCGCCGAGCCGATCGTGCACGCGATACACGGTGCCCATCCCGCCCTCACCGATCGGCGAGATGAGCTCGTAGCGGCCTAGGCGTTCGGTGAAGAGCCCCATTTGCCTCTCTTGTGAAGTCTATCGTCCCACGAGGTCGACGCCGAGCAGCTCGTTGGCGACAGTTCCCGAGAGGAGCGTTACTTCGACGGGAGCGCCCATCGGCGGCGTGGTGGTGCCGAAAAACATCCTGACGAACCCGCCGTTGCTCACGCTACCGGATCCTCCGCCGAGCCACGCCGAGAAGGCAAGGTCCGCCAGATTGTCACCGTTGAAATCGCCGACACCACCGACGCGCGAGCCCATCTGCACCGCGCTGGCGCTGTTTCTCGTGAACCACACCGTCGGGCGCGTCGTGTTCGAGCCGGCGTAGACGATCCAACGACCGTTGTTGGACGACGCCGTCCAAGCCCCCGCTGCGAAGTCACCGATCCCGTCGCCAGTGAGATCGCCGAGGTGCGTCACCGAGTTGCCGAGGCCATCACCGCTCGCTCCGGCGTTCGTGAAGAACGGCATCGCGTCGACGCCGGGCGTCGTGCGACCCAGGTGCACCGCGACGCCTCCCGCCCCAGCACTGAGACCAGGCGCCGACGCGATGAGATCCGCGAGGCCGTCTCCGCTGAGGTCTCCGTTGAGCGCGACGCTCGTGCCGAACTGCGCGTTTGCCTCGCTGCCAGCGAGCGCCGTGATCGGTTCGAAGCGGCTCGTCCCCACGTTGTATCGATGCAACTCGACTGCGCCTGCGTTGGTCATCGCTCCGTTCGCCGCGCCAGGAGCGCCGATCGCGAGCTCAGCAAAGCCATCGCCGTTTGTGTCTCCCGCGCTGAGGGCCGAGCCGAAGCCGTCGCCCACGCGCGTCGAAGAGATCGTCGTGCCGTGCAGCGCGAGGAACGGACCGCCGAAGACGAGGTACACGAGCCCTGCTCGCGTCGCGTTTCCTGGAGCGCCGATCGCGACGTCGCCGTAGCCGTCGCTGTTGACGTCACCGAGCCCAGCGACCGCGGCGCCGAATCGACCGCCGGCTACCGGCCCGACGAGAGTCCGATCGGAGGTCAGTCGAATGCCCGTCGGTCCGCCGAAGAACAAATGCGCTCGCCCGGCGTCCGACGCGCCTTCATTATCAGCACCAACAATCAAGTCACCGTAGCCGTCACCGTTGACGTCGCCCGCAGAGGCGATCGCGATTCCGAGGTGACCTCGCGCTTGCGTCCCAACGACGCTGCCGAAGCGCCTCGTGTCCCCGCTGCGATGGCCATACATGAACCGAAACAGCCCCGCTTCGGTGCCTGCCACACCGGAAGCGCGAAAAGCTCCGCTGACGAGCTCGGACAGCCCGTCGCCGTCGAGATCGATCGTCCCGCCGTGCGTCGTCGCTCGACTCGAGATGAGCCCGTTGGGGACGTACACCTGCCACACTGGCGACGGCGGGCCGACGACGGCGCCGATCCTCGAGCGCATGCGCCAGAACACCCAGCCCGGACCGAGCGGCACGGTAGGAGTGAACGACACCATGCCGATCAGCACCTGCGAGAGGACCGTCGAGCACGATCGATCCGAGCAGAACTCGATTGTGTGTGTGACCACTCCCGGCGAAGGCGTGAACTGAAAGCGAGGCGTCCGCGTCATGACCACGCTGGTCGATATCGGCGCGATCAAGCGCGGAGGCGGAAGCGCGCCGCTGTCCGATGCGTCGACCACGTCGACCCTCGCGTCGACGACGTCCAAGGGAGGATTGGTGACGACGTCGTCCCGCGAATCGATGGGCCGATCCGACCTCACGTCGCCGCTGTCCGCGTCCATCGAGCCGTCAACGGTCGCATCCACTTGCGCGTCCACCGTCGCATCCACTTGCGCGTCCACCGTCGCATCAACTTGTGCGTCCACCGTCGCATCGAGCGGCGCGAATCCGCCGTCTGGCAGTCGCTCGCGCACAGGAACATCGATCGCGACGCACGACGCGCCCGCGCCGCAGGTCAAGTCGCCCATGGCCGCGCACGCTGCTTCGCGCTCCGTCGTGCAATCGGGGTCGATCGACATCGACGCGAACACGGTCTGTTCGCGGATGAAGCGCACGCGAGCCCGCTGGCGAATGGGTCGATTCGACACCGCCGTTCCTGTGTACGTAAAGACGAGCGGCGCGGGGTCGTCGACGCGCGACAGACGAACGAGCAGCTGAGCGTCGAGCGCATCGACCGCGATCGGCGGGCCGAAGCTGTCGGTCGCGCCCTGACGAGAGACGACGAGCGTTCCGCGTTCGATCGATTGTGGGGCTCGAGATGTGAGCTCGAAGACGACCTGCGTCGGATTCGGCCGAGCGCAGGACGCGAGCGCCATCGCAGCGCACGAAAACGACAGCGCGACGATCCTTCGAGTCATCGCGTCGGCTCCCTCAGCACGCCGAGCGAGTACGCCCCATCAACGGGCGGCTCGGCGTTGACCGCGAGGATCACCCCTGTGACGACAGCGGCCACGACGAGCGCGCTCGCCGTCCCCGCGATGACAGGAACGAGCCAGGGTCTCGACGACGGCTGCGCCCCCCGCGAAAGCGAGCGCGAGCGCGAGAGCGAGAGCGAGAGCCGCACCACGCCCGAAGGACCGAGGACTACCTCTCGGCTCGTGCGCTCGTAACCCGCAGCATCGACGACGATCGAGTGACTCCCTGGAGCGAGCTCCAGCTCGAGCGGACTCCTCCCTCGGTCCGCGCCGTCGACGCGCACGCGCGAGCCCGGCGCGTCGGCTTCGACCACGAGGCGAGGACCGATCGGCACGAGCGAAATCGTCCTGGAAATCCGCTGCCCTGGCGTCCCGTCCACCTCGATGCGCGCCGAGCCGTACCCCGTCGAAGCCACCTCGATGATGTGCGCCACGGGGTCGAGCTCGAACGCGCGTTGTCCGTCGATCTGCGCTCTTCCGTCGATCGAGACGCTCACTCCGGCGGTCGGTCGCTCGACCGCGAGGTTCAACACGATGAGCGACGCGCGAAGACGGGCGATCTCTTGTCGAACCGCGTCCGCGGGCAACGCCCCGGTCTCCACAGGAAGCTCGAGGTAGTGATCGAGGCACTCGAGCGCGTCCCGGACGCGACCGAGCCCTCGATACGCCGTCGCGAGGTTGAACAGCGTCGCGGCGCTCGACTGCGCCCGACGCAGCGACTCGAAGATCCGCGCCGCGTCGGCGAAGCGGTTGTCCTGCAACGCGCGCACGCCGTCTCGAAACTGCTGCGTCGCATCGTCGCTGCTCTCTGGCGCCCGCCGCGCGGATTGCGCCGCTGCCCGCGTGGGAGCGAGCAACACTGTCGAGCACGCGAGGACCGCGCGCAGCACCCAGGACGCCGCACGGTGCTGCCATGTTGTTCTCGATGGACTCACGATCACCACCCAGTGTCTCACGAGCACTCGCGGGGGTTGGAGGTTCCGTCGTCGGCTACCCCTCGCCCTGCGCAGCGCCCTTTCGTCGCAGCGGGCTCTCGGCGAGCTCGCGCTCGACCGCGGCGCGCACCGCGACGACCTCCCTCGCGAGAAACGCCCTCACCGCGCGATCCAGCCGTTCGTCTTCGATCCAATGAGCGCTGTAGGTGCATGTCGGATCGAAGCCGCGCGCCAGCTTGTGCTCGCCGCCCGCGCCCGGCTCGAACACCGTGAGTCCGCGGGCGATCGCGTCGTCGATCGAGTGGTAGTAGCAGACGTTGAAGTGCAAGAACGGGCGCTCTTCGAAGGCTCCCCAGTAGCGGCCGTAGAGCCTCGCGCCGCGGGTCGCGTTGAAGGCACCTGCGATCACCGCGCCCTTGTCGTCGACGGCGCGCACAAACTCGACGCGATGCCGCCAGCGCTCGAGCAGCGCGCGAAAGAACGCTTCGTTGAGGTACCTGCGTCCCCAGCTGAACTTGTCGACCGTCGTTCGATAGAGCCGGTAGAGCTCGGGCGCCATCGATGGGTCGAGCGCGTCTGCGCGGAGGGTCTCGATTCGAAGCGCGTCCTTGGCGACTTGAGCGCGTTCGCGCTTGAGCGCGGCGCGTTTCTTCGCCTGAAATCGCGCGAGAAAATCGTCGAACGAGCGGTAGCCCTCGTTGTTCCAATGAAACTGCACGCCCTCGCGACGAGCCATGCCCTGGCGCTCGAGCGCTTCGCACTCGTCCGCGCGAGGGAAGAGCACGTGCGCAGAGGAGAGCTTGCGCTGCGAGACGACCTGTCGAATCCCCGCGAGCGCGAGCTTCGCCGCGTCGTCGAGCGACAGCCCTGACGCCCGCAAGAGCCGCCGCCCCGTCACGGGCGTAAACGGAACGGCCACGACGAGCTTCGGGTAGTACTCGATCCCCGCGCGCATCGCCGCGTCCGCCCAGCCCCAGTCGAACACGAACTCGCCCTCCGAGTTGCTCTTCTCGTACGCAGGCATCGCGAGGACGACCTCGCCGCCCCTGCTCCACACGAGGTGAGAAGGCGTCCATCCCCGCTCTCGCGTCGCGCAGCCCGATCGCTCGAGGCACGAGAGAAACGTGTGCTCGACGAAGGGCGAGTCTTCGTCGCTGTGCAGCGCGTCCCACTCGCTCGCGGACACCTCGTCCACCGACGAGAGCACGCGCAACGTTGCGCCATCGACCGTGAGCGGCTGGATCATCGAACGCCTCCGGTATGCGACGACGGCGCTCGTTCGTCGAGGGGAGCGCGCGTGTGCCCTCCGATCACTCGTCGAGGAGCCCGAGCACCCGGACGCGCATTTCGCGCATGCTGACCTCTCGAAGCGCGGGCGCGAGCGTCGGAGCCATCACCGACGAGTACTCGGTCGAGCGCAGCGCGTGGACGAGCGCGTACGCGCGCAGTCGCTCGAGGTCGTGCTCGAAGGGATCCCCGCCGTATCCCCGGTAGAACGCCGCTCTCCATCGAGCCCGCTCGTCGTCTTCGGCCCACGGCGCCCAGCCCCGCTCGAAGACCGTCTCGACATACGAGAGCTCGTACCGAGGGTCGCCCCCGCTCGCGAATTCCCAATCGAGCCACGCGACGATGGCCCCTTGCTGCGCGAGCACGTTCATCGGCTGCGCGTCGCCATGCAAGAGCCTCGGAGCCCCGTCGAACGAAGCCGCGTCGACCAGCGAACGCAGCCGCTCTTCGGCGCGCCCGTAGAGCTCGGACAGCGGCGAGACCCTCAGCTCTTCGAGCGCCGCGCGCGCGGTCGCCTCGAAGCACGGCGCCCAGCGCTCGTACGGGCCCTTTCCGCCAGCGTCGAGCAGCCCGAACCCCGAGAGCTCGACGCCGTGAATCGCAGAGAGCCCGCGGCCGAAGCGCTCGAACAGCCCCTCGCGTTCGGCCCCGAGCGCGCTGCGCAAGGCCGTCGCCAGGGCAGCGCCCTTCACCTCGCGCATCGTCACCACGTCGCACTCGCGCGCGAGCGACCCGTGCGTCACCCGCGCGCACGTCACGACGGGGACAGCGCTCTTCAATCCGGCCGACTCGAGCGATCGCTCGACGAAGGCCTCTCGCTCGATCCTCCCCGATCCAGCGCGGGTCAGTCGCACGACGCGCACGAGGCCCTCTTCGGTCTCGACGCGGTAGACGCGCGAGCGAGCCCCTTGTCCGAGGGGCGTCACCGAGAAGACCGGCTCGCGGACGATCGCTTCGGCGTCCGCGATCGACAGCGTCGGCAGCGACTGCGACGGGTGAATCACATCGTCAATCCGCCGTCGACGTCGTATGTCCTGCCGTTGACGTAGTCGCACTCGATGCAGAACCGCACCGCGAGCCAGATGTCCTCGGGCAAGCCGATCCGGCCCACCGGGATCGCCGCGACGAGCGCGTCGCGAGCCTTCTGGTTCATCCCCTGCGTCATCGGCGTCTCGATCATGCCCGGAGCGATCGCCGTCACGCGCACGCCCAGCGGCGCAAACTCGCGAGCCCACGTGAACGTGTTGGCCGCGAGCGCGGCCTTGGCCGCAGAGTAGTTGGACTGACCGCGGTTGCCGTGGCGCGCGACCGACGAGATGTTGACCACCACGCCAGGCTTCTGGTTGCTGCTCGCCATCTTCGCGACCACGTCGCGGACCATCAGGGTCGCGCCCGTGAGGTTGACGCCGATGACGGCGTCCCACTGGTCCTTGGAGAGCTTGGTGACTTCGCCCGTCTCGCGAGACTTCTTCACGAGAAGTCCGTCGCGGAGGATCCCGGCGTTGTTGATGAGGCCGTTGAGGCCGCCCATCACGGTGTTGGCCCAGTCGACGAAGGCGCCGATCTCGGCCTCGTCCGCGACGTTGAGCTTGCGGACGTGGACCTTGCCCTTGCAGTCCTTGGTCTCTTCGACGAGCGACGCGAGGCCCGCCTCGTCGACGTCGCCCGCGGCGACCTGCGCGCCGGCCTCAGCGAGGCGGACGCAAAAGTGACGGCCCATGCCACGGGCCGAACCCGTGACGATGATCTTGAGGTCTTCGAGCTTCATGCGGCGCGCTTTTTACCGCCGCGCGTCGTCAACGTCTACAGCGCCCGTCAGTTGCCGAAGCCGAACGGATAGTCGACCTCGACCTCGCCGCCCTCGGGCTGGGGATAGCGCCACGAGCGCACTTGATTCTGCACACATGTCGCGAGGGCCTCGTTGCGCGTCGAGTTCTCGAGGACGCGCGTGCGCACGACGTGGCCGTCCGTTCCGATGCGAACGCGGAGCCGAAGGACGCCGTTCACCTCTTGTCCGCCTCGCGTGACGCTCGAGTGACAGCTCGCGATCTGCGAGCGGTAGTGGCGATACACAAAGGTAAACGCCGATGGGCTGAGCGTCCCGGTCGCGTCCGTGGAGTCTCCCTCGACGAAGCCACCCGACGCAGGCGCGCGCGGACCGCGCATCCCCGTTCCCTCGACGCCCGCCGAACCGCCAATTTCGCCCGAGCCTCCCCCCATGTTGCCAGCGCTGCCGCTGCCTGCACTGCTGCCACTGCTGCCACTGCTGCCACTGCCACCTGCGCTTGCGGTGTTGCCAGCGGACGCCGTGGTGCCGCCCGAGCCAGCCGCGGCACCGTTGTTGTTTCCTTCGGTGGGTCTGGTGGATCCAGCGCTGGCGGTCGAACCGCCGTTGGTACGACTCGGCCCGCTTCCCGCAGTCGCGCTGGCGCCGCCCTGCGCGGCAGAACCCGCGCCGCCATTGCCGCCCGCGCCCGCGCCAGAACGAGCAGCACCAGTATTCGTGTTGCCTGGATTTTCGCTGCCGCTTCCGCCGCTTCCGCCGCCGCCACCGTTGCCGCCGCCTTGCGTCGGCCTGCCGCCAGCGCCGCGTCCGCCCCCAGTGGCGGGCTGCGAGGACTGGTCGGCGTGCGGAAGCGAGTGAGGCGTCTCGAGCAACGCGACGGACGACTCGGATTGAAGCGGCGGCGCGGTGGTGGTCTGCGGGCGGCTCGCCTTCACCGCGCGCCACGCGCCGACAGCGCCGACGAGCAGGCTCACGACCGCGATCCCTGCGCCGGCGAGCGCGAGCGACTTCTTCGATGGCCCTGCCATCGGAACGATCACCGCGTCGTCGCCGGGATCGACGAACACCGCTGGCCCCGCGATCGGCGCGCCGGTCGTCCCGGTCGAGCCCGCGGGCTGCGACGAGCGCGCGCCGTGCAAAGACGGCGCTCGTCCCGGCGCAGACGCTGCTTGCGCTGCTTGCGCTGTTTGCGCGGGGGGCGACGCGATGGATGACGCGGGCGCTTCGGTCTGGCTCGAGACTGCTGGGGAGCCGACCGGGGCCGTGCGGTTGCCTCCTGTTTCGGGATGAACGCCGGGGGCGAAGGTCGACAGCTTCACGCCGCACTCGAGGCAGAACTTCGCAGTCTCGGGGAGCTGCGTCCCACACGCTGGGCAAAACACGCGAACAATGTACCCGAAAGCGCAACGATGGGTACTCGCGGTACATTCGCGCGCGAACACCGATGAAGCGCGCACTCAATTTCAACGCTGGTCCCGCGGCGATCCCGCTGCCCGCCCTCGAGCGGGCGCGCGACGAGCTCCTCGATTTCAACGGCTCTGGGATGTCCATCATGGAGCACTCCCACCGCGGCAAGGACTACGAGGCCGTGCACCGCGAGGCGATCTCGCTGCTACGCAAGCTGCTCGGCGTGTCCGACGAGTACGCGGTGCTGTTTCTCACCGGCGGAGCGAGCCAGCAGTTCGCGCAGGTGCCGATGAACTTCCTCTCGCCAGGACAGTCCGCGGACTACGTGATCACCGGAGGATGGAGCGAGAAGGCCCTGGAAGAAGCGCAGCGCGTGGGATCTGCGCGCGTGGCGTGCACGACCAAGCGCGACGGGACGTACACCCGCGTCCCGACGCAAGACGAAGTGTCGATCGACCCGAGCGCGGCGTACGTGCACGTCACGAGCAACAACACGCTGTACGGAACGCAGTGGCACTGGGACCTCGACCCCAAGGGGCGTCCCCTCGTCGCGGACATGTCCTCGGACTTTCTGTGGAAGCCGTTCGACGTCTCTCGCTACGACATGATCTACGCGGGCGCGCAGAAGAACCTCGGCCCGTCGGGCGTGCTCATCGCGCTCGTGAAGAAGAGCCTGCTCGCTGGGGCGCGCACGGACATCCCCGTGATCTTTCGCTACGCGACGCACGAGAAGAACGACTCGCTCTACAACACGCCTCCCACGTTCGCGATCTACATGGTGCGCAACGTCCTTTCGTGGATCGACGGCGTCGGCGGACTTCCGGCGATCGAAGCGCGCAACCGCGAGAAGGCGGCGGTCTTGTACGCGGCGCTCGATCGGCACGAGGGCTTCTATCGCTGCCCGGTCGAGCGCGCGTCTCGCTCGACGATGAACGTCGTGTGGCGCCTCGCCTCCGAGGCGCTCGAAGACCGCTTCGTCGCCGAGGCCAAAGCCCAGGGAATGGTCGGGCTCAAAGGGCACAGGTCCGTCGGCGGGCTGCGCGCGAGCATCTACAACGCTGTCGACGTGGCGACCGTGAGCGCGCTGGCGAGCTTCGCCGACGAGTTTGCGAAGAAGAACGGGTAGCCCACGCGGATCCCGATCGAACATCACAGCGGTGATGTTCGATCGAAGCGCGGGTTCAATCGTCGTCGCTCGCCTGGACGGACTGCGCGCGACGACGCTTCTCGGGGACGCCGGTGCCGAATTGTACGGCGCCGATGACGCCGAACACGGCTGCGACGGCGACGAGCCACGGCGCGACGCCGAGCGCGACCACGTACCTGTGCGCGCGGCTCAGGCGCAGGTAGCCGGTGACCATCGCGAACAGCGGCAGCGCGGACAACACGAACAGCAAGGGCCGCGTCGCGCGCATCGCCCCTCCTGTCTTTCGAGAGAAGAGAAACTGCGCCATCAGCGCGGCCGCGAGGGGCACCGCGACCACTGTGAAGGACTTGACCTCTCGCGCGAGCGGCCCCGACTGGAGCATCATGTCCACGAGCGTCACCGGGATCGCGATCGGCCGCGGCGCGATCGTCGACGTCATGGTCGCGAAGGGAACGAGCATCGACAGGAGCAGCAGCGCTGCTGCGAGGCCGACGGCGAGGCGCCCCGACTGCCACAAGGCGCCGATCAGCGTGGGAGCGGTCTTGATTTCGTGTGCATCATACGCGAGCTCGCACACGGGGCAGGTGCGCCCTGCGTCGCGGTCCGCACCGCAGTGAGGGCAATGCGAATCGTGCGCGTGCGCGTCCGGCGAGGGCTGCGTGTCTGCCATCCGACGCGGAGACTACCGCACCACCGGCCCGCGCGTCGGCGCGATCGACGCCGTGAAATCTCGCGCGATAAGCCCGTAGCGCCAGTGGTCGGTGAACACTCCGCCGATGGGGCGATCTTCGCGCAGCGTCCCTTCGAGAGAGAACCCGAGCTTCTCGAGGACGCGCGCTGACGGCGTGTTTCCCACGGCGACGTCCGCGCGAACCTTGTGCAGCGAGAGGGTGCCGAACGCGTAGAACAACGCCGCGCGCGCCGCCTCTGTCGTAAACCCGCGCCCGGCGCGGTCGGTGCGAATCCAGTAGCCCAGCTCTGCTTGCGATCGACGAAAGTCCACCGCGTCGAGCTCGACCGTCCCGAGCAGCTCTCCCGTCGCGCGGTCGATCATCCCGAAGCGCGCGGTCCGCTCGGTGAGCCACCCCTCTCGTCCGAGCGCGATGAAGCGACGAGCGTGCTCGAGGTCGGTCATCTCGCGAGGCCACGTCATGAAGCGACCGAGCTCGGCGCGCGAGATCGCCACGATCGACAAGAGCTCACGCGCGTCCTTTGTCGCGAGCGGCCTGAGCGCGAGGCGCGCGGTGTACGGTCCAGCGAGGGCCGGAAGGGTCATCGAACGAGCGAGCCGAGCGTACCGCGAATCCCAGGAGCGTTGCGGCGTTCTCCGCGGGAGAATCGATGCTATCCCTTCGCGCGACTCATGGATTCTGTGCATGCGCAGGGCTGGTTCGAGCGCTGGTTTCTCGGGCACTACCCAGAAAGCGCCCGCCGCGACTATCACCACGCCGTAGACGCCGACGCCAATCCGGCGAACAACCCGTCGATCACCGCGCACCTGACCGAGGGCGCGGAGCTCTTCGCCCGCAACGCGCCCGCGCTGCTCGGGACCGAGCTGACCTTCGACGGCGCGGGCGTCGCGCGGCTCGGCCAGGCGCTCGACCGCCGCCGCCGCGACGCATGGGTGTCCCGCTCGTCGCCCGAGGACCAGGGCAACGTGCTCTTCAACGCGATCATTCACGGCGCCCTCTTCGTGGGCGAGTGCGCCGTCCGCGCCCACGGCTGCGCGTGGAGCGCGCGCAACCCCCTCTGGGAGTCGCGGGTCGACCGCTTCGTGCAAGAGGGCGGACGACGCCGCGCCATCGGGCCGTTCTCGCCGTTTCAGTGGATGCTCAAGCACCTCGACGATCGCGAAATCGACGAGCCCCGCCTCGCCGATCGATTTCGTGTGCACGTCGAGTTCGCCACGGCGGACGTCGCCAGCTACCCGCCCGTCACCAGCTCGCCGAAGCTCCCGAAGATCGACGGCGGTGAGTACGACCTGCTCGTGAAGTTCTTGCATCGACACGCGCCGACCTTGAAGGACCTCGGTCCGCTGTTTCCCTCGGTGTCCGAGTGGAGCGCGCTCACCTACAAATCGCTGGGATTCGAGTCATTTTACGAGGGTCGCGTCCTCGCCATGCACGCGCTCTACTCGCCGATCGACGCAGACCCCCACGGGGATCTTTCGACGGTCGACGTCTATTGGCTCACCGCCGAGGGAGCCCAGCGCATCGATCGCATCCCGTGCGCCGCGCATCCTCCGTACTTCGCGCGCAAGACCGGCGACACGCTCGAGGTCACCGTCTCGTTTCAGGGAAAGCCGCACACCCACCGCATCGGCTATCGCGGCCACGGGTGAGCGCTCGCGAGGGGGGCGCTCGCGAGCGCTCCTGGTCGTTCACGGACGAAATGATTCTCTGGATCGCGGTACAATGCCGCGATCCCTGTGGTGCGAAGACTCGCTTCACTCGTCGCTACGTGCGTGCTCACCCTATCGACGCAGGCGCACGCGCAATCAGACGAGCCCCCGATCCGGACGACAGCTGACCCCGCCAGGCAACACCAGCTCGAGCGGATCGCCCTCGGAACGTTGGCGAGCCTGGGCACCAGCTCGTTGGTGGTCTCGCTCCCCCTGTTCTTCGTGGGCATCAACGCGCGACCGGGCGGAGGCGTCTTCGAAGCAACGATGATCTCCGGCGCGGTCACCGCGGTCCTTCTCTCGCCGCTGAGCTACGTCGGAGCAGGGATGCTCACCCACGGCCGAGGCTCGTACCTCGCCGCGCTCGGAGGAATGGTCGGAGGCGCCGTGCTCGGGTTCATTCCGATCCCGATCGGGCTCGCAGGGCCATCTTTTCAACTGGGCGGCTACATCGCTGCCACCTCCGTGCTCGCGCCGCTCTTCGGGTTCGCAGGGCAAGCCCTCGCGTACGAGCTCACGCAGCGATCGTTCTCGTCGAGCGCCGCCACGAGCCGCGCGCCGGTGCTGCTCTGGCCCTCGGTCACTGCGGGAAACAACAGCGCGACGCTCTCGCTCGGAGGGTCGTTCGGATGAGGCGCTCGCCCGTGTTCGCTGCGCTCTTGGCGACCTCATCGTGGCTCGTCGCGCAAACCGCGTCCGCGCAGTCGAGCAGCCCCAACGCCAACGATCCGCCGCTCGCGATCTCGTCGGACACGACCGACTCGTCGGGCACGTCGGACAGCCTGCCCGCCATCGCGGTCACCACGGCCGACCCTCCAGCGGTGCACCCCTTCACGACGCCGCAACGCCCCCCGCTCGTGCTCGAACCGATGTTCGTCTCAGCGGTGCGCTACCCGCTTCTGCGCGACGACCCAGAGACGAATCGCGCGACGCTCTCTGCGGTAGAGCAAGAGGCCATCATCACGCGCACGCGCGGCGTCAGGGTCGCGATCGGAAACCTCGCCGCGTTCGGAGGGCTCGTCATCGGCTCGGGACTCACGGCCATCGGCGTCGCGGGCCCGCTGATTCTATGCGGGCTTTCCTGCGGCTCCGGCGGTTCGGCGTTCATCGCCGGAATCGGCGCGACGCTCGGGATCGGCACGACGTTTCTCGCCCCAGCCGCGTTCGTGTACGGCGCGAGCCGCCTGGGCGTCCGAGGCTCGTATTGGGCCACCTTTGGGGGGTTCTGGCTCGGGCTGCTCGGAAGCGGACTTTTCAGCGGCCTCAGCGGATTCAGCGGCAACGCTGGGGTCATTCAAGTGACGAGCGCGATCGCGCTGTTCTTTCCCTTCGTCGGAATGTCGATCGGGCACGAGCTGACCGCGACGGCCTCGCGCGAGGGCGACGAACGACCTCGAAACGCCTCTATATTGCAAGGATTTCCACTGATCGCCGTCACCCCTACGAGCGCCAGCCTCGGCTGGACCGCGCAGTTCTGAGCAGAGCAAGCCTCTGCGTTCGTCGTCGCTCCTTCGGGATCTGCTCGTCAGTGAAGGAGGCCGCGAGGCACCCTCGTGCGTCTCACAGGGTCTCTCCATGAACCAACACTCCGACCAGGACGCGCCGCGCAGAGACGACTCTGTTCGCGACGACGAAGACGACAGCCTCGACCGCGCCGCGATCCTCGCGCGACGCAAGATGCTGGTCACCTCTGCGCTGGCAGGGCTCGCCATGCAGCACTGCGACAGCCTGCCCAACCCCTTTCGCCCGTGCCTCGAGCCCGCGATTCACGGGACGCTCGACACGAGCCCAGAGATCACTCCGGTCCCCTGCCTCACACCGCCGCTGATCGAGACCGACGCGCAAGGCGCCGTCGACGACGCGAGCGAGCCACCCCACGACGCAGAGACGCAGCCCGACGCCAACGGCACGCCGGACGCGAGCCGACAACGTGTCCAGCGACGACGGGAGGATCATCGGATCTTTCGGACGTGCCTGAGCATCATTCGGCGGCGGGATCCAGAGCCAGCCGCGTGTCTCAACGTCGCCCGCCCGCAGGCTTGCCTCGACTTCAAGCGGGTCGATGACGACGACGCATAACGGCCCTTGCGCTACGCTCTTCGGCGAAGCACAGGTGCGCGCCGCTCGAGGAACAACTTGAAAGACCCCTTTCGCATCGAACCCATCGACGAGCTTCGTTGGCGCGTCCCGATCCAACAGAAGATGAAGGTCGAAGGCGTGATCTACGCCGATGCGACGCTCATGAAGGACATCGTGCGCGACGGCGGCGCGGGCCAGGTCGCCAACGTCGCGTCGCTGCCGGGCATCGTCGGAAGAGTCCTCGCGATGCCCGACATCCATCGCGGGTACGGGTTTCCCATTGGAGGCGTGGCGGCGTTCGACCCGGACAACGGCGGCGTGGTCTCGCCGGGGGGCATCGGCTTCGACATCAACTGCGGCGTCAGGCTGCACGCGCTCGGCGTCGAGTACGAGCGCATCGAAGCGAACAAGAGCGCGATCGCCGACGCGCTGCAGCGGGGAGTCCCTGCGGGGATGGGCGTCGCGCGCAAAGACGTGAGGCTCGACGACCTCGACGCGATCCTCGCAGGCGGAGCGCGGACGCTCGCCGCCATCGGCATCGGCAGCGATGAAGACCTCGAGCGGATCGAAGACGGCGGGGCTCTCGAGAGCGCAGACCCCGACCGCGTCGGCCGCCGAGCCCGCGAGCGAGGCGAAGACCAGATCGGCTCGCTGGGATCGGGCAATCACTTCCTCGAGATCGACCGCATCGTCGAGGTGTACGACCGCGAGGCTGCCGAGTGCTTCGGGCTTCGCGAGGGAGCCGTCACGATGCTCGTTCACTCGGGCTCGCGCGGGCTCGGCCACCAGGTGTGCGAAGAGTCCACGCCCGCGATGCTGCGCGCCGCGAAGAAGGCGGGCATCGAGCTCGTCGATCGGCAGCTCGCGTGCGCGCCCCTCGGGAGCGACGAGGCCGAGGCGTACCTCGCGGCCATGGCGGCCGCGGCCAACTTCGCTTACGCCAACCGCGCCCTGCTCGCGCACCGCGCCATCGAGGCGATCGCCGAGGCCCTCGGGACGCGGCGCAAGTTCATCGAGGCGCCGCTCGTCTACGACGTCTGCCACAACATCGCCAAGTGGGAAGAGCACGAGATTTCACCGGGGACTCGAAAACGTGTGCTCGTCCATCGAAAGGGCGCCACGCGATCGTTCGCGCCGGGCAGAGACGAGCTCCCCGAGCGCTACCGCGCGATGGGGCAGCCGGTGATCATCCCCGGCGACATGGGCCGATACTCGTACGTGCTCTGCGGAATGCAGGGAGCCATGCTCGAGACCTTCGGCTCTGCTTGCCACGGCGCCGGCAGGCTGCTCTCGCGAGCCGAGGCGAAGACCCGAGCCACGGGGTCGAGCGTGCTCAAAGCGCTCAACGCCAAGGGCATCGCGCTGAGGGCTTCGAGCGTCAACGCGGTCGTCGAAGAGATGCCCGAGGCGTACAAAGACGTCGCCGAAGTGGTGAGCGTCGTCGAGCGAGCGGGCCTCGCCAGGCGCGTCGCGAGGCTCGAGCCGATGATCGTCGTGAAGGGGTAGAGACGGGGACGAGGCGGTCGGGGACTGAGGCGGTCGGGGACGGTCCTCAATAACTCAACTATTCGTTGCGAAGGCGGTCGGGGACGGTCCTCAATAACTCAACTATTCGCAACGATATTGAGGACCGTCCCCGCTCTTTGTCCCCGCTCTTTGTCCCCGCTCTTTCCCCGCTCTTTGTCCCCGCTCTTTCCCCCGCGCTGTCGTTCGTCCCCGCTCTCTACCTGCGACGAATCGATCGCAGCATCGTCTCGAACGCGGTTCGCGCCGAGGTCACGGTCTCGTCGCCCCCCGTGAGCTTGAAGAACCACGGCCCGTTCGGCGTCTCGACGATGGCCGCCAGAAGCCTTCCCCGGTCGAACGCCGGCGCCGCAGCCATGCCCGGCATCATCGATCCGCCGCGGATTCGACCAGGCGCTTCGACGACGAGCACGTTCATCCCCGCCACGGTGAGCGACCGGCGCTGCGCGACGTCGGTGGTCTGCCTTCCGTCGGGCTGCTCGAGCTGGCCGAGCCAACGCTGGATGTTGGCCTCGTTGCCGCCGCCCTGACCGCCGCCAAACGTGATCACCGTCACCTCGGCGTCCGCTGGGTCCGCGCCGACCTTGCTCACTTTGTACTGCGCGCGACGCATGGGAGACGCTGGCTGCTCGCGACGCCAGCCGGGCGGGTCGTCCCACTCGAGCTGCGTCACCGTGTCTCCCCCCGCGGCCGCCGCGGGGTTGGCGAGCGGAGGCGCGCTGTTGCCCGAGGGCGGCGGAAGCCCCAGGCCCGCGTGCGGGTCGGCGGGCGCGCCCGCGTGCGGATTGGCCGCGGCGCCCGCTTGGGGATTCGCAGGTCTCTGCGCGCTCGACGGGGACTCGACCCGCGAGCCAGGAGGAGGCTCGGCGGGACCGCGCTGACAGGCGCTCGCGACACACACAATCAAAGCGCTCGCGGCGACGGACGAGAGATACCGACGGTTGTTCATGAGTTCACTCTGTGTACGGACTGAGATGCGAGAGACTCCGTGACGTCTCTCAACGACGGCGCAGATCGTCGGGCGCGATCCAGTAGACGGCGCCCGCTCGATCGTCGGCCACGAACAAGCGACCGTCGTTGGAGAAGAGCACGTCCGCGGGGCGCTCGAGCGGAGATCCGCCCGGACCAAACCCGAGCAAGAAGGGCATGAACGCGCCGGTGGGCTTTCCCGCGGCGTCCGTCGTGGCGAAGACGACCGAGGCGCCCTCCCAGCGGGGGTTGCTGTAGAAGCTGCCGTGCAGCGCGACGAAGATCCCGTTGTTGAAGGGGCCCGGCCAGACGCCGGGCTCCCAATCGAGGCCGAAGGGAGTGAGCTGCAGCGTAAAGGTCGCGACGCCCGCGGTGACCGACGAGCAGTCGAACACGTTGCCGCCGTTGTACGGCGTCGCTCGCGACTGCGTGATGCAGCACGGAAACCCGACGTCCTGCGTGTTCTCTTCGATCGCGATGAGCTTTTCGAGCGCGCCCCAGGTGGGGCCGCGGTCGTCGCCGAGCTCGGCGGCGATGCAAAGAGGGTTGCTGCGATGGCAGCGGATGTAGAGCGGATTGCGCAGCCCCTGCACGACGCGGGACGACGTCATGGAGTCGACGCGATAGATTTCGCCGGCCTCCGGGCGGGGGCCGCACTCGCGGGATGTTCCCCACACGCCGCGCGAGGTGATCACGGTGCCGTCGGCGCGAACATCGACGCCGTGCGTCCAGCGCGCGTCGACGTTGGCCGGGTACGCGAACACGCGCTCGCGCATCCCGTTGGCCTCGCGGCGCATACCCATCGCGTAGGGCGTGCGAAACAGCGCCGCGTCCGAGGTGAAGTATACATACCCGTTGCGCACGGCCACCGCGTGAACGTCGGCGACTCCCTCGGCAAACGTGTGGATCTCTGCGACGCCGTCGCGGTCGTCGTCGCTGAGCACGAGGATGGCCCCCGGGCCTCCCCCCTCTCCGCCAGGGGCCATGCGCGCGGGCGAGGTGACGAACACGTCGCCGTTGGGCGCGAGCGACATCGATCGCGGCGAAACGACGGTCGCGTATCGTCGCAAGAAGAACCCTCGCGCGACGGCGGCGCCCTGCACCGTGGGCGCGGGAGATTCGCTCCACGGAGCGCCCATCGGGGCTCCTCCCTCGCCCCACGCCGCGTCCACGGGAACGATGTCGTACGACGGCGCGTTGGCGGGCGCCGCGGTGCAGGCCGAGAGCAGCGAGGTCACAGTGAAGACCGCGCACGAAGCGAGGCCCCATCGAGCAGAGTTGCGAGCGCGAAGCATCATCAGGGCGACCGCGGTGAACGTAGCGCAAGTTGCCGCGCGAGGGGGACCCGCGAGGTCGAACACGGCGCGAGGCCCGAACGCGCCGCCCTCGAGGCGGTCCGATCCTTCCGTTCGAGTCGAGCTGCGCGAGGGCGGGACCGCGGGCACCAATTCTTTATGATTGTGGGCGAATTGAAAAAGCACCCGCAACGTCGCCACGGCAAGGCGATCGCAGCCGCGAGCCAGAAGTCGCACGGCCCCTTTCAATCACCGCAGCTCGTCCGCGAGTTTCTCGAGCGCGATCGATTTCTTCGAGTCACCGCGCGCGAACCAGACGAGATCCTCGCGCTTCGCGCGCTCTGCGCTGTGGCTCGCGACAACCTGGGACGCTTCGACCGATCGATCGTCACGCGGAGCGCAGAGGCCATTGTCTCCGCGGAGCTCGGCCGATCCGCGAAGCACTTGGACCTCGCGCGATCCGACCTGTATCCAACCTCCCTTGCCGTCATGTGGAGCGCGCTGACTCGCCCTGTCGGCAGCGACGAGCGAGGCCAAGCGCAACCAGGCGTCGAGTGGCTCTCGCGCGGGCCGCTCGGAACCGACCACCGCACAGCCCCCATCGTAGAGCGGGTCCGCCGCGCTCGGGTCCTGTTCGGACCGGTCGTCGCGATGAACAATGATCGCCTCAAGCTCGTCGTGCGCGACTCGCTCGATGAGCGCGAGTACATCGTCGTCACCGACAAACACGACGTGAAATCGTTGACGCGATGGAGCGTCGCGCTCGCGCTCATTGTTCCCGTCGATGCCGAGCGTTGGATCTACCCGAGCATCATCAGCGCGCTGCATCCGAGCTGCGCGCCGTCCGCGCAGCAAATGCTCGCGTCGATGCGCGAGATCCTCCCGCTGACCGATGAGCGCGGCGACGAACCGGCCTTCGATCCCGCGATGAGCGCGGAAGAGCGCACAAACGCCGCCCAGACATTTCTGCTTCGACACCTCGGAATCACGCACGGGACGTTCGTCCGGCTGGGGCGGCAACTCGAAGCGGCCAGCACAAAGAAGCGCTTTCCCGTCACCAGCGACGGCGACAAGGCCAAGCCGACGAGCGTCGTGTTCGACCTGCGGGCACCGCCGCTGTTCGTCGCGCGAGCGATTACGGGCATGCCGGACGTTCGACGCACCTCCCCCACGAGCTGGATCTGGATCTCGGCGGGCGCGGGGTTGTCCCCAGACAACACGCTCGAGTGCACCGCGAAGCTCTCCGCCGCGGACGCTCCTCCCGATCCGGGATTCGAGTCCCGATGGACGCTTCGCGCGCTGTCACGACAACGTATCGAACGAACGCTCGAGAAATTGCACTCGCTCCTAGGCGAGGCGCCGGTCCTCCGCGAGCATTCAGCGGAAGACCTCTCGAAGGACAATGACACCCTTGCCAGTGAACGCGGGCCAGACGTTCAAGAACTCGTGCTGGCCGAGTGGCTCCCGCCCGAAGGATCGCCGACCAGCACGCGGATCGCTCGCCCGCTCGATCGCATGCGCGGCATGCTCGACCGAGACATCCGCGCCGTTGGGGGAAAGCCGCGCGAGCTCGCCAAAACCGAAGAAGGCCGCGCCTCCGTCGAAAAGTGGCTGCGCGAAGCGGAAACGATCGGCGATCCCAACAGGGATGCCGACGCGCGCTGGGTGGACCTCGATCCGCTGCGCGAAGAGCTCGGTCTTCCTGTCGTTCGCCCCGCGCGGTAGCTGCCTCGCAACCGTGGTACGGCGTCGTTCGGTGGAGTCACGCGCAGCCGAAATTCTCCGTGACTGCTCGGCGTTGTTCGTACGGCCGTCCATCAGGGGCACATGCTCCACTTGATTTCGAACGGGTGCATCTACTTCCATACGACGACAGCCTCGGCGCGGCAGCGAGCGACGACAGCGGCGGCGCGGCAGCGAGCTGCCTCGCATTGTGCCTCGCAGACGGGTGTGATTGCGGATCGTGCGCGCCACATTGCCAACGGTCGAGCCAGGGAGCTCAGCGAGTGTGCGGCGTGCGTTCGGGGTCTGCGGGTCTGCCCCCGAATGAATTCGGGGTCTGCGGGTCTGCCCCCGAATGAATTCGGGGGCAGTGCGCGCCGCAGGAGCGTCGCGGGCCATGCGCCGCGAGGCAGCGCATGCAGCGGGT